>JACRNI010000144.1 GCA_016234925.1 Deltaproteobacteria bacterium | reverse complement strand
GAGATGCGGAAGATTGATGACTCGTGCCTTGTGATTGTTATTACTGCATATCCTGAGGTCAAGGTGGCAATCTCTGCAATGAAGGCAGGGGCATATGATTTTATAAACAAACCCTTTGAACTGGAGGAATTGAAAATCCTCGTGAACAAGGCTGTTGAGACCCAGCGCCTTAAAAGCGAGGTGGAGCGTCTTCACTACAAGGCGGGCAGAGAGTGTCCTGTAGAGATGATTGGAAACAGCGATGCTTTTAACAAGGTGAAGGAACTTATCTGTAAAATAGCAGAGACGCCTAAGACGCCTGTCCTTATTCAAGGGGAAACAGGCACTGGAAAGGAACTGGTTGCCAATGCTGTCCACTGCAGAGGCGGCAGGAGAGATATGCCGCTCATCAAGATAAACTGCAGCGCAATACCTGACAATCTTATGGAGAGCGAACTCTTTGGACATGAAAAGGGCGCATTCACAGACGCAAAAGAGACGAAAAAAGGGTTGATTGAACTTGCAGACGGAGGCACAGTATTCTTTGATGAGATAGGCGATATGAGTTTGAATCTTCAGCCCAAACTCCTGAGGGTTTTGGAAGACCAGAGTTTCAGAAGGGTAGGCGGTGTCAGGGATATAAATGTAGATGTCCGGATTATAGCGGCGACAAACAGGAACTTAAAGGAACTTATAAAAGAGAATAGATTCCGCGAAGACCTTTACTATAGGTTGAAGGTTATGGTCATTGATGTCCCGTGCTTGAGGGAAAGGAAAGAAGACATACTTCCCCTTGCTGAAAAATTTATACATGAACATTCCAGAGTATTTGGCAAAGACATAAGACATATCTCCCCTGAGGCAAAGGCTGTACTCTTGAACTATCCATGGCACGGCAATATACGGGAACTCAAGAATGTTATAGAACGCGCTAGCATACTAACATCATCCGGAGAAATAACAATTGACCATCTGCCTCTGGAAATGGTTGTAGGTGATGTTAAAGAGCAGAGTTCATCAAAAAGCCCTGTGTCAAATGAAACCCTTGTTGATATTGAGAAAGCGCATATACAAAAGGTCATTGCATACTGCGGATATAACAAGACCCGCGCAGCCCAAATCCTCGGCATTTCCCGCCTTACCCTTCGCGAGAAAATGAAGAAATACGGTATTAAAGAAAGTAAATCCTAATTTCTAATTCCTAATTCCTAATTCCTAATACTTTTACTTTAGAAATTAGACATTAGGATTTAGGGTTTTTGGTCATATTCTTACCACCTGCTGGTAAAAACCCTTCCAGTCAAGATGTTTTCCTTAAAAGCAGAAAAAACCTTTACATCCCTTCAAACCGAATAAAATAGCCATTCCCATAGAAATATCTTTCCAATTTATGCAGTGGTATGCAATTTGCAGAAGCATTCCAAAGTGAATGAGACAAAAATAAGGCATTCGCGAAACTGGCGCCGTGAAATCTGTGTAATCTTTTCAAAATCTGCGTAATCATAATTTTAAAAAAAGGAGGTGATTTGGTGGGAAGATTGTTTTTAGCATTTGCAGTTGTTTTATCGGTTTCATTTTCAGCCAATGCCTATGATGTTGGTCCTGTAACTGACGGAGGCACAGTTAAAGGCAAGATTACATTCAAAGGCAGTCTGCCGGTAGATGCGGTGGAGAAGATTACTATTACAAAGAATACTGATGTCTGCGGCACAGGGGAGCGGGAGGTTGTCTGGATTGATGTTAAGGGGAATGCGCTGCGCGGCGCATTTGTATTTATTGACGGCATTGCAAAAGGCAAGGACTGGTCAAAGCCTGATGGCGGCAAGTATTTGATAGACCAGAAGGGGTGTCGTTTTGTTCCATGGGCGCAGGTTGTGAGACCCGGCAATATCACAATCAGAAACAGCGATAAAGGCGTGCTGCATAACATCAATACAAGGGAGATGATTGGCGTTGAAAGCGGGAGCGCAGTTAAAAAAGTGATTTTCAATTTTGGCCAGCCTGACCCTGGTGATATTGAAAAGGAACTGAAACCGAGAAGGTCGCAGTTTGTTTCAATTAACTGCGAGGCGCATAATTTTATGTTTGGTTTTATGCTCGCGCCTGAACATCCGTATGCAGAGGTTGTCGGCGAGGACGGCTCTTTTACAATCAAGGATGTGCCTCCCGGAACTTACACTGTCAAGGCATGGCATCCACGGTTTGGACTGAAGGAAGGAAAGGCAATTGTAAGTGCAAAGGGAATAGCAGAGGTTAATTTTGAGTTTGGAAAATAAAGGTGATTACACAGATTATAAAAGCAGATTACACCGATTCAGACAAAGATGTTAATCTGTGTAATCGTTTTCAAAAATCTGTGTAATCAATTTATAAAGGAGGTGAAGCATTATGAAAAAGGTTTTTGTATTTTTACTGTTTACTATTTACTGTTCACTATTCACTGTAGTTCATGCTGCTGATTATCCTGATATAGCGCCGCTTCCGGAGAGAAAGGCGCCGAATCCAAAGGCAGTGGAACTCGGCAAGGCGCTGTTTTTTGATGCAAGGGTATCAGGGGATGCTGCATTGAGCTGCGCTACATGCCACAACTCCGAGCAGGGATTCACAACAAGGATGCCGCTTTCTGACGCATACCCCGGTTCAAAGCACTGGAGAAATGCGCCGACGCTTTTAAACATAGTTTACAAAGGAAAGACATACGGCTGGGACGGAAGGCTTGATGATTTGGACGACATGCTCAGGGACATGATTACAGATTCCATGAACATGAATATGGACATGCAGATTATGCAGGAAAGGTTTAAGCAGGATCCAAAAATTGTTCAAATGACCAAAGACGCCTATGGGGATAAGAACATGGGAACATCACAAAAGGGCGAGATGACCCATTATGTTGCGAGGAATGCAATTGTCCAATTTCTTGAAACCCTTACATCAAAGAATGTTCCTTTTGACAAAGGCAATCTTTCTCCAAAGGCAAAGGATGGGATGGCACTTTTTAAAGGAAAGGCTGGGTGCATTCAGTGCCACAACGGCCCATATTTTTCCGACAACAAGCCTCACAATACAGGAGTTCCAGAAAATCAAGAGGTCTTTAAAGACCCGCAGAGGCATTTTACATATGTTGCATATATGATGTTTATGGGCGTTGACAACAGGATGAACTGGAGAAGGGATGTAGGCTATTACACAATATCAAAGGACAGAAAGGATGTGGGCAAATTCATCACACCGACATTAAGAGAACTTAAATACACATCTCCTTATATGCACAATGGCATGTTTGCAACGCTTGATGATGTTATTGAATTTTACAACATGGGCGGCGGTGAAGACCGTCCGGGGATGAAGGATACTGCAATGAAACCCCTTGGGCTTTCTGCCAGTGAAAAAGAGGCATTAAAGGAATTTTTATTGAGTTTAAGCGGAGACCCAATCACAATTGACATGCCAAAAGGCGTCAAGGTGGAGTATCAGCCGATTCCCAAGTGGAAGGAGGTGAAGAACTAATGGAAATGCAAAATGAAAAATTCAAAATGAAAAATCTTTTCAGAAAAAATTTTCACCTGTATTCATTTGTTTTGTTCTTACTATTCACTATTCACTGCTCACTGTTCACTGTAGTCCATGCAGCAGACGCAGGCAAATCCAGACCGCTTATGCCGTTGCCTTCTAATCCGCCTATTCCAACTGACAATCCATCGGGGGCAAATGTATATCCATCAAAGATGGATGCGAAACAGGAACTGGGTTATCTCCTGTTTTTTGACCCAAAGGTCTCAGGAGACGGCAGCATCTCTTGCGCTGACTGCCACGACCCGAAACAGGGGTGGGGATTTGCAGACCCTATAAGCAGGGGTTATCCCGGCACAGTTCACTGGAGAAATTCACAGACAGCGGTAAATTCCGGCTATCTCAATAAGATATTCTGGGAAGGGGGGACAACAAGCCTTGAGGCGCAGGCTCCTGTTGCGGCAACAGGCGGAGTGGCAGGCAACGGCTCTCCTGACATGATGGAGTCCAGAGTAAGGTTTACGCCTGAATATGTCCGAAGATTTAAAGATATATTCGGTGTAGAGTGGCCAAATATGGACCATGTTTGGGATGCTATAGCGGCATTTGAAAGATGGCTTTCCCAGCCTGATACACCATTTGATAAGTTTATGAAGGGGGATAAGAATGCGCTCTCTGTAAAGGCACAGAAGGGTATGGAAATTTTTAAAGGCAAGGCAAACTGCATTCAATGCCATAACGGTCAGATGCTTACAGATGAAAAATTCTATGACATAGGCGTGGCAGATGCCCCTGAGTTTGAAGAAAATGGCATCCAGCAGGTTACAGTCAGGTATCAGTTTTACAGCAAAGGCTCTGCAGAAGATGTTTATAGAACCCATAAATCAGACCCCGGCATTTATTTTAAGCAAAAGAGGCTTGAGGACAGAGGCAAGTTCAGGACAGCGCCTCTCAGGTATCTTAAATACAGCGCGCCGTATATGCACAATGGAACGCTCTTTACCATTGACGAGGTTATAGAATTTTATAATAAAGGCGGCGGTGTTGACAGGTGGGGAAATAAGGCAAAAATCCTGAAACCCCTGAACCTTTCAAAGGATGAAAAGGAGGCATTAAAGGAGTTTCTCCTGTCAACAAGCGGAGAAGAAATTAAACTGCCGGTTCCAAAGGTGCCTGACTATGCGCCAATGGCTGACTGGCAGCCAAGAAAATAAGTGTAAGTGTCAGTTGTTATATAGTGTCAGCTAAAAAGAATTTCTTTAACTGACACTGACACTAAAAAAAGGAGGTGAATTTATAATGGATAAAGAAAATAAAAATGGTGAGTGTTTAAGTTCTTGTGTAACAACTAGAAGGCAGTTTTTATTTATGAGCGGCGCTGCCACAGCAACTGTCTTTTTAAGCGGCATCCCCGGTTTTGGCGCTGCAAGGGTTGAGGCAGTTGTCGCAAAATATCCAAAGCAAAAAATCGGGAAACTTTCTGCATTAAAGCAGGATATGCCTGTAACATTTGCCTATCCATCCAAGGACATCAAGAATATCCTTGTGAAATTGGGCGTTCCAGCGGGCGGGGGAATTGGTTCAAATAAAGATGTAGTCGCCTTTAACCCTGTGTGCACGCATATGGGCGGAAATCTTGAAAAGGCATATAATGCAGAACACAAGATTCTTGGCCAGTGTCCATTGCATCTATCCACATTTGATTTAACAAGGCACGGCATAATCATCAGCGGCCATGCAACAGAAAGCCTTCCCCAGATTGAATTAGAGTTGGAAGGCGATGACATATATGCGACAGGCGTTATAGGGCTTGTTTATGGAAGGAATAGCAACATCTAAAAGAATTGTAAATTGAAGATTGGAAATTGGAAATTTTAAAATGAGTAAATTTACAATTTGATATTTACAATTTGCATTTTACAATTCTCGTGAAACGAGAACAAAGGAGGTGTAAATAAATGGCAACACCATATTATATACCAGAAGATAGGGTTCCTCTTCCGCCGACTAATGCAGAGGTTTTTACCACATGCTGCGACTACTGCATTGTGGCATGCGGCTATAAGGTTTACCGCTGGCCGGTTGGACAAGAGGGCGGGGCAAAGGCAGATGAAAACGCATTTAAGAAGAACTTTCCTGTTGGTCCGCTTGGGAGGTGGGTAAGCCCGAATCAGCATAATATTGTAATGGCAAATGGCAAGCCTCATCATGTAGTTATTGTCGGCGATGCGGATACTGAGGCAGTTAATTTGACAGGCGACCACAGCATAAGGGGCGGATGTATTGCGCAGAAGGTCTATAACCCGAGCAAGCCGACAAGAGACAGGCTTCAAAGACCAATGATTAGGGTGTTTGATACCTTAATGCCTGTGAGTTGGGATTTGGCCCTTGATGTGGCGGCAGAGCTTTCAAAATATGTCCTAAAAAATCACAGCGAAAACGCATGGGCATGCAAGACCTACAGTTACCAGTTTATTGAGAATACTTATGCAATCACCCGTCTTGCCCTGAAGGACATAAATACCCCTGCGTTTGCATGGCATGATTCCCCTGCGCCGGGAGAGGAATCAGCAGGCATTGCATTTGCAGGTTTTATGACATTTGGCGCTGGCTACTGGGACAGGGCAAATGCGGATGTCCTTTTCATATCAGGCACAGACCCATTTGAAACAAAGACAATCCTCTGGAACGAATGGATAATGCCTGCGATTCAGAAAAAAAAGATGAAGGTGATAATGGTTCTGCCAAGAAAGACAGCAGGCGCCGCATATGCAGAGGCAAACGGCGGATTATTCCTTGATGTGTATCCAGGGACTGATTCTGCCCTGTATAATGCAATTGCTAGGATTATCATTGAAAACAATGGACAGGATGCGGAGTTTATCAAGAACTGGACATCCAATTTTTTCAGTGAACTATGGGAAACAGAATCAGGATTTGGCAGAGGCACAAGGAATACCCATTGGCAGTGGATAACAACATGGGGAAAACTTGAGGCAAAGGGGTATGAAGATTTTAAGAAATGGATTTTAGGTGAGAAGGAGTTTGAGATCAATAAGGCATCTGAAATTACGGGTGTCTCTGTTGAAAAGATTAAAAAGGCGGCAGAGATGCTTTCCAATGCTGACGGCAAGAAAAAGGTATCATTTGCCTATGAGAAAGGTAACTACTGGTCAAATAATTATCTCAATACTGCGTCCCTTGGCTCGCTTGCCCTTTTGACAGGCTGCGGCAACAGACCAGGCAGGATGATGGGAAGACTTGGCGGACATCAGAGAGGCGGAGTCGGCGGAGGAAATTATCCGGGCAATAAATCCCCTGATAAGTTCGGCGGTAGGAGAAGGCTTACAATGGATCTGGACAGGTGGGTTGAGTCAGGGCATGTGAGATTTGCGTGGGTTGTCGGAAACACATGGATGTCCGCTATGGCTGGCTCGCAGGGCTTAATGGATACATTTAATAAACTTACCAGAGGCAATCCAAATCAGGTTACGAGCCTTGTGAAAGAGGAGATTATAGAGACTCTGAAAAAGCGGGTTGACAGCGGCGGCATGGTGGTTGTGAATCAGGAGATATATCTCCGCGATCCGATTGGAGCAAAGTATGCTGACATCGTGCTTCCAGCGGCAACATGGGGAGAGGAGAACTTTACCCGCGCCAACGGCGAGAGGAGGCTCAGGCTCTATTCCAAATTCTATGACCCGCCCGGGGAGGCAAAACCTGATTGGTGGATTGTCGCAAAGTGGGCAAAGAAGATGGGTTTTGAAGGATATGACTGGAAGGATTCCAATGCTGTGTTTGAAGAAGGCGCAAGATTTTCCAGAGGCAGACAGGATAACAACTATGACGCCCTTGTCTGGATGGCGAAGAAAAAGAATATAAAGTCGCATGAACTCCTCCGCAAATTCGGCACAACAGGCATTCAATGTCCTGTCATGGTTGTTGATGAGGGTTATAAGTACGACAGGCCCGGCTGGGAATATACCATGCCAAAGGCAATGCGGGATTCGCAGGACATAAGGGCGGATGGTTACAAGATAATCGGCGTTGCAAGGCTTCAGGATTCTGAATGGAAACTGCCTGAAGACCATTTTGGCGCCAGATATGTTGACCCAAAAAACCTGACAGCATTCAACACCCAATCAGGAAAGGCAAACTGGCTAAAGAGCCCGTGGGATGTATTCTCTGATTTCTTTGATGCTATAAAGCCAAAAGACGATGAACTGTGGGTGACGAACGGAAGGATCAATGAAATCTGGCAGTCAGGGTTTGACGATATTGAGAGAAGACCCTACATCACACAGAGATTCCCTGAGAATTTCATTGAGATTCACCCTGATGATGCAAAGGCAAGGGGCATTGAGAGCGGGGACATGATTCTTGCATACAGCGAAAGGATACCTGTCTGGAAGGACTCAAACATGGGGACAAATGCGTTGGACACTAAATACTCTAACCTTTTGAAACAAGGACATATCAAGTTCACAAAGGCAAGCGTTACTGCTGTCGCCATTGTAACGCCGGCAGTGAAAAAGGGCGTAAGTTACATGTATTTCCTGCATCCGACACAGCCGGCAAATTCTCTTGCGCCGAGGGTTCCTGACCCGCTGACAAATCAGTATAGATATAAATTAGGCGTTGGCAGAGTTAAAAAGATTGGAGAATCTCCATATAAGAACGACTTCCGTGCAATGACATTTGCAAGAAGGGATATAGTGTAAAAGTCAAAAGTCAAAAGTTAAAAGCTAATAGGTCAGGCATCTTGCCTGACTGTCTAATAGGTCGACATCTTGTCTGACAAAGTCAGCCGAGACGGCTGACCTATTAGGAAGCCTGACCTATAATCCTAAAGCCTCGCACTACAGAAGTGTAATGGGGGTTTACCTCCCTCTATCCGCCGCCCCTCCTTCTAAATGGCGGGTAGGGAAAACATAAGCGGGTAAGGCGTTAAAATAAAAATGCCTTACCCGCTTTTTTGAGATGTAAATAAATTGAGTGGTTATCAGGTGGTCATATGATTTTAACATACCGCAGGCTTTTAATTTTAATATTTGCCATTTTTTTTGCCATTATCCATGAAAACGGATTTGCGGCGGATAAGAGTAAAAAAGAGAGCATCAATATCCAGAAAGGCAAAGAGATATATCATGAAAGATGCGCCGCATGTCATGGTTTGGACGGTAATCCAATTCTGCCGGTTTCGCCGAATTTTGCAAAAGGCGAGAGGATGGAGAAGACTGATAAGGAATTGCTGCAAACTATTAGAAACGGCAAAGAGCCTATGCCTGCATGGAAAGACATTTTAAAAGAGGATGAATTAAAAAAGGTTCTGGCATATGTCCGTGTTGTTACCGGCGATAAGGTGTTTGAGGATAAATGTCTTAGATGCCATATCTCTATTCCAAAATTGAGGGCAGGTCTTCCTGATGAAAAAGCGCTTAAAAATTTTGAAGGCCCGCTGGACATATGCCGTTCCTGTGAAATAGAAAAAGATATGACAAATGAAGAATTGATAGAAGTTATAAAATATATAAGGGCATTCTAAATCCTAATTTCTAATTAGACATTTAGTCATTGGACATTTCATTAGAAATTAGGAATTAGGATTTAGGGATTGTTAAAGAATTATATTCTGGGGGTAAATCAAACAAATGAAATCATTTTTTAAAAAGGCAACATTGGCAATATTTTTTATAGCAATCACTGCCCTTCCAGCCTATGCCCTTGAGGAGAATGTGTATCGTCAGATTGCAGGACTTGACTCAAGAAAATTGATTTGGTTTCTAGCGCAGATGCACTTATATTTCGGGGCATTTGTATTGGGAGTGCCGTTATTTGCAGTGATTATAGAGATAATAGGTTGGAGGAATGGGGATAAAAAGTTTGACAAGTTGGCATATGAATTTACAAGTCTGCTTTCAGTTGCCTATGCCACAACAGCGGCGTTTGGCGGGCTTATGGCATTTAGCCTATTTTCATTATATCCCACATTCATGGGATACATGGCAAATGTATTCAAAGAT
>JACRNI010000134.1 GCA_016234925.1 Deltaproteobacteria bacterium | reverse complement strand
GGAAAAGGAACTTGCAAGCCAGAAGGATATGGACAATGCGCAGTTTACATTTGATTCTCAAAATGCGCAGTTAAAAGGGGCAGAGGCATTGTATGATTCTCGGCTTGCCCAGTTGAATGTTCAGGAGGCGCAGCATAAGGCGGCAATTGCGCAGGCAAAGCAGACGGATGCGTCATTGGAAAATGCAAATTTGGATTTAAAGCACACAAGGATAATTTCGCCTGTTGACGGCATTGTTGTTTCGCGCAATGTGGATGTCGGGCAGACAGTTGCGGCATCTTTCCAGACGCCGACTCTTTTTACGATTGCAAAGGATTTGACAAAGATGCAGGTCAACACGAATGTTGACGAGGCTGACATAGGTCAGGTGTTTTTAGGGCAGGAGGCGGCATTTACAGTTGACGCATACCCTGAAATCACATTTAAAGGCAAGGTTTCGCAGATAAGGAATGCGCCGATAGTAGTCCAGAATGTCGTTACATACGACTGCATCATAGATGTTGACAACAAGGAACTTAAATTAAAACCCGGAATGACTGCAAATGTCTCCCTTCTTGTTTCACACAAAGACAATGTTTTGAAAATTCCGAATGCAGCGCTGCGGTTTAGACCAAAGGATGACGGCGTTCAGAAAACACAAAAAAACGGGATGGGTAAAAAGGTGTGGATTTTGAAAGATGGCAATCTAGCGCAAATTTCTGTGAAGACAGGCATCAGCAACGGCAGTTTCACAGAGATAATTGAAGGCAATTTAAAAGAAGGCGATGAGATTGTTGTGGAATCTGTAGGCAAAAAATCTGATACTGGCAAATCAAGCCAACAGGGCATCCCCAGATTTATAAGATAAATTTTATAAGATAATTATGTCAGTTCTTATAGAGGTCAAAGACCTTTCAAAGATATACCGCATGGGCAATGTTGATTTTCCTGCCTTAAAAGGTGTTTCCTTAAAAATAGATAAAGGCGAATTTGTCGCTGTCATGGGGCCGTCCGGCTCTGGAAAATCAACATTTATGAACATCATCGGATGCCTTGACAAGCCGACAAAAGGCTCTTATCTTCTGGATAATCAGGATGTAAGCATGCTTGCAAGAGATGAACTTGCTGAGATAAGAAATAAAAAAATAGGTTTTGTATTTCAGAGTTTTAATCTCCTTTCAAGGGTGAGCGCACTTGAAAATGTTAGCCTGCCGCTTAAATATAACGGCATTAAATCAAGCGAAAGAAAGGAGAAGGCTTTAAGCAAATTAAAGAGCGTGGGGCTTGACGAATGGGAGCGCCATAGGCCAAACCAGTTATCAGGCGGCCAGCAGCAGAGGGTGGCGATAGCAAGGGCGTTAGTGAACAACCCGTCGCTTATATTTGCTGATGAGCCGACAGGCAATCTTGATTCCCAGACAAGCGTTGATATAATGAAACTCTTTCAAAGATTGAATCGGGAACATAATATAACCATTGTCATGGTCACGCATGAGGCAGATATTGCAGGATATGCAAAGAGGCGGGTTTATTTTAAGGACGGGGTGGTTGTCAGAGATGAAGCCGCATCTTAAACTTGTATTAAACTTTTCTTGACAACAAAAATTTTTAGTTATAAAGTTTTAGACAATTATATACAGCGTCGTAAATAGAGCCGCATACAGAGCGTCAGAACAAAGCAGACCAAGGCGCGACGAAAGCGAGGAGTGAGGCGTATTTTTAGCATACGCCGCAGCAACGAGTTGAGGAGCAACGCAGGTATGCGAAGTTATGACGCTCTGTATAGTTTTTGCTTGTGCCGAAGTGGTGGAATGGCAGACACGCCATCTTGAGGGGGTGGTGGGGTATCCCGTGGGGGTTCGAGTCCCCCCTTCGGCACCAATAAAATCCTTCCAATATAATATCCAGCCTCTGTGAGGAAAAATATGCGCAGCCCCAAAGGCAGAACCGTATTTGAAGCCCTCCTCGTCATCATCCTTGTTATGACACTCATCATAGGCGCATTATCTTATACTCAAAAGGCAATAAAAATAACAAAGGAATATGCGCTTATAAGCGAGTTGTCAAACATCAGGACATCAATACTCATTTATTATATCCTGAATAAAAAATATCCAAATTCTTTGGAACAGATGATGGATGAAAAAGTTATACTGCCGTTTCAGGCAGATACTATTATTGACAGGACATATCTTGAGAGGGCGTCTTTAAGTAAAGAAAAAGAAATATTGGACCCGTTTGGCAATCCGTATAAATATGACCGTTTAACAGGAAAGGTAAACAGTTCTACTTTAGACTATACTGCATGGTGATTTTTCAGCGTGGGCTAAATATCATGGCATGAAAGGCAGAGGTTATTAAAAGGCCGTCTCAACATTTTTTTTGCGAGGTCTATGTTTTTAGTATGGACATTATGGCATGTAGCGGCGCAGGTGATATTGCCTTGCTGGTTTAGTGGAAGATTTTCCCTGTTGAGTTTTGCTGGTATTCCCACTGAATGCCTTGATTCAGCCTGCGCCTTATGACACACGGCGCAGAGGTTTATGAGGTCTGTCCTCATAAGTTTTATCTGGATAAACTCATTTTCTGCAGGGCTTTCTTTTGTTAATAAATCTTTAGAAGCGGTATGGCAGACAAAACACTTTTCATTTCTGTGGGGATTTGTTTTCTCATCAACACCTGCATCTTTGAGAAAATGCGGCTGGCAGCCTGAAATAAACGCAAGAATTGGAAAGCAGACAGCAAGGATTATTTGATTTGCTCTTACAATCTTCATGCCCACCTCTTGTCAATAATTATAGCACCTTATATCTGACAATCAAGTTATTTGTTTTTAATATTTTTTTTGGCTGCGGCAATATTTTGAATGGTTATGGCGTCATTTGGATTTAGTTTTAAAGCAGTTTGGAATGAAGATAATGCGTCTTCATATAATTCCTTTTTTGCATACTCAACGGCAAGATTATTATATGCATCTGGAAGGATTGGGTCTATTTCTATTGCCTGCTTAAATTCTTTTACAGCCATATCAAAAAAGTTTTGTTCCCCATATATTGCACCAATGTTATTGTGCGCCTTATATGCTGTTAGAGAGTTTGGGCTTATCTCTACAGCCTTCTGATAATTCATAATCGCCTTTTCCACTAATCCTTTTTTTTGCAAAAGAAGGGCAAATCCCAAATACACATCTGCATAAGACGACCTTGGCGCATCATATATTTTTGCAGGGTCTAATGCCTCTTCATATTCTTTTATTGCAAGGTCATCCAGCCCCTTTTTCTCATAGATTTGAGCAAGCCGAAAGTGGACATAAAAATTATCCTTCGCTGCTGTTAATGCCTGTTTATAAATCTCAAATGCCCTGTCAATATCACTATTTTCATATTCAATGCCAAGATTTACATATCCCCTTCCCCTTTCCGGGCTGTTTTTAATAACATTGCTCCATAAATCAGCCCAATAAGTCCAGACAGCATTTCTTTGAAATGCGGCTAAAGAAAGCATGGCAATTATAATCATAAAAATATATTTGGATTTTAAATCAGTTGCAGGAGCATTTATATGTGATACTTGTTTCAGTTTTTTCCACTTTGCCTTACCCATTGCAAATCTTTCCTTTAAGTTGCCCGCATGCAGCAGATATGTCCCTGCCCTTGCTCTGCCTTACAAATGCCGTGTATTCGGCATCCAAGAGGATTTTCTGGAATGCGGATACTGTTTTATCATCTGGTCTTTCAAAACCTGCATCAGGAAATGGATTAAAAGGGATGAGATTTATCTTGCACGGAATGTCTTTCAAGAGTTTTACAAGTTTTTTCGCATCATCTAAAGAATCATTTACGCCCTTAATCAAAATATATTCAAATGTTACTCGTCTGTTTCTTTGCAGAGGGTATCTGCGGCATGAATCTAAAAGCTGCTTCAATGGATATTTTTTATTTATCGGCATAAGATTTGTTCTTATTTCATCTGCTGCGGCATTTAACGATACTGCAAGATTTACCTTTGTTTCTTTGCCAAGCCTTTCTATCATCGGCGCAATGCCTGCTGTTGAAACAGTGATTCTTCTTGCCGCGAATGCAAAGCCTTTCGGCTCGGTTAAAATATTTAAAAATTTTATCACCTCGTCATAATTTAAAAGAGGCTCGCCCATGCCCATCAAGACTATGTTTGTTATCTTCTGCTCATCTGTCAGCGCAGATTGTGCGGCAAATATCTGGTCAGTCATTTCAGATAATTTTAGATTTCTTGCAAATCCCATCTTTCCAGTCATGCAGAATCTGCACCCAAGGCTGCATCCTGCCTGTGTTGACACGCAGAGCGTCAGCCTGTTTTCTTCTGGTATCAATACGGATTCAATGCAGTTTCCATCATCTAATTTAATGAGATTTTTTTTTGTGTTGTCGCTGGAGATTTCTGTAGAAACAATATCGGGCTTGCTTATTAAAAACCCTGTTTTAAGTTTTTCCCTTAACCCTTTAGATAAATCTGTCATCTCGTCAAAGGATGCTGTATTTTTTGCATAGAGCCATGCAATTATCTGTCTTGCATGAAAAGGCTTTTCTCCAATTGACAAAAGCCGATGTTCAATTTCATTTAATGTTAGGTCTTTGATATTTTGCATTTGAGGATAGGGTTTTTGAATGGGCAATTATAGATTAACCCGATTTTTTGTTAGGGCTTACTTTACTGATTTTATACCGAGGTCTTTACATATCTTTCTCGCGAGGTTATCGTTGATTTCTGTATGTCTTGGCACAGATGAACGTTTATTCTGACTTGGATTCCACCACCATGAATGACGAGCACCTTCTCTTACAAATTCACACCCTTGAGACCTTAAATACTTCAGCAGGTCATTGCGCTTCATATGGCGATTTTTTCTTCCACATATCCCGTTCCTACAGCAGAGAGCGCATCTTGGCGGTTAAACTCAAGTGCCTCTTTCAGTGTGGTTCTAAGGCTTTTCATTAAGTCTTCACGAGTATGCTCTTGACAATTTATCCCTGGAATTTCCTCTATCCAGCCGATCCACCAATCACCTTCTTGTTTTACTATCGCAGTATATTCTGTATTCATAACTTGCCCCCTTTATAACACTGATTATATCTAAAATCCGCTAGTTCTGTTATCTATTTTTGGCATAACATTCTTTTTTATGCTTATTCTACAGCTCCTCAACAATCTTTTGAATTTCGTTTAGTGCGTAGGTTGGGTTGCGTTTTTCAACCCAACGATTTATTGCAATGGTTTGTTGGGTTTCGCAAATCTCAACCCAACCTACATGGCTAGAAACATTTAAAAAGAAAAATACATTAACACAGAAAATGCGTTTGCATTTTCTGACGAACGCAAGAAATGGTTTTAGACAAGGCGGACGACGAGGAAAACCGCAGGCATACTAATTGGGTATGTTGAGGATTTTCCGAGGAGTCCAACGCAGTAT
>JACRNI010000133.1 GCA_016234925.1 Deltaproteobacteria bacterium | reverse complement strand
CGATCAATAGCGGTACGTGAGCTGGGTTCAGAACGTCGTGAGACAGTTCGGTCCCTATCTGTTGTGGGCGCAGGATATTTGAGGGGAGCTGTCCCTAGTACGAGAGGACCGGGACGGACATACCTCCGGTGTTCCAGTTGTCCTGCCAAGGGCAACGCTGGGTAGCCGTGTATGGAAGGGATAACCGCTGAAAGCATCTAAGTGGGAAGCCCCACCCAAGATAAGATATCCCGTGTCATAAGATACATAAAGGTCACTTGGAGACTACAAGTTTGATAGGCCGGGTGTGTAAGTCCAGTAATGGATTGAGCTTACCGGTACTAATTGACCGTTCGGCTTGACCATAATTTTTAATACGATATTTTCAGTGTTCTACCCTATTTAAATGTCAAAGAACACACCATGCGTTGCATGGAATTGAAAAATGCAAATTTTAAATTTACAATTTTAAATTTACAATTTTTAATTTATTTTACATCTTCCCGTGGCTTTACAGGAGGGGCCACACCCGTTCCCATACCGAACACGTAAGTTAAGCCCTCCATGGCCGATGGTACTACATGGGCAACTGTGTGGGAGAGTAGGATGCCGCGGGATTTAAACTTAAAAGCCCGCCTCATAAAAAGAGGCGGGCTTTTTTATTGTCGGGAAGAGAAGTTAAACATCAAAAATTAAACGTAGCGTCCTTCATTTATTGAGGGCGTAAAACCGTCGCCCATAAAGGGCAACGCTACGAAATACAATTTTTGCAGCGGGGGCACCCGTTTATTCATTCCCCCATCCATCCCATAAATGTTTATCAACATATTGCGCAAGGATTTCCTGCATATTCCCGGGCGGCGGGATGCGAAAATAAAAATTTATAACAGTGTGGGCGATTTCATGCGCCAGAATGCCGTCGGTTATGTTTTCAAGCGAAACATAGATAACCTTGTTTTTATGAGAGTAAAATGCAATGGGCGTCTTTTCAAAGATATGCGAAGCCCCCATTTTTAGATAAACCTTTTCAAGTTCTTTTTGAGAAGTGTAGATATAGATGTTGAAGCGAAGGTCAAGAGGATACATATCCAGAATCTTGGCAACCCTTTCAACTATTCTGTCCACCCTGTTTTTTGTAAGCATTGCAGTTTTTTCAGGGCTTTCTTTGAAAAGAAATGAGCGCTTTCCTATATTTTGCGTAAAGGCGTCAAGTTCTTTTTCATCAGAATAGCAGATATTTGCATACAGGGTTTCGTATGTCTTTTGCCAGCCGTCGCATGATGCAAAGGATGGCACACAGGAAAGCAGAAAAAAGAATAGCCCCAGATAAAGCGAGGATGGGGATGGTCTCACAGTATTATTACCTTTTGATTTCCAAATCTTTTGAGGTTTTGAAATAGTTTACGGCGTCCTCTATTTCGCCCACTTTTTTAGAGGCATCCAATAATATGCTTTCAAGTTCTTTATTTGTTGACGGACTGGATGACACGGCAGATTGTATTTCAGAAAAAAGTTTTGAAACCTCATTTATCTTATATTTTATATCTCCAGCCTTTTTATCCATGATAGATGTAAATTCATTTATGCTGTCTGCAAGTTCTGCTAATTGGTCTTTCTCTCTTACCTTGAATCTGTGAGTTAAGTCTCCCTTGCCGATGTCAGAGAGGCTTTTCTCAAAGCGGTATAAAGGCCCCGCTATCCTGTGCGATATTAAAATTAAAACTACAATGCCGATTACAGCGGTTACGCCGAGTATTATCAGGTTTGATAAAAGTAGCGTCGGCAGGAAAAAATCCGATGTCTTTGCGATTTTTAAATCAGAACCGATGTAGCCTGTTGTAAGCGTGTTTCTTGAGAGATAAATAAAAAGCCCTGCGGCAAATAAAGCCTCTATAACTATCAATATAAGAAACCTGATAGAAAAATCCAGTTGGAATCTCTTTTTGATAAAATAATTTCTTCGTCTGAATGCAGGCTTATTGCTCATTTGCAGCCTTTTTTAAGATCTGAGTATTAACCTGAATTTGGGCTGATTTTTTAATGTCCTTCAGCCACTGTTCAAGCGCCTTTTCTTTTTTCTGTTCAAGGACAGATTGTTTTATTTGATTGTAAATATCTTTAAGCAGAGGCACAGAGGTTTTTTCTTTTTTTATTAAATATAAAACCAGATAACCATTTTCATATTCAAAGATTTTTGCCTCGCCTTGAGCCATATCAAATGCATTGTTCAGGATGTCAATCTTTATATCCTCGCTGGACAATGGGCCAATGGTTTCCTCGCCTTCTATTTTTTCTCCCTTGAGCATCCTTTGCCTTGCAGCCTCTGCTTTTTCTTTATTTTCAACCTTGAGCAGTTTTACAATGGGCGCATACTGCATCCTTTGATATGTTTTTTGAACATCTTCATCTGTTACAAAAATCCTGTCACCCCATTCTTTCATCTTTGCGTCTATAAGTTCTCTTATAAGAGTCTGCTCCCAGAAAGTCTTTATTGTATCAACAAACCTTTCATTTTCTGCAAGCCCCATCTTCATAGCCTCTTGGAGCATGAGTTTCTTGTCAATCATAATATCAAGTTGTTCCTGTAATGTTTTGGATGTTATTTTAAATGCGGGATTTTTTTTGGATTGGATGGAAATCTCTTTTTGAAATTCCTTTAAAAGGACAGGCGCATCATTGACCATTGCAATGGCTTCTGTTTTTTGTTTATCCCTGCCGCATGAGGTGATAAACAGCGCTAAAATAAAGATGATTGAGACCCTATAAACAATTTTTTTCAATATACTTCACCCGCTATATATTATTTTTTTGCCTTCTGGCTGTTATATTTTTCTACAACCTTGCCGGTTATATCAAGGGCATCCTGCGTATAAATCACACCCTGCCTCTTCTCAAGGATTAGCGTGTATTTATTCTCCTCTGCCAATTTCTTTACAACATCCATGATCTCAATCACAAGTTTCTGCCCCATTTCAGCGTCCTTTTTCCGCCCTTTCCTGCGCAGAGGCTTTTCTCAATTCATCCTCAAGGCTCTTCAAGGTTTCTTCCCTTGCAGAGATGATTTTTCTTTTGCTCTCGACCTCTTTTGTAAACGAAGTTCTTGCCTCTTCGCCTCCCTTTGATTCTCTTATAACCTTTTGAATATCTACCACGGCTATCTTCACATCTGCTGCATATAGAGCCGTTGCAAAAAATAGACAAAGTAAAACTAACATAAATACCTTTTTCATCTTGACCTCCTGTTTGTAATTTGGGATTTGGTTATTGTAATTTTATTTTTGCATTTGATACTATCAAAAGAGTCAAGCAAAGACAATATAAAAGCGGTTGTCTGCAAGGGCAACCGCTTATCCTGACTAAACATTGTAGGGGCGACATTTATGACGCCCTCATTCATGCGGGTTTGATAAATCAAACCCCTACACAACTGTCTTTTTACTTGGCCACGCCTGCCCCTGTGCCTGAGAATGAGCCTGAAGTCCCGATTGTATTTATGCCTGCTGCTGCGCCGTTGAACTGGACAGCAGTGTTATTCATTGTGCCTGTGCCTGAATATGTTCCGCTGCCGTCAACTGTTGCGAGCCATTTGCCGCTGGTTGTGTTAAATTGCTGGACATTGAAGTTGGCGTTAAGCCCATTGCCTGTCAAACTAACAGGTGTATTTAAAACAGGCTGCGCTGAAAAAGTGCCGGTTACATTATTTGTCGCCCAGATTTTTGGCGCTGCGCCGTTTGAATATGCAAAGAATGTAACATTATTCATATTGATTGTTGGCATGTTGTTGCCAGAGCCTGTTAGATCCGCCCTTCCCACCTCTGCAAATGGGATATTTAATGCTGTAAGCGCTGCCTGATTGTTTGCCACCATGTCAATGAATTTATTTGTATCCAGCCATGCGCTTGTCTGAACCGCCTGCCATGTAAGGGCAGTTGGATTAAATGTGCCAATGGTCTCGCCAACGCTTATCCATGTCATTGGCGTGCTTGTTATGTCCGCGCCATAGCCGTAGGTTTTGCCTGCAAGGACTCCGTTTGACCACTGTGTGCCGTCTGTGTGCGTGCCATAGATTGTGGAGGAAAGATTAACAAAGGTGTTGAGGCTCCATGTATCGGATGTAGCGCCTGTGTATGCGCCGCCTATGATTGACTCCCAGATACCCCAGTCCTGACCGCTTATAGAATATCTCCAATCAGTTGCGGATAACGTTGAATTCCCTGCCACTGTTATAGAGCCTGCGCCGTTAAAAGTGCCGTATGGGTAAAGGGTATATAAAGTATATGCATCTATGACATGTGGACTAGTCCCTACAGCGATAGTTGCCACAACAGCATTGGTAGTAGTATCTATGACAGATACAGTATTACTACTCGAGTTTGTCACATATGCCCTGTTTGTCTGCGGATTGACAGATATGCTATTTGAACCAGTCCCTACAGCGATAGTCGCTATAACGGTATTGGTAGTTGTATCTATGACAGATACAGTATTACTAGTATAATTTGTCACATAAGCCCTATTTGTCTGTGGATTGACATCTACGCTAGTTGGACCAGTCCCAACAGCGATAGCCGTTAGAACGGTATTATTAGTAGTATCTATGACAGATACGGTATTGCTGCCAGTGTTTGCCACATACGCCCTGTTTGTCTGCGGATTGACAAATATGTCCTGTGGACCAGTCCCTACAGCGATATTCGTTAGAACGGTATTAGTAGTAGTATCTATGACAGATACAGTATTACTATTCCGGTTTAACACATATGCCATATTTGTCTGTGGATTGACAGCTACGGCATCCGGACCTGACCCTACAGCGATATTCGTTAGAACGGTATTAGTAGTAGTATCTATGACAGATACACTATTACTACTAAAGCTTGACACATATGCCCTATTTGTCTGCGGATTGACCGCTATGCCATTTGGATTAGTAACAGAGATAGTCGCTATAACAGTATTAGTAGTAGTATCTATGACAGATACAGTGCTGCCGCCTGCCACATATAATCTATTTGTCTGCGGATTAACATCTAAGTCAGTTGCATTAGTCCCTACTGCGATAGTTGTTAGAACGGTATTGGTAGTAGTATCTATGACAGATACACTATTGCCACCAGTATAGTGTGTCACATATGCCCTGCCGCTGCTGCCGCCAAAAGATGATGATGTTATGTTGGAGCCATAATTGGTGGAAACGACATTATAGGTTGCTGTGCCGGCATTAAGACCGGTTGCCAGCGCTGTCGGCGTCCATGTCCCGTCTGCCTCAAACATATTTATACTTGGATAATATGCGCCTGTGAGGCTGCCTTTCAATATTCCTGCGTTGCCTGACGGGTCTATGTAGAGGCTGTAGACCCTTGCGTCAATCGTGCCGTTCTGCCACACGCCGCCGATAAAGCCTTTATACGCGCCGTTGTCAAAGGTGGTGTTAGTCAGGTTCGTGGGATTGTAACTGTATATCTCAGGCGTCCAGAGATACGGCGGGAATATCGCAGATGATGTGTAATTTCCCATAAAGGTAAAGGATGTTGTTCCTGACCATGGGGATGTAGTGCCGCCCATAAACCCTGTAGCGTTTGTAGCAGCATAAAGCCCCTGATAAAGATTTGTAGAGTTTATGTCAAGGGCAATCCTGCCGCTGTGCGCAAGCGGGGTTTCGGTGTATGTGCCTAAAGATATTGCTTGCCAATTTCCATAGGCATCGTATGTGCCAAGGGTTTCGCCTGAGAAGTTTCCCATGTCATAATAACCAAGGCGCCTGCCGCTTATTGTTCCTGCAAGCCTTCCATTTGACCAGTCTGTGCCTGTAACATTGCCGAGCCAGTAGCCGTCAAAATAACCATAATAATCAGTATCTGTGCCGCCCGCCATTGCTGTCCAGTTTGTGGAAGGAACGCTGGAGTATGTGCCGGCGCTCACCCCATCCCATATACCCCAATGCTGGTCAATCAGATTTACATGCTCTGCAACTACATTGCCTGCTATTGCGCCGCCTATTATTCCATGACTCTTGTTACTGTATTCAAGATATGAACTATCAAAATAAAGTTCAGACGAAGGGACATAGGTTGCGCCCATCTGGTATGATGTTAATGTGCCTGTTGCATACCAAAGTGAAGCGCCGTCAAATGCGCCAAAAATATCGCTGGATTTGATATAGCCTGTTGTTCCGTCAGGCTTTATGTAAATGCCGATGAGTCTGCCTTCCAATGAATTATATTGCGTGATGCCTGCTGTTAAGCCGAGGAATGCGCCGCCGTCTGTTGAGCCGCCTTTTATATCTGTCCACCATAAAGGTCTGTTATTTGGATTGCTGTAGGTGCCGGCTGCATAAAATGTTGGCGAACCGCTCCAGAGGTCGTTTCCGCCAAATGCACCCTGCATAAAGCCGCTCTGTGTAAGTTCGTCGGGATAAAGAGAATCCCATGGCAGAGATGCAAAGTTGCCGCAGTTGTAAAGGCAATAAGAAGGATATGAAGAATTATCTGCATATAAAACCCCGCCAAAGAGATTTGTTAAGGTGGTTGTTGTGCCATCAGTTATTAGGGTTTCTTTAAACTCTGTAATCGGCAGTATATTTAGAGTGTCAAGCGAGCCGTCTGTTAAGGTTGCTGATTCAGCAACAACATCTGTTATTGCTGTAAGCAGGGTCTCTGTCGGCGCTGTGTAGCCAAAGGCAGTGCCGCCGTCGCTGACAGTAAGCGTTTCAATGCTTGCGCTTGCTGATGCAATATCAACGGATGCTGCTGTTTCTGCTACTGCTGCATTTATGTCAACAGGCGCTGCCTGTTCTGCTGCTGCTGCCTGCGGAGCTGCCTCAACTGTTTTTGGCGCTTCTTCAGTAGGTTTTTCTCCGCCATTTCCATTTGCAGGTTTTGCCTCTGCTAACTTACCATCTCCTTTTTTATCTTCTGTCTTGCCGTCTTTTTTACCTTCGTCTTTCTTACCTTCTTTATCCTCTTTCTTTGCCTCTACGGTCTTCTTTTCTTCTTTTGTTTTATCCCCTTCTTCTTTCTTTTCCTTTGGCTTTTCTGCCGGTGTCGTGTCCTTTATATGAACCGCCAATTCAACGGCTGTCACAGGTCTTGGAGCAAGCGGCGGGGCATCAGGTTTTGTCACAAATGTTATCTGCCCTGCAGTAACATTTACAACCCTTTCAGGCACATTTGGATTAACAACAAAACCCTGCCCTTTCTCGAATATGACCCCTGTTACGCCCCTGTCGTGGAATACAATTGGAATTGTTCCCCGCACCCCTGCTATTGCTGTCGGCGTATTAATATCAAAACTTGAGGTTGTTGCGCCTATTGGTATTATTGCCTTTGACTTTGACACAACTGCCCTGATTTTGCCTCTGAATAAATCCAGGACACCCCTTTTCCTTGAATTGTCAGGATTGAATGCGTATTCATCTATCTTTAGCCTGCTTTCAGAGGCTATCCTTACTGTTGAGTCATCTCTAAATGTGATTTCTGCCTTTCCATCGCTTTTTGTGCGGACTATGTCGCCTATGGAAACAGTGTCATTTACATTTATAGGCGCTGCATTTGCCGCCCCCTCTTTTAATATGTCAACCCTGCCTTCTATTTTGGAGAAAAAGCCGACTGTTTCAGCAAAGGAAACAGCAGGGAGAATGAATAATATCGGGATTAAGATTAAGAATTTTAAGATAAATTTCCTTAACTTTGAATTTTGAATTATGGGCTTCATAGATACCTCCAGTTTATATGTTGTAGCCTAGCGGATTTATCGGCATCTTTAAAAATGTAGTTGCGGACATTTATGTCCGCTTTGTCCGCCAACATACCTCCGACCTAAAGGTCGGAGGCTACGAGGTCGGCGACTACAAACAGCAAAAACATAAGCTTTGTAAGCCGATCTAAAGGTCGGCAACTACAAACTCTTCTAAAACCCTACACTCACCCCAATGCTTGTGATATTTTTATCATAATCATAAACCGCTATGTTTGAATCACCGCGGATGTAAACATACTGCGCCTGCATCTCTATATCATCGTAAATCGTATATGAAAGCATTGCATTTGATGTATATGTCGCATCCTTTCTTGTGAGCCTGAATGATGTGTGGGTCTCGTCATATCTCTGATAATATGCCTCGCCGCCTATGTTGAATTTCAGGTTTTCTGTAATTGAATAGAGGAAACTTAATCCAAACTTGTTTCCATTGTATGACCAGTTTTTCCCCTGAGAGTCTTCTTTATTAAATTCATATCTTGCATTTAAAAAGCCTTTGTTTTCTGCAAAGAGATAAAACCATGCTCCGCCGACTGCATAATCATTGCTGTCCCTGTCTTCATCAATGGTCAACGGAGGCTTTAAATATTCTTTGTTCTGGTATCTTAAAAATGCCTGCGCAAACTGGCTTGTGTTTAAGGTGAATGTGTATGTTGGCGAGATTGTGATTGTGGAAAGATATTTATCATCATCAACAAATGTATAGTTGTAACTTGCAAGGAGGTTTATTGAACTGTTTGTCCAATTATAACTAGGCACAAGGGCTATTGTATGGCTCTGAACATCATGTGTTGCAAATTTTTGGTGGGTGTTGAGATAGAGGGAATATTGCGTCTTGATATTAAAAGGGCCTTTGAATCTTGGGGCATATTCAGCCCTTAATGTATAAACCTCTACACTGTCATTTTCGCCTGTAATGCCTGCGGCTGCTTGGGCATTGCCCGGCTTTAATAACACATTGTCATCATATTGATACTGGATGCCGACATTTAATCTAAAAGGTCTTTCTTCTTTCAGTCTTTTTGTTATCGCGTCTATATACTGGTCTGCAAATTGAGAGATGTCCGCATTCGGGTCTTTAACTACTATTTCCTTGAAGATTAGTTTTGCCTCGTTTAGTCTTCCTTCCTGAAGCGTTGCTATTCCTATTTGATAGTCTGCGGACTGGGCAAGTTTTTCGCCGTCAAGAGACTTTGCTTTTTTGAATGATTCAATTGCTTCAAGATTTTTACCAAGTTTTAACAGAATCATGCCTTTTAAAAATGCTGTCTGGCTTGGCGCAATGTCTTCTCTTTCCGCAAGTTCAAGTTGCTTTAATGCGTCTTCTGTTTCACCAAGTTGATATAGTGTGTCTGCAAGTTCAATGACCGCCTCTTTGACAGCAGGCGTTAAGTTGATTGCATCATTAAGATTGGTCTTTGCCTCTTTGTAGTTTTGAGTTTTTTTATAGGCTATGCCAAGGAAATATGCGGCAGTGGATGATTTAGGGTCTTTTTCCCTTGCCTTTTTTAAGTCCTCTACTGCCTCTTCGTAGTTTTCTTGCTGCAGGTTGAAAATGCCCTGTTTTAGATAGTCTATTCTTTTTTCTGGCGGGGGCTGCGGGAATGCGTTTTTAGGGCAGATTGATATTGAGAGCCCTAGGAAGATAAAGATTAAAAAAGCGCATAAAAAATATGGAAAGGTCTGCCTCATCACAATACCTCCGATATTTTGGATATTATCTAACACTTTTATGATATTTGTCAATGTAAAAATTAGGTAAAAATTATGTTGTGGGCGGGGTTTTCTAACCCCGCTAAATGTATTTCCAGGTGAAACCCACACGAGCCGTTGGCTCACAAAGGGGCATGAAAATTGTAGGGGTCGGATTTATCCGACCCGCAGTGGTGGGCTTGATAAATCAAGCCCCTACAATGTTGGGGGCATTTTCGGGGCAAAGTTACAAATTGTTTTTTATAAATTTTTTGCTATATTTAATCCATTTTGTTATTATCTGACATTATGATTAGATTTCTAAAATTCATATTTGTATTAACCATATTTTTTATAGCCCTTGCAGGTTCTTCTATTTATGTTGTTTATTGGTATTTTACAAGGGATTTGCCTTCCATGAACACGCTTCAGGAATACAATCCAAATATCATAACAAAGGTCTATTCAGATGACGGGCAGGTAATAGGAGAATTTTACATTGAGAGGCGCGTAGTCATTCCGCTTTCCAAGATGCCAAAGCGCTTGATAAACGCCTTTCTTGCGGCAGAGGATGCAAGATTTTTTGAGCATAAGGGTCTTGATTATCAAAGTATCATAAGGGCATTTTACATAAACTTAAGCGCCGGCAAGGTTGTTCAGGGCGGAAGCACAATAACCCAGCAGGTTGTAAAGTCATTTTTTTTAACCCCTGAGAGGAGCATATCCAGAAAAATCAGAGAGGCTATTCTTGCCTACCGCATAGAGAAAAACCTTAGCAAAGAAGAAATACTCCATCTTTATCTTAATCAGATTTATCTTGGGAACGGCGCTTACGGGGTTCAATCTGCATCTGAAGTTTATTTTGGAAAAGATGCAAGTGATATAAATATTGCAGAGGCAGCGCTTCTTGCAGGGCTGCCAAAGGCGCCGAGCAAATACTCGCCTTATCATAATTTTGAAGCGGCAAAAGAGCGCCAGCATTATGTTATTACAAGGATGCTGGAAGAGGGTTTTATAAAAAGGGAAGATGCTGAAAAGGCGCTAAAATACAATATAAAACTAAAGCCAAAGGAAATCAAGAGCCTCTGGGTCGGACCTTATTTTACAGAGCATATCCGCCGTTATGTAGAGGAAAAATACGGCGCTGATTTGCTTTACAAGGGCGGGCTAAATATTTATACAACGCTTGATGTTGAACTGCAAAAGGCGGCAAACCTTGCTGTTACAGCAGGTTTAAAAGAATATGACAGAAGGCATGGCTACAGGGGGCCGATAAAACAACTTGCCAATAAAGATGACATTGAAAAATTCATTGAAGAAACCAAAGAAGATATTTCTAAAAAGAAGATTGAGCAGGGCAGGCAATATCAAGGCATTGTAACAGCAGTAAACTTGTCCACTGCATCAAGTACGGGGCAGGCTTCAAGCAAGGTTACACAGGAAAGGTTTGTAACAGTCCTGCTTGGCGACAGGAAAGGCAGAATAGCATTTGAGGACATGGAATGGGCGAGGCTTTATAATCCAACAAACAATCCTGATGCAGGGAAACAAAAAGACATAAGCCAGATTATAAAAAAGAATGATGTAATCTTGGTTAGCATTAAAGAAATGCCAGAAAAAGAGGGTCAAGGGTCAAGGGTCAAGGGTCAGGAGGATATTATAAATCTTACGCTTGAGCAGGAGCCTGTTGCGCAGGCTGTACTTAT
>JACRNI010000126.1 GCA_016234925.1 Deltaproteobacteria bacterium | reverse complement strand
AGGAGAATTAAAGGAAAATTCAGTTGTAAAGGATTTCTTGACAACTGCCGCTGACGGCACAACTTGCTGGTAAGAGCAAACTGAAAAAATTACCGAAAAAGAAAAAATAATTATGGCATTACACCCTAAATTTCCACAATCTCCATACGAGATACTTGAACCAGACTACCGCTGGTTTCCGGCTGATGAGGCTTTGCGCGAGCAGGGATATGAATAACTTTTGCCGCCCCTTGTTGCTTCCATTAGAAAAAAAGTTAAAGAATGGCGTGATGCTGACTATAAGGGCGCAAGTCCCACAAGTATCGCCCTTCTCAGGTGGTGGTTTCAGACCGCACATTTATTGCCGCAGGCTGATGGCACAGAGGCGCGCTTCCAATATTATTTTGGACAACGTGAGGCGGTTGAAACCGTAATCTATTTATATGAAATCGTTGGTGTTAAGGATAAATACGACTTGATTAGATTTGACAGCTCTGGCGCTGTTTCTGCCGGCATGTTTTTTGAAAATTGGAAAAGGTTTGTTATCAAGATGGCAACAGGAAGCGGCAAGACTAAGGTTATGAGCCTGATATTGGCGTGGAGTTACTTTCATAAATTGTATGAGCCTGATTCAACCCTTGCAAGAAATTTTCTGTTAATAACCCCAAACATTATAGTGCTTGACCGCATCAGAAGCGATTTTGACGGGCTTAAAATATTCTTCCATGACCCTGTTCTGCCTGATAATGGCTACGAGGGGCAGAATTGGAGGGACGATTTTCATCTGACCCTGCATATTCAGGATGATATTGGAATTGTCAGAAAAATAGGGAATATCTTCCTTACAAATATCCATCGTGTTTATGAAGATAACAGCAAAGACCCGACTTTTGAGGATGAGGATACATCGGATTATTTTCTTGGCAAAAAGCCGATTGGGGCTACAAATGAATCAAAAATCAATTTAAGCGATATTGTGCGTGAAATAGATGAGTTGGTTATTTTGAATGATGAAGCGCATCATATTCATGATGAAAGGCTGGCATGGTTCAAATCTATTGAAGACATACATAATCGGCTTTTGCAAAAAGGCGGCGGATTGGCATTACAGATTGATGTAACGGCAACCCCAAAGCATAATAATGGGGCTATTTTTGTGCAGACAGTTTCTGATTATCCATTGGTTGAGGCGATTTATCAAGATGTTGTCAAACATCCTGTATTGCCGGATTCTGCCAGCCGCGCAAAACTGGTTGAAAAAAAGAGTTCAAACTATTGCGAAAAATATGAGGATTATATACACCTCGGCTATCTTGAGTGGAAAAAGGTATATGAGGAACATATCAAGATTGACAAGAAGGCTGTGCTTTTTATTATGACTGATGATACAAAGAATTGTGATGAGGTTGCTGAATATCTGGAAAACAGATACCAGGAATTTACGGATTCTATTCTGGTAATCCATACTAAAAACAATGGAGAAATTGCAGAGACATCATCAGGCAAGAGCAAGGAGAAATTGGAAATACTGCGAAAGGCGGCAAACGAGATTGATAAAAGTGATAATCCATATAAGGCGATAGTGTCTGTGTTGATGCTCAAAGAGGGTTGGGATGTCAGGAATGTTACAACCATCGTCGGCTTGCGGCCATATAAGGCAAAGAGCAATATCCTGCCGGAGCAAACGCTCGGCAGAGGGCTGCGCCGGATGTATAGAGATGGAAATGTGCCAGAGATTGTCAGTGTAGTCGGCACAGACGCCTTTATGGACTTTGTAGAATCCATAAAGAGCGAGGGCGTAGAGTTTGAGCATAGAAAGATGGGAGAAGGGACGGGGCCAAAAGCTCCCATAGTGGTAGAGGTTGACAATGAAAATGGGCAGAAAGATATTGAGAAACTTGATATTCAGATACCTGTATTAAGCCCAAGAATTTACAGAGAATATAAAAACATTTCAGAGTTGGATATTGCAAAATTCAATCACAAGAGGCTTCCGATTAAACAATTCAGCGAGGAAGAAAAGCGTCAAATAGTCTTTAAAGATATTACTACCGGAGAGATTACTCATGCAACTGAGATGGATACGGATTTTGCGGCAAATTATCAGAGCGTCATAGGATATTTTGCGCAAGTGATAATGAAGGAATTACGGCTTGTAAGCGGCTATGATATATTGTATGGAAAGGTCAAGGAATTCATGCAAGCACACCTGTTTAATGAGGGTGTTGATTTGGAGGATTTGAACATCATTCGGAACTTGTCAGAGATTGAGGCAACGAAAACCATTATAGAAACCTTCAAGAAGCAGATTAACGAATTGACGGTTCTTGATAAGGGTGAAGCAGAGATACGGGATTATATAAAAATCAGCAAATGTCGTCCTTTTGTCGTAAAAGAGCAGGGTTATTTGATTCCGAAAAAGAGTGTCTTTAATAAAATCATTGGGGACAGCCATTTTGAACTCCATTTTGCCAGTTTCTTGGACGGGTGTAATGATATTGTTTCTTATGCAAAGAACTTTTTTGCCGTGCATTTTAAAATAGATTATCGCAATGCTGACGGGGCTATATCTGACTACTATCCTGATTTTGTTGTAAAGGCGGCTGAAAAGGAAATTTATATTGTTGAAACAAAAGGACGCGAGGACTTGGATGACCTGCTTAAAATCAAGAGATTAAGCCAATGGTGCGATGATATTAACTCGGTTCAATCTGAAGTGAGTTATGCGTGGCTTTATGTCGAGCAGGAGAAATTTGAGAAATATTTACCCAAGAATTTTACTGAACTGAGGAATGCGTTTAAGACTGCCATGTAATAATAGGATAACCCTCGTTCATCTATAAAATTGATAGGGTTGTTTAAGAATTTGAAAAGCAGATTGAATATTGAATTGTTGTAAGGATAGAGCAGAAGGTTTTTATTCTGGATTCAGAATTCTGTATTCTGAATCCTTTAGTTCTGTTTATAAGATTTTCACCTGTAATATATCCTCGCCTTTACCGTCATCCCCGGTTTTAACAATCCATTGGATTCTTTGATGCCAACTTTCACACGGAATGTCTTTATATCAGACCTTCCCCTTGTTACATCTCTCTGGGTTGCAAAACCTGCCTCCCTGCCAATTTCAATAACCTCTCCGATGAATCCCTTTTGGGGCATTGATTCCAAAAACACATCTGCTTTAGAGCCTAGTTTTATCTTGCCAATATCCGTCTCTTCAATATCAACCCTTGCCCAGATATTTTTTAAGTCATGGATTGTGTAAATAGATGCGCCCGCGTTCGCCATCTCGCCGAGTTCAAACGCCTTGTGGACAATCACGCCGTCTATCGGAGAGGTTATCTCCGTATCTTTGAGTTGTGTTTCTAATAGACTCAACGCAGCCTGCGATTCCTGAACCTTTGTCTTTGTTGAAGAAAGTTGAGCCTCAAATATTTTGATGTTGGCTATTGAATTTTTAAGCCTTGCATCTGCCGCCATCTTTCGCGCCTTTGCAGAATCCATTTGCGCAGAATTAGCGTCATAATTCGTCTTTGCCGCATCCATATCTTTTTCGGATATAAGACCTTCTTTAAAAAGCCTTTCAACCCTTTGCATATTCTTTTTCGCATCTTCTGTCAGGGCGTTCATCCTTGCAATCTCTGCCTCTGCTGTCCTAACCTCTGCCTTTGCAGTATCAATCTCAAGTTTTGCATTTTCCAGATTTGCCCTGCTTATATCAACAGATGCCTTTGCTACATTTAATGCCTCTTTACCCTGTTCAACCCTTGCCTTTAGTTCCTTGTCATCCAGTCTTATGGCAAGCGAATCAGCCTTTACAGCGTCTCCCTCTTTGCAGCAGAGCCATGTTATCCTTCCGGGTATCTTTGACGCAAGTTCAGCCTCTAATGCCTCTGCAATCCCGGCGGCTTCAATATAATCTACTGCCTTTTTATTTTGCGTAAATCTAATATAGAATAATCCTAGAAGCAGCAGGATAATTACAAGGATAATGACCGCAGCCTTTTTCATAGTGTTAAATGTAGCAGAAGTAATCACAGCAGTCAATTAGACTATCTATTCATTATTTTTTTGGGTTGACTTGTAAAATGGTTTTTTGATAGTTTAAACACCCTAAATCACCTTTCAAAAGGAGGAACATATTGTGGGTAAAAATATTACGCAAAAGATATTAGAGAGCCATCTTGTGTCTGGTGAGATGTCCTCTGGAAAAGAGATTGCAATAAGGATTGACCAGACCCTGACACAGGATGCCACAGGCACAATGGCATATCTTCAGTTTGAGGCAATGGGTGTGCCGCAGGTCAAGACAAAAAGGTCTGTGAGTTATGTTGACCACAACACGCTCCAATACGGCGGGTTTGAAAATGCGGATGACCACAGATTTCTGCAGACTGTAGCGGCAAAACACGGCATATATTTTTCAAAACCCGGCAACGGCATATGCCATCAGGTTCACCTTGAAAGATTCGGCGCGCCCGGTGAAACAATGCTAGGCTCTGACAGCCATACGCCTACATGCGGCGGGCTTGGGATGATGGCAATAGGCGCAGGCGGATTGGATGTCGCTGTCGCAATGGGAGGCGGCTCATTTAACCTCACATATCCAAAGGTTGTTCTTGTCCACTTAAAAGGCAAATTAAAACCTTGGGTTTCTGCAAAAGATGTTATCCTTGAACTGCTGCGAAAATTGACTGTTAAAGGCGGTGTTGGAAAGGTTATTGAATACGGCGGAGAAGGCGTAAAGAGTTTGACCGTTCCAGAAAGGGCAACCATAACAAACATGGGCGCTGAACTCGGCGCTACAACATCCCTATTCCCAAGCGATGAGATTACAAAAGAGTTTCTTGCAGCGCAGAAAAGGGAGAATGACTGGAAAGAACTTGTTGCAGATGAGGATGCAACTTATGACGAGGAAATCAAAATAAACCTGTCTAAACTTGAGCCCATGCTTGCAAAACCTCACTCACCTGATGCAATCTGCAAGGTCTCTGATGTTGAGGGCATGAAGGTTGATCAGATTTGCGTTGGCAGCTGCACAAATTCATCATACAAGGATTTGATGACTGTTGCAGAAATTTTTCACAAAGGCGGACATAAGGTTCACCCTGATGTGAATCTTACAATCTCGCCCGGTTCAAAACAGGTTTTAGAGATGATAAGTTTAAACAAAGGGCTTGCGCATCTTATTGAGGCAGGCGCAAGGATTTTAGAGGCGACATGCGGGCCTTGCATTGGCAATGGGCAGTCACCGCCGTCAAAGGGAATATCGCTTCGGACATTCAACAGGAACTTTGAAGGCAGGAGCGGCACAAAAGACGCTCAGGTCTATCTTTGCAGCCCGGAGGTTGCAGCAGCAGCGAGCATTTACGGCGTCATAACAGACCCAAGAAAACTCGGCAAGTTCCCAAAGGTCAAGATGCCAAAGGAGTTTTTGATTGATGACTCAATGGTTATTCCTCCTGCAAAAGACCCGTCAAAGGTTGAGGTGATGAGGGGTCCAAATATAAAAGAACTGCCAAAAGCGCAAGCCCCTGCAGAAAGCATTAAAGGAAAGGCGCTTATAAAACTTGGGGATAATATCACAACAGACCACATAACGCCTGCCGGCACATGGCTCAAATACCGCTCAAATGTGCCAAAGTATTCAGAATCAGTATTTTCAGCAATTGACGCACAGTTCCATGAAAAGGCAAAGGCGCAGGGAGGCGGGTTTGTCCTTGGCGGCGAGAATTATGGACAGGGTTCTTCAAGGGAGCATGCAGCGCTGTGCCCAATGTACCTCGGCATAAAGGCTGTTATTGCAAAATCATTTGCAAGGATCCACAAGGACAACCTTGTAAACTTCGGCATACTGCCTCTGACATTTGCGAATGCAGGAGACTATAATGCAGTAGAGCAGGGCGATGAACTGGAATTGAATTTAAGCAATATATCAAACAGCGAAACAGTTGCGCTTAAAAATATCACAAAGAATAGGGATATGCAGTTAAAGCACGGCTTTACAAAGAGGCAGATTGAAATCATTCAGGCTGGCGGACTTTTGAACTTCACAAAAAAACAGGCAGCGTAAAAGGCAGGGGCTAGGGGCTAGAGATTGGGGGATAGTATAAAAATATCCCCTAGCCTAGTCCCTATATAGCAGGCAATTTGAAAAATCTATTCTCCCCAACCAACTCCAACCTTTAATTCATTTATTTGAAAACAAGATAGATTTGAGATATACTCAAAAACTGTCAGGATATGTTTTTTATACACAGCGTCATAAGTAAATCATCATACAGAGCGTCAGAACAAAGTTAGAATACAGGTGTTAGGGATTAGGGATTAGGGATTAGTTTTTTTACTAACCCCTAACTACTCCTGCCTCAATACGCAGGTATGCGAAGTTATGACGCCCTGTATAAAAAAATGTATGACCGATTATAACGCAAAAGACCTATCAACTAAAGGCATTCAAGCCCTTAATCAAGGCAATTCAATTGCCGCGCTTGCCTTTTTTGAAAAAGCGGTTCAGATTGAAAACACACCGCTTAACCGCTCTTATCTCGCTTATTGCATAGCAAAGGAAAGGGGCCAGTTCAAAAAGGCGGTCTCTCTATGCGGGGATGCGATGAAAGAGGAGCCAGCCAATTCGCTTCACTATCTTAATCTTGGGAAAATATATCTGCTTCACGGCAATAGGGAAGATGCAATCAGGATATACAGGGACGGATTAAAATTTGGAGATAATCCGCAGATTCTTGATGAACTTATAAATCTCGGTATAAGAAAACCTCCGGTTATTTCATTTCTAGCCAGAAGCAACCCGTTAAATAAATATCTTGGTCTTTTGCTGACAAGATTGGGGTTAAGATAAATATGTCAGCACATCTCTCTCCAAAAGACCGCATAATATTCCCTCTTGATGTAACAAATCTAAAAGAGGCTAAAAGGTTTGTAAGACTCCTTAAAAATGACAGGCAAGGCAAAAATCTTTCTTGATATGAAATTCCACGACATCCCTGAAACTGTGCGCCGCGCCTGTTTATCAGCAGTGAAGCATGGCGTGGATTTTCTAACAGTCCATGCAGAAGGCGGAAGCAGTTTATTAAAATCTGTTGTTGAAATCTCCGGCAATACAAAAATCCTTGCCATAACTGTTTTGACAAGTTTATCAAAAAAAGATTTAAAAGATATGGGCATAAAAAGGGAATTGCAAGAACCTCTGAATCTTGTCATGCACCGCGCAAAATTTGCAAAAGATGCAGGCTGTCATGGTGTTGTGTGTTCAGGGCTTGAGGTGAAATATGTTAGAAAAGCACTTGGCAGAGATTTTATAACAGTCTGCCCGGGCATAAGACCTGCATGGTCAATAATAAAAAAAGACGACCAGCAAAGGATTGTTACACCTTATCAGGCAATCAAAAACGGCGCTGATTATATTGTTGTTGGCAGACCAATCAGAGATGCGTCTAATCCTGTCCTTGCTGCAAAAAAGATTGCAGAAGAGATTAAAAAGGCTTTAAATAACAAATGAAAGGCTTTACAAAAGGTTTTATAATATCCAGCCTCGCCTATCTTGTCTTTACAGGTATTCTAGGCGCAGCATTTATCCCAATCAGCAATATCCCGAATGACATTGCTATCTCAACCTACGGTCTTCTCGTTTCTGTAGTCCATTCATTTTTACTCGGCTTTGTAACAATGATGATATTCGGCGTGAGTTATCATCTTATACCGCTCTTTTCTGAAAGGGATTTTTACAGCCCTTTTCTTGCCTTTATCCATCTTGCATTATCAAACATCGGGACACTTGGCATAATCATATTTATGCTGTTTTTAAATTATGCTGTCGTAAAAATATCTGCCCTGATTGTTGTCCTCTCTCTCTTGGTTTTTGTATTTAATATGTTCTTCACATTTTTAAGCAGTCCGAGACAAAGTGAAATCCATAACCCATTTGGCAAAGGCGACAAAGAGGCAGACAAGGCTGCGATAAATTTTACAAGGTGGAGTATCATATATCTTTTAATAGGCTGCCCCCTCGGTGCTGCAATGTTTTTCAAGCCTGCATTGATTGCAGACTTTCGCCCAATCCATGCGCATATAAATCTTATGGGGTTTGTCTCTTTGATGATATTCGGCGTTTCATACCATATGTTTCCAAGATTTGCGCAAAGACCGCTTTTCAGCGTCAAGATGGCAAGATGGCAGTTCTGGCTTGCAAATATCGGGCTTATCGGCATGGCAATTTCATGGTGGTTTGCAGGCAGTGTAAGCAGCGCAGGCAGGCATTCTTATTTTCGGACTCATAGAAACAGCGGCAGGCTACCTTTATGTCTATAATATCTGGAAGACATTATCTTGAGTTTGCATAGAACCTTCACCTCACCACAGCCCTTGCAATTTTTACCAAAAGCCTCGTCTTTTCCTCATCCGCCTCTTTGAGCAAGGTGTTTAAGGTCTCTTTTAATTCCTTTTGGTTCGGGGTCTTATGGCTGAATTCAAAAAAGTCTTTGAGTTCAACATTTAGAGCAGAGGCAAGTTTTTCCAGCGTATCAAGGGATGGGAAACTATATCCCATCTCCACCCTGCTTACATACTTGGAACTAATATCTACCTTTTCAGCAAGTTGCTCCTGAGATAATCCCTGATTTTTCCTTAATTCCTTCATCCTCATCCCAAATAAAGTTTTTGCTTCTGTCATCGTCCCCTCCAGTTTGATGATAATCATCTTTGTTTTCTAGGGGATATTAAACATACTAACCTTTAGAATTTATTTGACAAATTCTAAATAATGTATAGAATTATCTACCGATAAGATAGATATTAGAGCAGACCATCTACCGCAATCGCACTTGGCTTTATAACCATACTTGGCGACTACTTTCTTAAGATTGCCAGCAGCCAAGACAAGCCCCTTGAAACCAAATATTTCTTTATTGGTTTCCTGATTTACTCTGCAACTACATTTGTCTGGTTATATCTGATGAAATATCTGAAACTGTCTGCCATTGGAGTTATCTATTCCATTTCTATGCTCATTCTCTTAACGCTTCTTGGCGTCTTCTTTTTTAATGAATCTCTAAATCACTATGAATTTGCAGGAATCATATTTGCAGTTGCATCAATTGTTTTACTCGCAAGGTTTACTTAAAAAAATAACCGTCAGACTGTCCTAAAATGTAGGGGTTCAATTTATTGAACCCGATATATTGGGCTTGATAAATCAAGCCCCTACAATATTTTAGGTTAGAATTGATTTTCATAAAAATTTTGTGACTGCCTGCCGTTTCTAAAAGGTAACATCTATTTTAAATTCTTGAAGAGATAATCTGATTATATGCTGTATGTAAAAACAAAATTAGCGCCGAGCGAAATTCATGGAATTGGACTCTTTGCCGATGAATTTATTCCGAAAGGGGCAGTTATATGGAAATTCACCTCAGGCTTTGATCTAAAATTTACAGAAGAAGAAATTTCAAGATTGCCAAAACAAGCGCAAGAATATCTATCAATCTATTCTTATTTGAGTCTGAAAAGCGGATTGAGAATATCCCCTGTAGATAATGGAAAATACATCAATCATTCTGAAACCCCGAATACTTTAAGTCAACATTCTGATTATGAGGAAGAGGTTCTTACTTACGCTATAATAGATATTCAGGTTGGTGAAGAAATAACCGAAAATTATCACTCTTTTGAAGACTGGGACGGTAAATTTTGAAGCCAAATGTATATGTTGCAGAATGTGAATTGGGCAAAGGGCTATTTGCTGCAAAGGATTTTAAAAAAGGCGAATACATTCTTACTTTTGAAGGAACGCTCATTTCATTTGAGCAAACAGCAAAAGGAGAATATGAGGGAAATCCGCTGCAAATAGACTACAACGCATATATTGACCTGCAAGACCCATGTCGGAGCGCAAATCATTCGTGCAGCCCAAATTCAGGCATTATAAAAAGCAATGTTTTAATTGCAATCAAAGATATTTTTAAAGATGAAGAAATACGCTTTGATTATTCTACGACCATGAGCGAAAATAATTGGACTATGGTGTGCAGGTGCGGTTCAAAAAAATGCAGGGGGATTATTAAGGATTTTCACCTTTTGCCTAAAGATGTTCAAAAACAGTATCTTAAACTCGGGATTGTTCAGGAATTTATTGTCAGGGAAATCGGGCAAATGAGCAAGGCAAGCAAGCAGGGTGGGCTGCGCCCTTCAAAAATATTGGCAAAAACCTGAATCCGCGGGCATCAACTATTCAAATCCTTAAAAACACCCTCAACAATGTCTGAACAATTAAGAACACCAAATCCTTTGCCAGTTCTTTGCCGCTTATCTCTGGTTCATCAAGCACGGAGACATCAATTTCTGGACTTACTTTTGTAGATAAGGCGCTGCCAAGACTTTGCAGCCTCGCCCATTTTTCTTTATCGCTTTCTGATGCCAATGCAGATGATATGGCAATATCTGACGAAAGGGGTTTTTGTTTTTCTACAATGGCTTTTCTGTGATTTTTATATTTTGCAAGTTCTCCTCTGTTCAGCCACAAACCGCTGCATGACTTGCATCTTTCAATGTTTGCATCTTTTGGCAGGTTCGGGTCTTTAAAAGACTCTAATGCAATATTGCAATTCGGGCATAAACGGGTTCCCTTTTTAAATGATACAGGCGTCAAAAATTTTGCATTATCTACAGGGTCAAGCCTTTCCCCCTCGTTATCCTTTAAAAAATAAAGTTCCCATCTGTCAAACCATATGCCCCCGCAGTTTTGGCATTGGTCTAATAAAAGAACCCTTCCATAGTTTGCCTCTGCATAGACTTCTTTGAAAGGAATTGCGCATTCAGGGCAGGTGAGTTTTTTATCAGGTTGTTCATTCATAACTTTAAATGTTCACGCTGAAAAATGCCAAATACAAGTTGTAGAAACATGGCTCGTAGAAACACGGCTTCAGCCGTGTTAACCTTAATTTTAACAGGTCTAAAGACCTGTTTCTACGCTTATGTTTTATTTGCATAGACATACGCCATCTTCTTTAGCCTCTCAATCCTTTTCTGAATCGGCGGGTGGGTTGAAAAAACATCTGCAAAAAAACCTTCCTTGTTGTCAAGTTTTCTGTGAAGGGGGTCGCTTATAAACAAATGCGCTGTTGCCTTGTGTGCTGTCCTTACTGGAGATGTTGCCTGTGCGATTTTTTCCAATGCGCTTGCCAATGCCGCAGGGTTTCTTGTAAATTCAGCAGCAGATGTATCTGCCTGATATTCACGCTGCCTTGAAACCGCCATTGCAATAATCCTTGATAAAAGCGGCGCAAGGATAATCAAAAGTATAATAAGGATTAAAATTACTGGATGCATGCCCTTGCTTTTTGAGTCCCGTTTTGTCCTCACACCGCCGTATCTCCATGTCCTTGTTGCCCAGTCAGATAAAAGCACGACTGTCCCTACCAAAACAGTAACCACTGTCATTGTCAATATGTCATAATTTCTTATATGCCCCATCTCATGCGCAACAACCGCCTGAAGTTCATCTCTGTTCATTGTGTCCAGAAGCCCCTGTGTAACACCTATGCTTGCATTCTCCGGATTCCTCCCTGTTGCAAAGGCATTTGGCGCAGGGTCAGGTATGACATAGATTTTTGGCCTTGGCAGTCCTGATGCAATGCACATCTCTGAAACAACATTATAGAGTTGTTTATGGGATGGATTTTCAAAAACAATGGGCTGCGCATGGAGGGATTTTAATACAATGCTAGAGCCATAAAAATATGACACAAAACCGTTTATGCCTGCAATGGATAAGGCAAAGATGGTTGCTATTGGGATCCTTACTTCTTCAAAAGTTCCAAATGAATAAACATCAATTGCAAATCCAAGCAGCCCGACAAGGACAATGAAAAATATTATCAGGATAATTGTAATCCTGCGGTTCCGCCTTTGTTGGGAGAAGATGTCAGCGAAGTCATAACCCATAGGTAAGTTACAAATTACAAACTACAAACAAATTCCAATGTCCAAAATCACAAATTTCAAACAGTTTGTTATTTGGTGCTTGATTATTGGTTATTGTTTGTTTATTGGTGCTTGGTGCTTGTTTGTTATTTGGTACTTGTTATTTGGTTATTGCTTTTATTTTATGCTCAAGTCCACCTTCGGCACTTCCCTTGCTGCCTCTTCTATCTGGAAATATTCTCCCTTTTGAAAGCCAAATGTAGAGGCGATAATACTTGAAGGGAAAACCTCCTGTTTTATATTGAATTGCGCAACAAGGTCATTGTAGAACTGTCTTGCGAAACTGATTTGGTTTTCTGTTGTTGTGAGTTCTTCCTGAAGTTGAAGGATATTCTGATTGCTCTTTAAATCAGGATAATTTTCTACAAGGGCAAAGAGTTTTCCCAATGCCTGAGTCAGCATGTTTTCAGCCCCTGCCTTTTCCGGAATGGTTGCCGCGCCTACTGCCTTTGCCCTTGCCTCAACAACCTTTTCAAGCGTCTCCCTTTCAAACTCCATTGCCCCCTTGACAGTGTTCACAAGATTTGGAATCAGATCATGCCTTCTTTTTAACTGCACATCAATCTGTTTCCACGCATTCTGGACTTGATTTTTGAGGGTTACAAGACCATTGTAGATAATAATAATCCATAAAACTAAAACAACCAAAATTGCTAAAACTATCCATCCAATCATAAAATTACCTCCTTTTATTTACATTAGATGAGTAACTATATACTGGTCTCCGTATTTTTCAATATTTTCTAAGATGGTCTCATACTCATCCAGATGTTTTTCTTCGTCCTTCAAGATATTTTCTAAAACAAGACGGGAGCCGTTATCCCCTTCATTAAAACAGGTTTTGATGCCTGCATTTAATCTTTCAATCGCCTTTATCTCAATCTGCAAGTTCATCTTAACAATATCAATAATCTCTGTTTCTTCAGGCTTCGGGGTCAAATGCTTTTCACATTTAATCGCTGCGCCAAGAAAAACAATGCGCTCTGCCAATGCCTCGGCATGCTTCATCTCATTTACAGCATCCTCCTTCAGCCTTTCAGCAAGTTTCTTGTATCCTGCATTATCGCATTTTGCATGCTGTTCCATGTAGATGCCGATAGCGCCTATCTCCGCTGTATAAACCTCTGTAAGAATCTTTATGATTTTCTGGTTTATCTTCTTTGGCATGGCAGCCTCCTTTTGTTTGGGTTGTAGATGTTGTGTTAAACGAAAAGTTATACCTATGTCTTGAACTCAGTGCGTTTAATCATTATGGTTTTGACGAAGAAAAGAGATACAACACCGATACTGAGAATTGCAAGCACGAAGACGTGATACAGCCACGGCAACTCCCTAATGACCCCTTGTGCCTCACATACGCCGACCGTAAGAAGCACACTGCTCAGCACAACTCCCACGAGGGAGAATATTGCAGTAACTTCTCTGTCTTGCCGGTTGCTCACCGTGTCTTCTCGACAGAAGACGCGAATAGAGTCACGAAGAATTGAAGCATACACAGAAACGCTGATGAACGGCCAAGCGAGTAATTTTACGATGTCATCATTAGATTTGCCAAGAATGAGCAGGGTAAGAACCCAAACAATGCCGGGCAATAACGCAAACCCAACTTCATACAGAGACCAAACAGAAGCATTCAGAATAACAAGTAGTGGACTGTATTTTTTTTCTTCAGACATAGTCTAAACCTAATATTTACTTTTATACCTATTCCATAGTAAATCCACATACAGAGCGTCAGAACAAAGCAGACCAAGGCGCGACGAAGGCGAGGAGTGAGGCGTATTTTAAGCATACGCCGCAGCGACGAGCCAAGGAGCAACGCAGGTATGCGAAGTTATGACACTCTGTATATTTACACATCCAGATTTGTAACATCCAAGGCGTGCCTTTCAATAAAATTCCTTCTTGGCTCAACTTGGTCGCCCATGAGTATTGTAAATATATTATCAGTCTCAACTTTATCTTCAACCTTTACCTGCAGGAGCATCCTTGTTTCAGGATTCATGGTTGTCTCCCACAACTGCTCAGGGTTCATTTCGCCGAGACCTTTGTACCTCTGGATGTAAAGCCCTTTTTTGCCGATTGAAAGGATATGCTCCATAATACTATTAAATGTATTCACTGTTGCGGCTGCGCCTTCTTCATCCTCTATAACAAACGGCGCGCTGCCGATATTTTTTAGTTCCTTTGCAACCCCTTTGAGTTCTATAAATTCAGGAGAGTGCAGAAATTCCATGTCAACAATCGTCTCAATCTGTGCGCCGTTTTTCTTTGATACAGCCTTCAACATAAAAGAGTCATGCTCTGCGTCCCGAGCAAAACCCCTTTGAGTTCTATAAATTCAGGAGAGTGCAGAAATTCCATGTCAACAATCGTCTCAATCTGTGCGCCGTTTTTCTTTGATACAGCCTTCAACATAAAAGAGTCATGCTCTGCGTCCCGAGCAATAGAAAAATCAAGAGCCTCCATATCAGGATGAAACGCCTTTAGATATGTCTTCAAATCAACCATGAGGGTTTTCATTGCCTTTTCACTCTTTAAAGAATCTGTATTAAAGTCATCTTCCATGCTGATGGCAGCAATAATATTGCCGTCTTTTTTTCTTTTATATATATTTTTGATTATACCCTGAAACCTTGCCATCTTTTTAAGGATATTGAAAAGTTCCAAAGTCTTAAACACCTTTTTCCCGTTTTTTGAATAAAGTTTCAAGCCTTCCACTGCTGCCTCTAATACAAAATCAGTGAGCGCTGTTTCATCCTTTATATATTTTTCAGTCTTGCCTTTTTTAATCTTAAAAAGCGGCGGCTGGGCAATGTAGAGGTGTCCCCTTTCAACAAGGTCAGCCATCTGGCGGTAATAAAATGTAAGAAGAAGCGTCCTTATATGAGAGCCGTCAACATCAGCGTCTGTCATTATTATGATTTTGTGATAACGGAGTTTATTAACATCAAACTCCTCTTTGCCGATGCTTGTGCCAAGCGCAGTTATCATCGTGCCGATTTCTTCGTTAGAAAGCATCTTGTCAAAACGAGCCTTTTCAACATTTAATATCTTGCCTTTTAACGGGAGTATTGCCTGATTTTTTCTGTCCCTTCCCTGCTTTGCAGAGCCGCCTGCTGAATCGCCCTCAACTATAAACAGTTCGCAGAGCGCAGGATTTGTCTCTTGGCAGTCTGCGAGTTTTCCCGGAAGGCTTGCTGTATCCAGCGCGCCCTTTCTCCTTATTAACTCCTTTGCCTTTCTTGCTGCCTCCCTTGCCATTGCGCCTTCAACTGCCTTGCCAACAATCTTTTTTGCAACAGATGGATTTTCCCCAAGAAATTCTGAGAGTTTTTCATTAAGCATTGTCTCAACATAGCCTTTGATTTCGCTGTTGCCGAGTTTTGTCTTTGTCTGTCCTTCAAACTGCGGGTTTGGAAGTTTCACGCTTATAACGCATGTTAAACCTTCTCTTACATCCTCGCCCTGAATCCCTTCTTTCACGCCCTTTAAAAGGTTTTGCGCAGTCGCATAATTGTTTATTGTCCTTGTAAGCGCGGACTTGAAGCCGACCATGTGTGTCCCGCCCTCTGTTGTGTTTATGTTGTTTGCAAATGAAAAAATATTTTCTGAATAACCGTCATTCCACTGCATTGCAATCTCTAATTCCACATTTTCCTTCTTCCCGGAAACATAGACTATCTTTGAATGGAGCGGTGTCTTATTTTTATTGAGATGTTCAATAAATGAATTTATGCCGCCTGTGTAATGAAAATCATGCCTCTTGTCGCTCTTCTCATCTAATATTGATATGCGGATGCCTGCATTTAAAAACGCAAGTTCCCTTAGTCTCTGCGA
>JACRNI010000091.1 GCA_016234925.1 Deltaproteobacteria bacterium | reverse complement strand
TTGAATAGATGCCTTGTCCATCTTGACTATTGTCGGCGTTATAAATATAAGAAGTTCTTCATTGTCTTTTTTCTCTCCTGTATGCTTAAAAAGCCAGCCGAGAAGCGGTATCTTGGAAAGATATGGAACAGCATCCTTTGTGTCAGATGAAGACGAGCGGTAAAGCCCGCCTATCACAGTTGTCTCTCCATCCTTTACAAGATCCGCTGTTGACGCGGTCTTCTCTGTTATGCCGGGGATGCCGTCTATTGCCTGTGAAAAATCAGGGTCGCTCTTGCTCGCGGATATATTCAGTAAAATAAAATCGTCAGACGAAACTTGCGGCGTTACGCTCAAGTCTATCCCTGTCTTGACCGACTCAAGAGTTGTGCCTGTTGTCGCCGCCCCTGTCGCCCCGCCTCCTGTTGTAGTAGTTGTAGTGGATGTTGTCCTTACCCTGTATGTCAAACCGCTGTGTATTGCAGCGGCTTTATTATTCAATGTCGTAACCTTTGGGCTTGATATTATCCTTAACTGCCCCGTCTTTTCAGCAGCAGACAGTTCAACATCAAGCGTAAGATTGCTTTTTAAACTCCCTATGACAAGACCGAGTCCGGATGTAGCGCCTGCTGCAGGAAGGTTTACTGCAAAATTCCTGCTGCCTGCCGATGTTCCGATGTTTGCCCCGCCTCTAATCGTATTATCCCCTCCTGATGATTTATAATTTCCGCCCCACTGGATGCCAAAGTCCCTTGAAAAATTTGTGTTTGCCTCTACAATCCTTGCCTCAATAACAACCTGCTGGGTCTGCGTATCAAGCGTATTTAAAAGCGTCTTTACGCTTTCTATGTTCTTCTTTGCATCCCTTATTATGATTGAATTAGTCCGTGAATCAGCCGTTGCCGTCCCCTTTTCACTCATCACGGCTTTTATCTGCGCAGTAACATCCGATGCCTTTGCATAATTTAACTGCACTATCTCCATCAGCATCTCCTCGCCTGCCCTTGAAATATCATCCTTCTTGCCTATCCACAAAACATTATTCTGGATTACATACCCGTAATTATGCACCTTTAATATTATCTCAAGCGCGTCTGTTAATGCAATCTTATCAAAAGAAAAAGTGACCGCGCCAACAATGCCTTCGCCTATGATGACATTCATATTGCTCTGATTGGCAAGCGCCCTTAAAACATCCTTTATATCAGCCTCTCTTACCTCTATGCTGAAAAGCCTTTTATCTCCTTCAATCTTATTCTGGATGGTTCCCGTTTTACTGCTTAACGGGACAAGATTTTGCGCCTCTGCAGGATTATATCCAGAGATTATGGATATAGACAGAATAAATATAAAAAAGTTTTTTATTAAGATTATTTTTATACTATTCAAAATAAGCACCTGTCAATTTAATTATCCAATTGATACTCGGTTCATTTATATTGTAAATCTTATATTCAAATTATGCGTGAATGGCAGCCAAAACCTTTACCCCGTTAGAAGCTAATAGGTCAGGCATCTTGCCTGACTCTGTGGGAGCAGGTTTGTAACCTACTCCTGAATATTTCATTACGAATCTATGGGTTCAGGGGGTTCAGGTTGCAAACCTGTTTATAAAGCCTTTGTAGTGCGAGGTTTTAGCCTCGCCTGTCTGCGTGCATCGCACAGGCAGGCAAAAGCGAAACTAAAGTTTCGCACTACGTTATTGATATTGTTATAATTTTGGCATTCACGCATTATTTGGGTTAATATTATATCCATTGAAGTTTGCATTATGGACACCTCCATTCGAAAGTATTACTTGATGTTAAAGCACATATATAAGGTTTACTACAATTCAAATTAGAAGGACTACAAGGTAGACCTAAAGGAATATCGCAACGGTCAGGATACTTCTTACAATACGACTCACACCAAGTACCCGTACACTCATCAATCTCTGCCCACTGCCCTATATTATATCCTGTTTTGCTAATACCACTAATAACCTCGCAATGTTCTATATAAGATGGATACCATAAATAACCACCGTATACTATAAGTTCACCACTATAAGGAGCATCCCAGTAAGATGCAAACACCCACGTACCACCCGGCAGCCTTACATCCTTTGTAGTTTTATTTCCACAACTATCCTTTACTGTAATTGTTGCTGTTCCGCATTGTCCTGAAACAGTTACAACGCCATCTTGTGTTATAGAACCTTTGCTGATACTCCATGTATACGGTTTTTCACCACCCGTTGCTGTGTATTTACTGCCATTAGATGGGGCATCGGGTCCAGAGATGGTGATGGTTGCATCTCCCCCACATAATTTAACCACCTTCCCAACCACTGCCCCTGCTTCATTTCCAAGTGTGCCTTGAAAGGCTAAAATATATTTCCCTTTTTCCTTTGGCTCTGGGCTGGTAGGCGCTGTGAAGGACACGGATTTACTTTGACCAGCAGTAATTTGCAGATCCCAGTTCACAAAACACTTGCGATTATCACTTGCGTCATCATAGCAAAGACTGAAAGTGCCGTTCATATCCTCATTTGATTCATTCTTGATTACATACTGACTTGAGTTATTCGGGTCTTTTTCCATATTGATTTGCCCGCGGAAGAAGTAGTTTAAAAGACCTGCGGAGTATTCTACAGCCTTGGGTATCAGAACCTTGGCATTATCTTCTGCAACTCTATCGTCTATATTAAACTGAAGGGAACTTAAGCCTCCAATAACATGAGATGATATATCATTCCAAAAATAACCTGCATGTGCCGCTTTATACCCTGTAAGAGCGCCACCTGTCTTTGTAACATACACGGTTTTGCTTATCTTCCCATCCTCATCAACTACTATTGAAAGAAAGTTAATAAAGGTAAATTTGTCTATATCTGTTTGCTCTCTTGAAGGGTAATAATAATTTTTGAATATGGTATCATCGCTAAAGAAGTTGGTGCTGGTAAGATAGGCAAGACCGTTGAAGTAGTTGTTATAACTTGGGAGGGCTTTAGCAGAATCTGATAATTTAGTAAAACTGTATACGAGTGCACCATTATTCTGTGACCAGTCTTCAAGATGGGATGGGTTGAGAACATAGGGTAAAACAGGCACTTCGCCATGGCTTGCATGAGGGTCATTACGAACATGAGAAGGCTGAGCCAAGTCTTCCACAATATGAACTACCTGACCTATAGACCTGAACATCTTCTGAAGGTAGGTGCTTCTTTCTTTTGATGTTTCTGCAACAAAATTGCCACTAAAGTCTCTACCAGTCAACCCAATATACATATATTCTCTTGCCTTGACCCATGAATAGTTGTTTGGATGAGTATATCCTGATTGTCCGCTGCCACCATCATATGCCCAGTCTTTTGAAATCCTTCCGTAAGATATACCAGAAACATTAAGCCCCTTTTGGTTCACAGGGTCATAGTAATGATTAAACCATCGCATATCTAATAAATTTTCACCGTCTTCCCACTCGCTACCGTCTATTACAGCCTGAGTTCCGCTGATATTGAAATCTTTTATAAAATTATTATAATTTTGAGACATAGTCAGTGCTTCCTTGGTTATGATTCTATGAGTAGAGACTTTAAAAGCGAAACTATTTTCTATGAAACTCACCCAAAACAAAATAATAGATAGAGTCATTGTCATAAATTTAGTTTTATACATTTGTTCCCTCCTTTTTTAAAACAGGTTTGGAAAAGTATATAATCCAATCAATAATCATACCGAATAAACTGCCAATAAAGGCATAAGATATACTGCCCCAAAGAAATATAGTGTAATATTGTAATTTACTCATTTGGGGGCCAAAGAATCCTAAAAAAAGTAAAGGCAACTCAATAAATGCTAACAATGGCCCAAATTCTACACCTCTTTTTCTGGACGCATCTTCATATGCTTCTAAAACAAGAATATACAGGACCGTATGGATAATTATGAAGATAATCGCCCCCTTCTGCCAGTATTTGAGCTTTTTCCAAAAGACGGGTATTTTTTTTGTAATGCCATACCGTGCCTCAATGATGATATAAACACTCGCAATTATACCTACTATCCCAAGCCGAACAAAGTAATACGTCAGGAATACAGACAAGATAAAAGAGATGATAAAAGAAATTTGAAGAATTAACCGCTTATTCATTTTAGTCCTTTTATCAGAAACTTACTATCTTCCATAACCCATTCTCATCTCTCATAAAGTAGATATAATAGGTTATTGTTTCTGGTTGGTCATTTATAATTTGGTTTCTTTTTATTCTGTACTTGGCAGTATTACCGATGATATAGAGTAACTCTATCTCCTGCATCTCGGCTGCAATAGATGACAATTCATTGTTAAGAAGATTAAATATCTCTCTATATTTTTCTTTCGAACCCTCTGATAAATAAGCAATCGCTCTTTCTGCATTATTTGAAACCAATCCCCCCTTCATCCCCTCCCATTTGTTTTTAAGCAAACTATCCATCTCCTCTTTTGAAAGGACATTTACAATTGTTGTTTCTGTGTATGTATTGCCTTTGGTATCTGTGATTGTTATTTTTGGAAAATAGAGTCCTGTTTGTTGATACTGTCCCTGCACCGGTATGGCTGTTAGTCTTATGTTTTCTTGAATGGTTTCTGTGTTTATTGTTATTGTGTCTGTTGTTTTGTATCCGCAGGCATCTGCTGCTGTTGCTGTTATGGTATTTGTGCCTTGTTGAAGGGGGATTATACCTGCAAAGTTATTTCCCTGTGTCTCTGCCAATACTGACCCTTGACCCATGACCCCTGCCCCTTGAAGTGTTACCCCTGTCTCTCCATAGACATTTGTTAGATTTCCTTTTATTATCGTCTTTGTCTTGTTTATTGTAGTTCCGCTGGTTGGTGAGTTGATTTTAAGTTCAAGGCAGCCTGTTTTGCAGTATATGCTTATTTTTATAAATCCATTTGGCCCGCTTGCTAGTTTTATATTTAGGGTGTTTTCTTTTTGAAGGGTTATTGTTCTTTCTATTCTGCTGACATTCTGATTAAAGTCTTTTTCTTGGACTATCTCTGTAGAGTTTAGTTTTATTGAACCTGAACTTATTTTATCTTTTCCTGTTTCTCCGTTTTCTAGGACAAGATTGTATGTTGCCCCTGTATTGCAGGCTTGAAATGTGTCTATGTATGTATTTGGCGGGCCTGTTGTTCTTATGTGTTTTTGGGGACCGAAGAGGGGTTGAGGACTTGCGTGAGAAGGGGGGGGAAAGATAAAAACAAGGCTAAAGGCAACAACTAAAATAAAAATTCTTTTTGCCATAGGCACCTCCGTTTTTAAAAACTTGATATAAGTCTAGCAGGGTTATGGGGATTGTCAACCT
>JACRNI010000125.1 GCA_016234925.1 Deltaproteobacteria bacterium | reverse complement strand
TATTGATATTATTGCAGGCGCTGATATAAACGAAGATAACCTTAATGCGTTTGGCAAGGCATACAATATATCAAATCTTTATATTGACTATAAGGATATGCTGAATGAGGAAATGCCTGATGTTGTGAGCATATGCGCATATGCGACAGACAGGCGCAAGATGGTTTTAGATGCAATAGACTATGGCGTCAAGGGCATATGGTGCGAAAAGGCATTTGCCTCATCATTAAAAGAGGCAGATGATATGGTGCAGGCATGCAGAGAAAATAATGTCAGCATGATTGTCTCGCATATGCGCAGATGGAGTTCCGAATATCAAAAGGTAAAGGATATAATTGACAGCGGCGGCATTGGAAAACTTCAGTCAATTGTCTCTCATTTCAGCGGGAGTATGCTTCATACAGGAACACATGCGTTTGATGTATTGCGATGGTTTGCAGGAGATGCTCTTTGGATTGAAGGCTGGCTTGAAAATAGACAGGGCAATTTTCAATGGGACGGCATAGAGGATTTGGGAGGCAGGGCTTTTATACAATTTAAAAACAATGTGTACGCAACTGTCCATGCAGAGGCAAAGTCGTACTTCTTTTTTGAATTTGATATTATAGGCAGCCACGGCAGAATAAGGATTGGCAATAACGAGGTTATGGAATTCTATAAGCCAGATAAAAGCAAACATTATACAGGCTTGAATGAATTGCATTTAAAACCCTTTCCTGAATTTGAGAGTAAAAATATATGGATAGAGGCTGCAAGGAATCTTGTAGGATGCATGGAAGGAAAAATGGAAAATCTAAATTCTCCGGAAGACGGCAGGGCAGCGCTAGAGATTGCTTTGGCAATACACGAGTCAAGTAAAGAAGAGGGCAGAAGGATTTATCTTCCTCTTGATAATAGAGAACTAAAGGTGAGGAGCAGATAAGTCAAAAGTCAAGCAAGGTAGGGGTCGGATTTATCCGACCCGCAATAATGGGCTTGATAAATCAAGCCCCTACAAAGTAAGGCGGGAAAATGGAAAAAACAATCAAGATAGGCAATAGAAAAGTCGGCAAAGGTCATCCAGTGTTTGTCATTGCAGAGGTCGGCTCAAACCATGATTGTAAATTTGAAAGGGCAAAGGAACTTATAAAACTTTCAAAGGATGCAGGCGCAGATGCAGTAAAGTTTCAGTCATTTACTGCAGAAGGATTATTTAATCCATTAAAACCTGATGGAGACAAATGGATTCCTCATCCTGCATATAAGATAATTGAATCATTAACTCTTCCAGAAGATTGGCACTATAAACTCAAGGAATATGCGGATTCTATCGGCATTGTATTTTTATCTGCGCCGTTTGATGAAGAAAGGGCTGATTTACTAAATAAAATAGGCGTCCCTGCATTCAAGATTGCATCAGGTGATTTGACAAATGATGTCTTATTAAAACAGGTTGCAGCATATAAAAAGCCCGTTATTATTTCTACAGGCGCAGCATATCTTGGTGAGGTTGAAAGGGCAGTGGACATTGTAAGAAATGAAGGCAATGATGAAATAGCGCTCATGCATTGCGTTTCACTTTATCCTCCTAAATTTGAGGATTCAAATATTATGGCAATGGATACAATGGCAAATGCCTTTCAAGTGCCTGTTGGTTATTCAGACCATACACAGGGTTGGACTGTGCCGATTGCAGCAGTTGCATTGGGAGCCTGCATCATTGAAAAACACATAACAATAAGCAGAAATTTAAAAGGTCCTGACCATCCTTATGCGCTAGAGGTCAATGAATTTAAGACAATGGTTAATGAAATAAGAAATCTTGAAAAGGCGCTTGGGGATGGAATTAAGAGACCTACAGGCAATGAAATGGGAGAGAGGATTGGCGCAAGGAGAAGCATATATGCCAATACCAATATAAAGAAAGGCGCAAAAATAAAAATGGATATGCTGAAACTGGTCAGACATGCCTACGGTCTTGAACCGAGACATATTGAATGTATTATTGGCAAGACTGCAAAAAGGGATATAAAGGCGCATGAGATAATCAAGTGGGAGGATATAGATTCATGACCCGCGACTTGCGACCCACGATTCGCGACCCAATAGTTGCCATTATTCAGGCAAGGATGTCTTCTACAAGATTGCCTCAAAAGGTTATGAAGGAGATATGCAACAAGCCAATCCTCTGGCATGTTGTCCATCGTTTGAAACCTTCAAAATATATTCAAGGCATTGTTGTTGCAACAACTACGGAAAAAGAAGATGATATTATTGCTGAAAGATGCAAAGAATGGGGTGTCCATTTATATAGGGGCAGTTTAGATGATGTGCTTAACAGATATTATCAGGCGGCAAAGATTTTTAATGCAAAGACCATTGTAAGAATTACAGCAGACTGTCCGCTTATAGACCCAGAGGTTGTGGATTTGATAATAAAAAAATATCTTGAAGAGGGTTATGACCATGTTGGCATAGAGCAGTCCTATCCTGACGGGCTTGATGTTGAGGCGTTTTCTTTTGATGCGCTTGAGAGGGCATGGAAAGAGGCAAAACTCGCTTCAGAACGGGAGCATGTAACGCCATATATTTGGAAGAATAAGGATGTTTTTAAAATGGGTGTGGTAAAGTATAAGGAAGACCTTTCTTACATGCGATGGACAGTTGATGATGAAAAGGATTTTAGATTTGTAAAAACTGTTTATGAGGCGTTTAACTGCACTGAAAGGGTATTTTTGATGAATGAGATTTTGGATTTACTTAAAAAGAAACCAGAGATTATGGAGATAAATTCAGGGACAATAAGGAATGAAGGTTATTTAAAGTCTTTGAGAGAGGATAAGGCAGTTAGATAAAATTTAACAAATCCCCTAACGTCGCATATGTATCTTAACTTTTGCAGGGGCAAATACCAGAAATTTTTATTTTATCACCTTTCCCATATCCCCTTGCTTTTAGCAGGCTCTTCAACCGCAGGCGTATCAATAACCGGCACAGGTTTTTCCTTTTCTTTTGCAGGTATCTGCCCCCTTAATACCTTCTCTTGCTTTTGAGTATCTTTTAGTTTTGCAATAGAACTGTTTCTTGCAAATACCGCCCTTTCTATTATGCCGTCAAGTTCTTTTTTATTTTCTGATTTTAATTTATTTGAGAGTTCTTTGAGGGCTTCTATGTGTTTGTTTGTGTAGGCATTGACTATATTAAATATCCTTTTTGACAACCTGTCTGCCGAACCTTCAACCCACCTCATGTTTTTTAATTTCGCAACAGTATCTTCTTTTTCTTTTTTAGATATTGAAATTATGTTTTTTACATAATCCTTTTCACCTTCTTTTGTATTCTGCGCAAGATGCGCAAGCAAATCATCCTGCTCTGCCCCGTAATCTTCAACAATGCTCACAGCAAGCGTAAAACTATCCTGCTGGGCATATAAAGGCATGGAATAGAAAAACATGCCAGCTAGCGCCATAACAATCTTGATATATTTCATACCACCTCCGATGAAGAAATTGATTACACAGATTTTTAAAAAAAACGATTACACAGATTTTAAAAAGTAATCGTGTTGCCTGAATCTGTGTAATCTGCCTTTATAATCTGTGTAATCATAGTATCTCCGAATAGTTAAATCTGCAAATAAGTATGCCAGATGAAATCAATATTGTCAAATAACCTTAGTTGAGTTATATTACAAAACCATGATGGCACAGATAAGTAATCATCTTTTAACCTTGAGCCATACATGAAAGACAAGATTTCAATTGGCCACGGCAGCGGCGGCAAACTCACAAGGGATTTGATAAAGGGATTATTCCTTAAAAATTTTGACAATCCATTGCTCTCTGCGCTTTCAGATTCTGCTGTGTTTGATTTAAACGGTTTTAAGGCTGCGATGACAACTGATTCATATGTTGTAAAGCCAATATTTTTCCCGGGCGGCGATATTGGAAAACTCGCTGTATGCGGAACAGTCAATGACCTTGCCGTTGTCGGCGCAAAACCGCTTTATCTGTCATTAGGCATGATAATTGAGGAGGGTTTCCCATACAAAGATTTGGAAAGGATAACCCAATCCATAAAAGAAACCACGGGAAAGATCGGCATTAAGGTTATAACAGGCGATACAAAGGTGACTGAAAAGGGCAAAACAGACGGCATCTATATAAATACAACCGGCATTGGTATCATTGATAATGATATTGAATTGGGCATAGATAAAATATCCGTTGGCGATAAGATAATATTGAGCGGCAGCATAGGAGACCATGGGATTTCAGTCTTGTCAAAAAGAGAGGGTTTTAACTTTGAATCAACAATAGAAAGCGATTGCGCAGCATTAAATAATCTTATTCAAGATGCAATAAAGATTGGCGGCATAAAATTTATGCGGGACCCGACAAGGGGAGGTCTCGCAGCAGTTTTAAATGAGATTGCAGAAGATGGCAATTTTGAAATAATAGTTGAAGAGGAAAAGATACCTGTTGATGAAAGGGTAAAGGGTATCTGCAGCATACTCGGGCTTGACCCTATTTATATTGCAAATGAAGGCAAGGTTCTGATGATTGTTGAATCAGGTGTTGCAGAGGATGTGCTTTCTGTAGTAAAAAAAGATTTGCTTGGCGCAAATGCGTCCATAATCGGAGAGATTAAAGCAAGCGGCGAAAAAGGTGTTTATCTAAAAACATCATATGGCGGCATGAGGATTATTGATATGCCAATAGAAGACCATTTGCCGAGGATATGCTGATAAAAAGGTGATTACGCAGATTTTAAAAAGATTACACTGATTAAGGACATAATCTGTGTAATCTAATTATTGTAATCTGTGTAATCAATAAAACATATGCACGACATACATATAGGAAAAAAGATTTTAGAAAGAAATGACGAACTTGCCATGATGAATAGAGCAGTTTTTGAGGAACTTGGGCTTTTTGTAATAAATATGGTGAGTTCGCCCGGCTCAGGCAAGACAACCATTCTTGAGAAGACAATAGAAAGATTGAAGGATAAAATTAAAATTGCTGTAATAGAAGGAGACATCCAGACAAACAACGATGCAATGCGCATAGAAAAATGCGGAATCCCTGTAAAACAGATAACAACAGGCAGGGCATGTCATCTTGATGCGCATATGATAAACCATTCAATAGACTGGCTCAAAGGCATTTCCAACTTAAAACTTCTTATTATAGAAAATGTTGGCAACCTTGTCTGCCCTGCTGAATATGATTTAGGCGAAGATTGTATGGTTTCTGTAATATCCACAACCGAAGGAGATGACAAGCCTTTAAAATACCCTGCTATATTTCATGCATCAGATATTTTGATAATAAATAAGATTGACCTTTTGCCCTACACAAATTTTAATATCAAGACGGCAAGGGACAATGCACTCGGTATAAACCATAATCTCAAGATATTTGAAATCTCCTGCATCACAGGCAATGGTCTTGATAAGTGGTGCGGCTGGATTAGCAAGGCAGTGCTTAATGTTTAGTTTTTAATAATTTTAATATTAAGCATTAAGCATTAAACATTAACCTATGCTTCTTCAGATAAAAAATCTCACAAAAAAATTCGGCGGGCTTACTGCTGTTGACAATATTGACATTGCCATAAATAACGGCGAGATAGCATCTATTATAGGGCCGAACGGCGCGGGCAAGACAACGGTTTTCAACTGCATTACAGGCATATATCAGCCGTCTTCAGGAGAGATATTTTTAAAAGGGAACAAACTAAACGGCTTGAGACCCCATAAAATAACTAGGATGGGCATTGCGAGGACATTTCAAAATATACGGCTCTTCGCAGAGATGACAGCCATTGAAAATGTAATGATTGGAAGACACATAAAAACAGAGACAGGGATTTTGGGCGCAGTTATAAAAAACAGCCGCGCTGTAAAAGAGGAAAGAGACATATCATCAAAGGCAATGGATTTGCTTGAATTTGCGGGCTTGAGAAAAAAGGCAAGCATATGGGCAAGAAACCTTTCATACGGAGACCAGAGGAGGCTTGAGATTGCGAGGGCGCTTGCAAGCGAGCCGAGATTATTGCTTCTTGACGAGCCTGCCGCCGGCATGAATCCAAAAGAAACTGAAACCCTGATGGAACTTATAAAATCAATAAGACAAAAGGGCATAACAATAATCTTGATAGAACATGACATGAAGGTCGTAATGGCAATATCTGAAAGGGTTGTTGTTCTGGATTATGGAGTAAAGATTGCAGAGGGTCTGCCGGAAGAGATAAAAAAGAATACAATGGTCATTGAGGCGTATCTGGGTAAAGAATTATATAGAGCGTCATAACTTTGCATACCTGCGTATTGAGGCAGGGATTAGAGTTTAGTAGTTAGGGGTTAGTAAAAAAACTAATCCCTAATCCCTAACACCTGTATTCTAACTTTGTTCTGACGCTCTATATGCGGCGGATTTATTTTTGGAGCTAAATATAAATGCTTAAACTAAATAATATAAAAACAAATTACGGGCTGATTGAGGCGCTTAAAGGCGTTTCTATGGAAATAAAACAGGGAGAGATAACTGCTGTCATAGGCGCAAACGGCGCTGGCAAATCAACTGTCCTGAACACCATATCAGGCGTCTTGCATCCTGCATCTGGCACAATAGAGTTTGATGGAGAAAGGATAGGGCATATTCCTCCTCACAGAATTGTTGAAATGGGCATATCTCAAGTGCCGGAAGGCAGAAGGATATTCCCTAAAATGGTGGAAAGGATTTTTCAATACTTTCCTATAATGAAAGAAAGATTAAAACAACTCGGCGGCACATTGAGCGGCGGGGAGCAGCAGATGCTTGCAATAGCAAGGGCGCTGATGTCAAAACCCAAACTCATTTTATTGGATGAACCATCGCTGGGTCTTGCGCCGATCATGACTGCAAAGATATTTGAGATAATTAAAAAGGTAAATGAAGAAGGTGTTACAGTTATACTTGTTGAACAAAATGCAAACGCTGCATTGAAACTTGCGCACAATGGCTATGTTATGGAAACAGGAAAAATAACTATGCGCGGCAAAGCAAAGGCGCTGCTATTTAATCCCCATGTAAAAGAGGCATATCTTGGAGGGTAAAAAGGGAATCCCCGTTATATTGGATATTGGAATTCATGGTGGGATTTAGACTATTTTGTAAAATGAAAGGTGATGGGGCGAAAAAAATAACTGGCAGCAATGTATTTATTTGGGGTGAGCGAGGGGATTTGAACCCCCAGCCCTCGGAGCCACAGTCCGATGCTCTAACCGTTGAGCTACGCCCACCATATCTATTTTAATTCATTATCATATGCAGTTTATCCTGTCAATATCTTAAAGTTTTTTAGATTAAAAACTGATGTCAAGGAAATAAAAAAGCCGCAATTAAGGCGATTATATTTCCTCTTTCATGTCAAGCGCACATGCCAATATTTCGGCTATAAATATGAACAGCATGGCAGAATAAAAGACAAAAAGCAGAAACATCATTAAAGCCCCTAGCGAACCATAGATAAGACTAAAATAATTAACACTGCTTATGTATATGAAAAAAAGTTTTTTGGCTATTTCCCAGAGTACAGCAAAAGATATACCGCCTGAAAATGCAAATAACAGAGGGACTTTTCTCTGAGGCAGAAATTTATATGACGCACTTACTGTTAATGCGACCATTGCAGCAGGCGTATATTTAATAAAAAAACTGTCTATAAATGGGACAAGGTTATTTAAAATGGCAGGGGGGAGCAGATTATCTCTTATAAGCCCCAATAATAAGCCGAGCAAAAAAGATGTTGTGAGGAATATAATGCTCAAAAGGAATATGCTCCATGCAATAAAGTATGATGTAATAAGCCACCTTTTTCTCTGAACACCAAACACCTTTCTCGTAACCTTTTCTCCCTCTGCCAAAACCATATGCGCTGCCCACAAAAGCGAGAATATGCCAATGCCGCCAAACAACCCCCTGTTTTCCACAAGCCCATAAATACTCTCTTCCATCCTATTCGTCATAAATGGAAAAATATCCTTTATCCACTTTATCCCGTGCACTGCAACCTCTTTGCTTTCTCCAAACACCTCGCCGACTGCGGCTATGCCGATGAATACAAGCGGTATAATGGAAAGGAGCATATAAAATGACAGGGATGCGGAATAGGTAAAGATGTCGTGTTCTTTTAATCTATTCCACATATTTTTGATAAATTTAAAAATGGAACCCCTTTTTTTTCTGTGTGCCATTGGTATTTTCCCTGAAATAGCGCTGTGAACCAAAAGAGAACTTTCTGTAAATAAAATTTTTTACTTTACCTGTATAAACGGCATTGCCCCGCCCGTAACACTCGGCAGTTTTCCGTCCCATTTTTCTATAGCCTTTTTCTGGTTTTCTATCTCTCTGAGTTTAAGGAGTTGCTCTGTTATCTCCTGTCTCTGAATCTTTAATCCTTCGGCCTCAGCCTTTGCCATACTGATCTTCTGTTCGTTTTCCACCTTTATCCTTTCCAGTTCGTTCTTGGACTTGGCAACCTGCTGTTCCGCCACCTGCTTTGCTTCTATCGCGTCATTGAAGGTCTTGGAGAAGTTGAAATCCGCAACAGATACCTCAACAACCTTGATATTGAAGACCGCAAGCCTATCGGACAGTTCTGCCCGTATGGCAGACTTGACCTCCCCTCTCTTTGTTATCAACTCCTCTGCCGTGTATTTGGCGGTTACGGACTTGATAACCTCCTGCACCGCAGGCTGGATTATCTTGTCTTCAAATGCCGCGCCTATCTTTTGATACACCTCGTCCACCGCCTCCGGGATCAGATGATAATTTGTGGCCATGACTGTAGATATGATCTGAAGGTCTTTTGAAGCTGCCTCGGCCCTTGCCTCGTTCTTTTGCACCTGCACATTTACCTTCACAACACTGTCAATAAAAGGCATCTTGAAATTCAACCCTTCGGAAAACACCCCTTTTTGCACAGCGCCGAGCCTGACAAGCACACCTCTTTGACCAGGTCCTACAATAGTCCACGGTGTGCCGCCCATTAGCAATAGTAATAGAATAAGACCCCCTGCAATTATAGGGAGCTTACCGAACCCTCCTCCGACACCTTTTACCATGTCTATTACCTCCTGCACATTTTGAGGCTGCTTCTTGTCATACATATTTGTTACCTCCTTTTGAAAGAAATTGATTACACAGATTTCTAAAATACGATTACGCAGATTTAAGACTACTATTTGTTTTAATCTGTGTAATCTGCCTTTATAATCGGTGTAATCCTATCATCTCCCTTTTTTGATTAAAAGTTTAAATAGTTTAAACAGTTTAAGAAGTTTAATGTCCATACCTATTTATAGTTCCTATAATTCACCTCCTTTTTTATTAAATGTAGTCTAGCGGATTTATCGGCGCATTAAAAACGCCCAATAAATTGGGCAACTACACTCATCAACTCTTTTTCCTCTTCCAATACTTCTCAACCTCCACTGCAAAGAATACTACAGAAGATAGGGCAAGTGTAATAAATAACTCATCTAAACTCAATGGCTCTGTTTTAAATATTGGATTCAAAAACGGCACATATATGGTTGCCATCTGAAGGGCAAATGTCAGGGCAAAGGCTGCTAAAAGGGGCTTATTTGAAAATATGCCTTGCTTAAAAAGCGATTCCCTCTCTGACCTTATTGCGAGCACATGACCCATCTGGCTGAGGCATAACACAGTAAACACCATTGTCTGCCAGTGGGCATGCCCTGTCTCAATTGACCATGCCTGTGTAAAGATTGAAACAAAACCCATAAGAAGTCCCACCCAGATAATATGTGTGCCAAGACCATGGGCAAAAATACTTTCCTGTGGATGTCTCGGCGGTCTTTGCATTATCCCCTTTTCTACTGGTTCCGCAGCAAGGGCAAGACCCGGAAGACCATCGGTGACAAGATTAATCCAGAGTATATGTATTGGCAAAAGTGGAATTGGAAGCCCTAAAAACGGCGCTAGGAATATTGTCCATATCTCACCCGAATTGCTGGTCATTGTATATTTTATGAACTTTCGGATGTTATCAAATATACGTCTCCCTTCTTTTACAGCCTTAACAATAGTCGCAAAATTATCATCAAGGAGTATCATGTGTGATGCCTCTTTTGCAACATCTGTCCCTGTCCTGCCCATTGCTATGCCAATGTCAGCCCTCTTTAACGCAGGCGCATCATTTACGCCGTCTCCTGTCATTGCAACGAACTGCCCTTTGTCCTGAAGCGCCTTTACTATTTTTAATTTCTGTTCAGGCGCAACCCTTGCATAAACTCTAATATGTTCTACCCTCTCTTCAAATTCCTCCATAGGCAATTTTTCTAATTCCCTACCCGTAATTATTGCCTTTGAATCATCATCCAATATCCCAAGCCTCATGGCTATTGCCCTTGCAGTTATTGGATGGTCGCCTGTTATCATAACTGGTTTTATACCCGCAGACTTGCACAGCGCTATTGCCTCTTTTGCCTCCTCCCTTGGAGGATCCATTATGCCGACAAGACCCAAAATGGTAAGTTTGCTCTCCACATTTTCAGGTGCAATATCATCAGGTAAATCATCCCATTTTCTCATTGCAATACACAAAACCCGAAGCCCGTCAGCAGACATCCTTTCATTTATCTTATGAATCTCATTTGCATCAATAGGCTTTAAACCATCTGATGTTAAAATGTTATTTGATTTTTCAATCAAGACATCTATTGCGCCTTTGGTAAAAGATAGGGTCAAGGGTTTAGGGTCAAGGGTCAAGTTCTCCCCTGCCCCTTGCCCCCTGCCCCTTGCCCCATTGTGTATCGTTGTCATGCACTTTCTGTCAGAGTCAAATGGGATTTCTGCAGCACGGGGGAATTCCCTCTCCAAACTCTCTTTATCAAATCCATTGTCCTTTGCAATGTTATACAAAGCAACCTCTGTTGGATCGCCTATGATTTTGCCGTTAACATCCGTATTGGCATCATTGCTCAATGCAAGGGCAGTGAAAAATAAGGGTTCAAGGGTTCTAGGGTTCAAGGGTTCAAGGTTTTTTTCGCTTGACCCCTCGACCCCTCGACCCCTTGACCCCTTTGTTATTCTTCCATCCACCCAAATCTCTTCCACTGTCATCTTATTTAAGGTTAGCGTCCCTGTCTTGTCCGAACAGATATATGTAACAGAGCCGAGTGTCTCTACTGCAGGGAGTTTTCTTATGAGCGCATTTTGCCCAATCATCTTTTTAGCGCTGATGGCAAGGGAGATAGTTACAACCGCAGGAAGCGCCTCTGGTATCGCAGCAACAGCAAGGGAAATGGCTGTAAGGAGCATCAATAATGGCTGTTCCCCTCTCATAATTCCGATACCAAAAACAACTGCACATATGGCTAATACAGCAATAGCAAGCCTTTTGCCGAAGTTTGCGAGTCTTTTCTGGAGCGGGGTTTTTACCTCCTCTTCTCCCTGAAGCATTGCCGCAATCCTGCCAATCTCTGTGTCCATGCCTGTTGCAGATACAATGCCTTTGCCCCTGCCATAACTTACAACAGTCCCTTTGTAGGCCATGTTTTTTCTATCGCCGAGAGGTAACTTCTTATCATACAATGCCTTTGTAGATTTTTCTACAGGGACTGATTCTCCTGTAAGCGCCGCCTCTTCTATCTTTAACTGAACTGTTTCAATGAGTCTCATATCAGCAGGAACAATCTTACCTGCCTCAAGGACAATAACATCCCCTTGTACTATTTCTGATGCAGGGATATTTGTAGGTTTAGCGTCCCTTATTACAAATGCAAATTGCGCTGCCATCTTCTTTAAGGCAGCCATTGCCTTTTCTGCCCTGTATTCTTGAACAAATCCAATGAGAGCATTCAGGATTACTATTACCATGATAGCAGCAGTGTCAATTATATCGCCTATAAAACCTGATATAATGGCAGCAATGATGAGGACAATAATCATGAAGTCCTTAAACTGGTCAAGGAACATCATAAATGGGGTCTTCTTTTTTTTCTCCTTGAGTTCATTAGGACCGTATTCATCAAGACGCACCTTTGCTTCATCCGAAGAAAGCCCTTGAAGAGATGTCCTTAAATCCTCAATAACTTCATCTATGTTTTTTTGATGCCAGTGCATAATTTTACCTTTTATAGACTACAAACCAGAGACCACATGAGTCAGAAGACAGAAGTCTGGAGTATATATTGACGCTCAAAAATTGCCCAGATGCAAGGCAGAGCAAGGATTCAAGCGAGGCATACTTTTAGTATGTTGAGCGAAGAAGCCACAGCGATAACGCAGCAGATGGGCATTTTTCAGCGTCAACTAACTATCTCCTAAACACGTCAAACAACTTATCCAGCCCTGTCTTTTCCATCTTTGCAACTGCCTCAAGTTCGCCTGCATCCAGCCATATGCCTTCGCATTCTGAACACTTGTCAATCTTGATATTCTTATAATCAATCTCAATTAAATGCATCCCGCATTTTGGACATCTCATAAAATGCAGTTCCTTCAGTTTCTTCTTTTCTTCCTCTTTTAATTTTCCGTGTTTTTCCTCTTCAGCCTTCTTTCTCCTTTCATATTCCTGTCTTGCAAAATATTCGTCTTCCCTCTCGCTTGGTTTTTCCGGCATGTTTATTTCCTCCTTTATTTTTTTATATTACCCTTTTTACTTCAATGAATACAGCAGATATATGTTAAAGAAATATATCAAAAGGATTGCTATAGCATCCCATCCGAGCCTCAAAAACATCTTTCTCTCCAGACGATAGGTAAGACCGACTATTGCTATCCCTGTCATTATAACTGCCATAAAACCTGTTATAGCATGATTTACTGAGACATCTGCCAGTAATGACCCCTTCGTATAAAAGATGTCATCTATGGCAAGGATGAAGATATTGAACATATTGCTTCCAAAGAGGTTTGCTATTGCCATATCAATTGCGCCAATCTTCATGGCAGAAATAGAGACAGCAACTTCTGGCAAAGATGTTGTCAATGCCACAAAGACAGTCCCGACAAAACTCTTTCCAAGACTTGCCTCTTCCGCGAGTCTATCAGCAATAAAAGGGAGGTATGCGGCTGCGCCGACAATTATAAGGGCGTTCAATACATATTTGACAGCCGCATCCCTTGTGGATATGTGCTTGTATCGGGCAATCTGCGCCATTTCACCAACAAAGGCTGATATTTTTCGCTTCTCAAAAAGGAAGACACTCCTTATGCCAATGCCGTATATCAGGATTATTGCAGGCGTATATAATCCGATATTCCATACAGCAGGGATAATGTTGTTGGACATAATTGAGATAGAAGCAAGCCCAATCAGGATTATGCCAAAACCTGCGGAGAGTATATGTCCATGTTCAGCCTTAGAAAATATAGGTTTTGGACCATTGAGGACATCCATGAGGGCTATGATTGACAGGTTAAAGACACAACTCCCCATAATATCGCCAAGTGCAATATCAGGGGTATTTGCTATTGTTACAGAACTTATACCTGTAATAAGTTCAGGCAGGGAAGTTACACTCGCCATGAGAATAAGCCCTATCCATGCCCTGCCAAGACCTGTCTTTTCAGCAATGACATCGCCGTATCTGGCGAGTTTTGTCCCGCAGAAGATGATAACGGTGGAACATGCTATAAATTCAAACCACAAGAGAAGCAAGGAAATTCCCCCTTTGTTGCGGGTTCAAGTTTGTAACTTGAACCCAATAGTGGCACAGGCTTCCAGCCTGTGTGATGACAGGCAAGATGCCTGTCCCACCAAAATATTCAGTACAAGCCACCAGCATCCAATGCTTGCAAAATAACCAAGCGCTATAACAGGCGTCCATTTCAGGTGTTCTATAAATGTGTATGTGTCCCTTCGGACGCCCATTACTGCAACGCCTGCTGCAGAGCCTATTGATAAAAGGCTGCCGCCTGTTCCTGCTGTGAGCGTTACAAGGAGCCACTGGTCAATATTCATTTCAGGATTCATCTGAAGTATAGCATACATTACAGGGATGTTATCAATAACAGCAGATATAATTCCAACTATGATATTTGCATTTGTATTCCCAAGCCCTCCATAGAGAGATGTGCTTAAAAGCGCGAGATAACCAATATACTGAAGCGCGCCGACCGCTGTAAGTATACCAAAGAAGAAAAGAAGCGTATCAAATTCAACCCTCTCAATCTTGCGAAAGATATTGAACTGCTCTTCGGTTGTTACATTTCTTTTATGGTCTGCCTTTCTTAAATAAAATCCCATAAACATTAAAAGCCCAAGCCCTGTCATCATACCCAGAAACGGCGGCAGATGCAGGAATTGATGGAAACTTACTGCAATGGCAATTGTAAGAAAACCCAGAATGATTATCCCCTTTGCGCCTGATTTCATCCTTATCTTCTCGTTGCTTCCTTCAGGGCTTGCTTTTGGAATAAAAGAGAACATGATTACTGCAGGGACAAACCAGTTAACAATAGAAGGGAATATCAAGGATGAAAACTGGAATGTCCCAATCTTGCCTGCTGTCCAGACCATGAGTGTTGTAATATCTCCGAACGGACTCCATGCGCCCCCTGCATTTGCGGCAACAATTATATTTATAAACGACGGCACTATAAACTTTTTCTTTGCGCTTACAGCGCTTACAACAGTTGCCATGAGGAGCGCGCTTGTCAGGTTATCTGCCACAGCAGAGAGAAAAAATGTGATGATGCCTGTAATCCAGAATAGTGTCCTATAGTTAAAACCCTTTCTTATGAGCCATGATTTCAGGGATTCAAACACAAGCCTTTCCTCAAGTGTATTTATGTATGTCATTGCAACAAGGATAAAGAAGAATAATTCTCCGATTTCTCCTATCAGATGCTTAACATGCTCTCCTGCATGGCTTACCCCATTTGATGTCTCATATATTGCAATGAATGCCCACATGACACATCCCAGAAGGATAACAGGCTTTGATTTCTGGAGATGTAGTTTGTCCTCAAATATAATAAGGATGTATGCAATGATAAATATTAAAAGGCTTAAATAGCCCGCCCATGAATCTGTTAATGGGTTCATTTTCACCTCTTTTCAGGCAGTAGGGTGGGCTGCGCCCACCCTACAACTGCGGCTGCCTATACACAACGACATAAATAAATTCGCATACAGAGCGTCAGAACAAAGCA
>JACRNI010000119.1 GCA_016234925.1 Deltaproteobacteria bacterium | reverse complement strand
TTTATGTCAGCAGGGAGCAAAAGACATATTGCTAGAAGCGGGCAATTTATATTCCGCAACAGCCTTGCAGATGAAACCGCGACAGAAGAGATTATTAAATATGCCATTGAAAAATTGGGGTATAAAAATTATGCCATCGTAACATCCATGAAGGATGACGAGACATCTCTTTCAATAGGCGGGCTGTACAGAAAGGCAGTGATGAATAAAGGCGGCAAGGTTGTCAGCGAAACGCATATATTTATGGATAAAACTATGGAAGAGGCAATCTCCCAATTAAAAAAGGATGCAAAAACAAAGATTGATGCAGTGATATTTGCCGGCGACGATGTTGTTGCAATTGATATATTGAAAGAGTTAAGAAAACAGGGCATAAAATCACCTCTTATTGGCGGAGATATTCTTTATACAGAAGAGTTTGTGAAGAACGGCAAAGAACTTGCTGTCGGAACGATTGTTTATTCAAATTTTTTTTCAGAGGCAAAGGATAATAAAGTTGAAAGATTTGTTTCAGAATACAAGAAAAAAACCGGCAAAAAACCAGGGGCATTTGCAGCAGACGCCTATGATTCACTTATGCTCATTGCAGAAGCAATAAAAACAGCAAAATCATTAGACCCTTCAAAGGTTAGAGATGCCCTTGTCCAGATAAATGGTTTTAACGGCGTTACAGGAAAGATAACAATAGGCGCATTGCGCGAGGCAGTAAAAAAACCATTTATACTTCAAGTTGTCCAAGATGAGAAGGGTGTTGCATTCAAACATATTGATGTGCAATAATAAGGCAGTTTTTTAAAATATAGAGGCTCTTATGAAAAACTTCAGGGTATTGATAGCAGACGATATGTCAACAGTGCGAAGCATTGTAAAATGCGGTCTCATCAAGAACTTCCCAAGTATTGAGATTGACGAAGTGATTAATGGCAAATACGCAATGGAAAAGTTACAGAGTACGCATTATGACTTTATCATATCAGACTGGGAAATGCCTGATGTGACAGGCGATAAATTATTAGAATGGGTAAGAAACCACCCAAAACTAAAAGCTACACCATTTTTAATGATGACTGCAAAGAATGAGGCAGAGAGTATTAAGTCTGCCATACAAAAAGGGGTAAATGCCTATCTGGTAAAACCATTCACAATGGATGCGCTTGTTCAAAAAGTTGCTGTATTTATGGATAAATTTGACAGAAGGGAGTCTGAAAGATTTGCTGCAGCAGGAAATATTATATTAAATTTCCGTTCCCTTAACTGCCGCGGAAATCTTCAAGATATAAGCATGGGCGGTTTGTTAAGCGGGGTATTTCTTAAAAAAGACCCTCTTCCAAACATATTAGAAAAGGTTCAAGTTGATTTAGAAATAGAAAACAAACACAAGGTTGCAGGGATTGGTGGATTTATAATTAGGATTCAGGCAGAGGAACCATCTATAGACGCAGAGCATATAAAGATTGCAATTAAATTTATGGATGATCTCGCTTCTGAAAAAAAGATAGAACTTGAAAAGATTGTATCTTTAATCCAGAGCGCTGCTGAATTAAAATTTGAAAAAGGTGAATGTGAATAAAAATAAAAGATGTAAGAACTAATGAAAACGATTATCCTTTTGACAGTATCAAATATCTTCATGACAGCCGCATGGTATGGCCATCTAAAGTATAAGGAATCCCCGCTATTTAAGGTTATTTTAATAAGTTGGTCTATCGCCTTTGTTGAATACTGCTTTCAGGTGCCTGCCAACCGCATAGGTCATTTTCAATTCTCCGCAGCGCAGTTAAAGATTGTATTCTGTGTTTTTTCTGTTATATACCTCAAAGAAGACCTGAAATGGAATTATATCGTTGGATTTACACTGATTGCAGGAGCAGCATTTTTCGTATTCAAAGAATGGTGATTTGCGCAAAAAATATGCTGATTATCCCCTCTCCTCTCCTTACCCTATCTTCCCAAATATTTGACTTTTCACTCGGCATAATGTATCTTGATAAATATGGAAAAGCCCAGATATATTGCTGTTGAAGGTCCTATCGGCGTTGGAAAGACAAGTCTGGCAGAACTGCTTGCAAGGGAGTTTAACGGAAGGTTTATACTTGAAGATATCGACGCAAACCCTTTTATATCAAACTTTTATAAGGACAGGCAAAAATTTGCGTTTCAAACCCAGTTGTTTTTTTTGCTCTCAAGGTATCAGCAGCAAAAAGATTTAAGCCAGCAGGGACTTTTCAATCAAGCGACAATAACAGATTATATATTCGCAAAAGACAGGATATTTGCGCACTTAAATCTTGATGATAATGAACTCACCCTTTATGAACAGATTTATAAACTTTTGGACGCAAGGCTGCCAAAACCTGACCTTGTAATATTTCTGCAGGCAAAAACAGAGGTTCTTATAGAAAGGATACAGAAGCGGAATAAGGACTACGAACAGAACATCGAAGAAAATTATCTTGAGGATTTAATAGAGGCATACAATAATTTCTTTTTCTATTATACAGAAACGCCTTTACTTGTAGTGAATACATCTGATATAGATTTCGTGACAAGACCCCACGACCTGTCTAACCTTGTAAAGGAGATAAGGTCTATAAAAGGCGGGGTGCATCACTACATACCTGTTGCTGGTTAACTGAGTGATGATAAAATAACTGCTTGGATCCTTTGATGGACCGGGACAGAAGATAGTTGTGAGTAGCCAGCGGACATTTAGCCTCCGACCTTTAGGTTGAAGGTATGTCGGCTAAATTGCGGACATGAATGTCCGCGGCTATTTAAATGCCTTCTGGACTTGGTCAGGAAGGCATTTTTATTTATATGCGCAAGACTACAATTCTAGACATAAAAGATATGAAAAGGCAGCGCAGAAAAATCGCTGTCCTTACAGCCTATGACTATACAATGGCGAAAATCCTTGACAGCGCTGGAGCGCCTATTCTGCTTGTCGGAGATTCTTTGGGCATGGTCAGCGCCGGGTATGAAAGCACACTGCCTGTAACTATTGATGAAATGATTTATCACACAAGGGCTGTTGCAAGGGGAAGTAAAAATGCGCTCATTGTTGTTGACATGCCGTTTTTGTCCTATCAGATAAGTATTGAAGAAGCAAAAAGAAATGCAGGCAGACTCGTAAAAGAAGGCGGGGCAGAGGCTGTTAAATTAGAGGGCGGTGAAAATATAGCGGATACAATAAAGGCAATAAATGATATGGGTGTGCCTGTTATGGGACACATAGGCTTGATGCCTCAATCTGTTCACAAGATGGGTGGATATAAGGTTCAGGGAAGGACAAAAAAGGAAAGGCAGCAGATTATGAAGGATGCAAAGGCTGTTGAAAAAGCAGGCGCATTTTCAATCCTGCTGGAGGGCATTCCTTCCGGCCTTGCAAAGAAAATAACCGAATCTGTCTCTATCCCTACTATAGGCATAGGCGCTGGCTTGCATTGCGATGGTCAGGTCTTGGTTTTGCACGACATGCTTGGGCTTTATAAAGATATTAGCCCAAGGTTCGTAAAAAAATACTTAGACTTAAATTCCATGATAACAAATGCTGTAAAGGATTATATTAAGGATGTGGAGATGAAAAGATTTCCTGAAAAGAAACACAGTTTTTAGAATGATTACACAGATTAAAATTGATTACACAGATTTAAAATATGAGGATTATAAAGGATATAAAAGAAATGCAGATGTTTTCTGACAAAACAAGAAAACAAGGCAAAATAATTGCATTTGTCCCGACAATGGGCTTTTTGCACGATGGGCATAAAAGTCTTTTGAAAGAAGGCAGAAAATATGACTGCCTTGTTATGAGCATATTTGTAAACCCAACGCAGTTTGGACCAAACGAGGATTACAATTCATACCCAAGAGATATGGAAAGGGATTTAAGGATTGCCGAAGAAGAAAAGGTTGACATTGTGTTTAATCCTGAAGTCAAGGATATGTATCCTGACGGGTTTAAGACATATGTAGAAGTCAAAGATTTAAGTAAAAATCTATGCGGTCTTTCAAGACCATCGCATTTTCAGGGCGTTGCCGCAATAGTTGCAAAATTATTTAATATTGTAAAACCAAATATTGCAATCTTCGGGCAAAAGGATTTTCAGCAGATGAGCATTATAAAAAAGATGGCAAGGGATTTGAATTTTGACATAGATATTATAGGCATGCCCATAGTAAGGGAAAAAGACGGACTTGCAATGAGTTCCAGAAACACTTATCTAAACACTAAAGAAAGAGATGCAAGCCTTTGTATTTACAGGGCAATTACTAAAGCAAAAAATATGTTCAATAAAGGTGCAAGAGACACGGATGAGATATTAAAAGAGGTGAGAAAAGTCATAGAACTTGAAGCCGCATCAAAGATAGATTATATAAAAATTTGCGATATTGAAACATTAGAGGATATAAAAATCATAAAAAACAAGGCGCTTCTTGCCATTGCAGTTTTTATAGGCAAGACAAGGCTTATTGATAATTGTGTGTTAAGTGATATGATTACACCGATTACAAAAAAAACAAATTACACAGATTCAGACAAAGAGATTGGTTTTAAATCTGTGTAATCGTCTTTCAAAATCTATGTAATCTTTCTTGGGAGGTTAAATCATGCAAAGAACTATGTTAAAATCAAAAATCCACAGGGCATTTGTTACAGATGCGAATCTGGACTATGAAGGAAGTATAACAATTGATGAGGAATTGATGAAAAAGGCAAATATCCTGCCTTACGAGCAGGTGAATATTTACAATATTACAAATGGAAACAGGTTTCATACATATGCTATAGAAGGCAAAAGAGGCAGCGGGATTGTCTGCATAAACGGCGCAGCAGCGCATCTTGCAAAAAAAGGCGATATAATAATCATTGCAACATATACAACTCTGGATGAGGCAGCGGCAAAACAGCATCATCCAATATCCGTGTATGTAAATGAGGAAAATAAGGTAAAAGATGTGAGGCATCAAATCATGGCGGCAGTGTAAATGATGGTATAGATAAATATTTATGATTATACCTTAAACCATATATGAAGATACCATTATTAGACATTAAGGCGCAGATGAATCCAATCAGAGATGAAATAATTTCTGCAGTAACTGATGTTATAGATTCTACGCAATACATAATGGGCAAAAAGGTGAAGGAATTAGAGGAATCTATTGCCCAATACTGCGGCGCAAAAAATGCCGTAGGTGTTTCATCTGGAACAGATGCGCTTCTGATTGCCTTAATGGCATTGGACATAGGCAAAGATGACATTGTAATCACAACACCATACTCATTTTTTGCAACCGCGGGTGTGATTGCCCGTCTCGGCGCAAAACCTGTATTTGTGGATATAGACCCTGTTTCATATAACATTGACCCGCTTAAACTAGAAAGATGGTTTAAGGCGCATCCGCCTGATATCTTAAACAAGGTAAAGGCAATAATCCCTGTTCATCTCTATGGTCAATGCGCTGACATGAAACCGATAATGGAGATAGCAAATGATTACAATATCCCTGTTATAGAGGATGCTGCGCAGGCAATAGGCGCTGAATATGTCTTAAACAGCGAGATAAAGAGGGCTGGCAGCATGGGATTGATTGGCTGCTTTTCTTTTTTCCCGAGCAAAAATCTAGGCGGTATCGGCGATGGAGGCATGATTGTAACCTCTGACAACGAACTTGCAGAAAAACTCAAGATACTCAGAAACCACGGCGCAGAGCCGAAATATTATCATAAAATCATAGGCGGCAATTTTAGGCTGGATGCAATTCAGGCAGCAGTTTTGCTTGTCAAACTCAAATATCTTGATAACTGGCATGAGGCAAGGCGGAAAAATGCAGACCGATATAATGAGATGTTTAATAATGCCAAAATCCCAAATTTAAAAACCCCGATTGCCATATACAAAGGCGCTGCAAAACATTATCATATATATAACCAGTATGTTATAAAGGCGCCGCAGAGAAATGACTTGAGGGCCTTTCTTGATAAGAATGATATAGCAGCAGAGGTCTATTATCCTGTGCCGTTTCATCTGCAGGAATGTTTTTCTTATCTTGGATATAAAAAAGGAGATTTTCCTTTTTCAGAAGGAGCAGCAGATGATACACTGGCATTGCCTGTGTATCCTGAGATAACAGAAGATATGCAGAAATATGTCGTGGACAAGATAAAGGAGTTTTACGCAAAGACATGAAATCGTGGGCGGTATAGGATTTGAACCAGTGGCTTCCACCGTGTGAATTATATTCAACCAAAAAACATAACTGTTAGATATTTTTTTTGTAGAAAGGGTAATTTGACGGTTCTTTGTTTATTATGGCATTCTTCTCCTCAGCCGCTTTTGTGAAATTAAACGACCCTGTTATAACTATTTCCGAATCAATAATCATCACTTTGGATAAAAGACCTCAATAGCCTCAATAATATCAGTCTCTTTATTCACAATAAATTTTATCCCCTTGCAAACAATCTCTTTCTTATCCGCATCCCCATCCTTATCCGTGCATCCACCCATACTGCTTTGCATGGTCAGCCCCTTCTGTTGTTGAGAAGGGATGGGTTCTTTTACATCAACCCCATTGTCCCCTACCCTGATACCTTTGCCAGCAGTTATAAAAGCAGGGCTGTTTATAATAACCTTTTGAAGAATATTCTCACCAATGGCCTTTTTGCCTGCCTGAAAAATAAAACTTACCCCTTTGGCCTTGTATATCAAGTAATATTCACCGTTCTTATCATACTTCCTGAATTCTTCAGGTTTTCCCCACCCCAGATTTTTTATGACATCTTCCATCCTGTGGCCAAGTCTGATGTTTCCAATGCCCTCCCCTGCATAAATAATGGAGAGGGGCCTTGCCCCTGCCGTAGCAGGGCTTGCCATGATAATTACTGATAAGCATATAAACAATAAAAGAGGGTTTA
>JACRNI010000118.1 GCA_016234925.1 Deltaproteobacteria bacterium | reverse complement strand
TTGTGGCTGCATCCCGCCTGTAAAGGCAAAATAGCAGATAAACATTTGAGGGAGGGTGGATTGGCAAAGCAAATCTTCCCTCCCAATCTAAAACCGTATGGAGGTAAAAATGAGCGATTTAATATTGATAATATTTTATTGGCTGCATCTCCTTGCAACAGTTGTATGGATTGGAGGAATTATCTTTATCCTTTTTATAGCAATACCATCATCCAAACAAGTTTTGGGAGCAGAGGCAGGCAAACTCATGGGAGAGATTTCTAAAAGATTTACTCCGTTGGCAAACTATAGTATATTTCTGCTGGTTATAACAGGGGTTGCATTAGCAGGATTCAATAAGCAGTTTTCGGGAATCAGATTGTTTGAGAACAATTGGACAGCAACGCTATTCTTGAAGTGTATTTTGGTTTTTGGAATGGTTATTATTCATTTTTACAGAGGGTTAATGCTCACACCCAGGATTGGAAAGACCGAATCTGCTTCAGAAAAGGGGAGTTTGCAAAAATTATCTCTGAATTTGGTTAAAGTGAATTTCGGGTTCGGGATGCTGGTTTTGCTGCTAAGTGGAATTCTACGTGTTTTATAGAAGTATAATTATACAAACGCAATAAGTAGTAAGGTGTCATTGCGAGGAGTGGAACGACGAAGCAATCTCTTAATTTTATGAAGTGCGATTGCCACGCTCCCTTTGGTCACTCGCAATGACAATGTAACAACATTTATGCGTTTGTATTAGTAGAAAACAAAATGTTAGGTAAAGACAAAATAATAGAATTACTCAGTAATCTAACGCAAGAGGCAAGAAAAAATGGCGCTGGACAGGCTGAGGCGCTTTATGCAGGCAAGCATGCATCTATTGCAAGATTTGCCAATTCAAAGATTATCCAGAATATAAAAGAATCGGACAGACAAATATATTTCATGGTTTTGTTAGACAAAAAACTCGGCATTGCATCTACAAATTCTCTGCACATGGATGATTTGAGAAGATGTCTGAAAAAGGCAACTGCAATCGCAAGAGAGTCAAAGCCTTTAAAATTCTTCGACAGCCTGCCGGAACCTTCTGAATATCCAAATTTCAAAACCCACTTTCCTGAAACTGCAAACCTTACAATATCTGATAAGATAAAAATGCTTGAATATATTTTCAAAAAAACAAATTCCGCACTCCGCACTCCAAAATTAGCAATTAAGGCAGGCGGCGCATTTTCAACTTTAGAAACTGAAATTGGCATTGTAAATTCAAACGGCATAATGGCATATCAGCCATTTACATCTGCGCATATTAACTTGATAACATCATCGCCTAATACATCGGGTTTTGCATGTCAATTTGAAAGAAATACAAAAAATATAGATACAGATAAACTTATTTCAACAGCAATAGGAAAGACGGTTGCAGGTTGCAGGTTGCAGGTTGCAGGTAAAAAACCAAAGAGGCTAAAACCGGGCAAATATACTGTCATCCTTGAGCCTGCTGCTGTTAATGAAATCCTTGAGTGGCTTGTTTACATAGGTTTTGGCGCTATGCCTTATATTGACGGCACAAGTTTTATGGCTGGCAATCTTGGCAAAAAAATTATGGATAAAAATATAACGATTTATGACGATGCCTCTGACTTATCAGGCTTTCCTGTGCCATTTGATTTCGAGGGCGTGTCAAAGAAAAGGCTGGATATTGTAAAAAACGGTGTGGCAAAAGCCATTGCCTTTGACTCTCTTTTGGCAAAAAAGCGCAAAAAAAAGACAACAGGCCACGCGCTTATTCCAGAAGAGATTGAGGGTCCATTTCCATCAAATATTTTTATAAAAGAGGGTAGTCATACAATTGATGAAATGGCATCAATGGTTGAAAGAGGCATCATTGTAACCAGATTCCATTATGTAAACGGTCTTTTGGATACAAAAACCGCATCAATGACAGGCATGACAAGAGACGGCACATTTCATATAGAAGATGGAAAGATAAAATATCCTGTTGAAGATATGAGGTTTACAGAATCAATATTAGAGGCGTTTTCAAGGATTGAAGCAATATCAAAGGAAAGGCAGGCATTTCAGGTATCATGGAGTGATATTGGAGCAAGCATTGTTCCTGCATTGCTAATAAGGGATTTTAATTTTTCAGGATAGTTTATTCGTTTTATCTTGCATCTTGCAATTTTCTTTTTATGCCTTTATCACCTCATCCATCCACTTAAAATAATCAGGCAGACCTTGTGATATTGGAAATGCAATAATCTCCGGCACTTCATAACTGTGCAGTTCTTTTATCCTGTCTTTTAATTTATTGAATAATGACGTCTTGCTTTTTATAAACAGCATAACCTCTTTTTCTGTAGAGATTTCACCTTTCCATTTGAATATTGATTTTATATTCGGAATGATATTACAGCACGCAGCAAGTCCTTCATTTACAATTGCACTGCCAATTTTTTCTCCTTCTTGTTCTGAAGCGGCAGTTACTATGACAAATATGTAATCCATGCATATTCATTATTACAATTCTCAAAAAAAATCAAATGCTTTTTAATTGACTTGCCAACCAGCCCTTTGATAATCTGAAATACATAAGATAAACGGAGGTTATAATGGAATTTGAACATATTGAAGAAATAGAGGCTGTTAAGATAGCCTCTCTCATAGAAAAAAACGGCTTTTCATTTTATACTTCCCTTTCAAAAAGGGCGGAAGACAAGGCAATTAAGGATATTCTTATCAAACTGGCAGCGGACGAGAAAAAACACATAAATCTACTTGAAAAAAAGTTTTATTCAAAGGCTGGGCTTGGCGAGCAGATAACAGAGGAAGAACTTGATGTAGAGGATTATGTTGAAAAGAACATCCATCCTGCAATGTTTACAAAAAATGTTGATATGAATAGGATTATAAATGCCATTGGAAGCATAAAAAAAGCAATCATACTTGCAATCAATGTAGAAAAGCAGGCTGGAGATTTTTTTGATGTTATGGCAAAAAAAGCTGAAACAGAAAAAGGCAGGACAATGTATAAAATGCTTGCAGATGAGGAAAGAGGGCATCAAAGACAGTTGGAAAATATATTAAAGGATATGAAATAAAAGAAAGGGCAGAATATATCTGCCCTTTCTTAAATTCAAAATATTGGTTTTTATTTAATACCCTTTTTTGGAATGATCGCCTGGGAACCTCTCGCCTGCTGCCATTAAGTCCCAAACCAGAAATGCAATAACTTCAGGCGCCACAACTGTATTCTGATTTCCTGATTGTGCAAGACCACTTCTGAGCGCCTTCCTTGCCTCTGGATTTCCAGTCAAGTCAAATATTATATCAACACCCTCGCCAAGCGCGATAACATCCTTGCTGTCGCCATAGACGCGAATGCCTTTACCCTTTGCAATCTTAACCCCTTCCGAATTCTGATTCGGCTCAGCAGCAGCAACAACCTTTACGCCCTGTCTTTCCTTTTCTGTAAGTTTTTCCAGAAAGGTGCTTCCCACCCTTCCCAAACCAACGATTGCCACATTAACATCTTTTTTTTCTGTTGCCATAAATACCTCCTTTTAGAAATTCATTTACTTTATAAAAAATAATACTAATTTGCTGTAGATTATACTGCTAATTAAACGCTTGTCAAGAAAAAGTTACTCCAATAATTTCAAAACCCTTTGACTTTAACCGAATAATGCGTATAATAAAATATATGCCGGCCAAATGGCCGGCATATATTTTTGGAGGGATAAGGTGAATAAAAAGGCTGTGGCATTACTATCCGGAGGACTAGATTCAACGTTGGCTGTAAAGGTTATGCTTGAGCAGGGCATTGATATCGAGGCGTTGAATTTCACATCTGCATTCTGCACTTGCAATTGCAGAGACTCAACCTGCAGGAGCGAGGCGCAAAGGGTCGCAAATGAATTCGGCATAAAAATCAAGATTCTTCAAAAAGGTCTTGACTATATTGATGTTATAAGAAATCCGAAATACGGCTATGGCAAAGGCATAAATCCCTGCGTTGACTGCCGCATCTATATGCACAAACTTGCAAAAAAATATATGCATGAAACAGGCGCATCTTTTATTATTACAGGAGAGGTTCTGGGTCAGAGGCCGATGTCCCAAAGGATAGATGCCTTTAAATCAATTGAAAGGGACAGCGGATTAGAAGGGCTTATACTCCGCCCTTTATCTGCAAAACACCTTGAGCCTACAATTCCTGAAAAGACCGGCATTGTTGACAGGGAAAAACTTCTTGATATTATAGGCCGTTCAAGGAAACACCAGATTGAATTGGCAGAGGAATTGGATGTTGCGGACTATCCATGCCCTTCAGGCGGGTGTCTTCTTACTGACAAGATATTTTCAAAAAAGGTCAAAGACCTTCTGGAGCATAATAATGATGTGTCAACAAAAGACCTTCATTTATTAAAAGCAGGGCGGCATTTAAGGATAGATGAAAATACAAAGGTTATTATCGGGAGAAATGAAAAGGATAATATAAAACTCAAAAACCTTATGCAGCCTTACAATCTCCTTATAGAACCTTTAAATTTTGCAGGTCCGACAGCGCTTGTGTGCGGCAATATAAACACTGCTGCGAGAGATGTGACAGGCAGGATAATACTTAAATATGCTAAAGAAAAGGCAAACCTGCATAGCCAATTGAAAGCGGTTAAAAACGGCGAGGAGTCTGTTTTTACAGTTGATTCACTGATTGATGATGAAACAATGGAGCGGATGAGGATATGATGTTGCAAATCTCAAATCTCAAATCTCAAATCTCAAATCTAAAACTTGAAAAACTTAAGACTATCTTGCAAGATATGGGTTCCGTTCTTGTTGCATTTTCAGGCGGTGTTGATTCAACATTTTTGCTTAAAACCGCAATTGACACACTTGGCAATAATAATGCAGTTGCCCTGACAGCAGCATCGCCGACATATCCAGCATCTGAATTTGAAGATGCTAAAAGATTAGCCTCTGATTTTGGCGCAAGGCATTTGATTGTTGATTCCAATGAATTACTTATCCCGAATTTTACAGAAAATACGGAAAAGAGATGCTACTACTGCAAAAGCGAACTTTTTCTAATCGCAGCAAGAGAGGCAAAGAAACTCGGAATAAATTATGTTGCTGATGGAAGCAATATGGACGACCTCAAGGACTTTAGACCGGGAAGAGATGCAGCGAAAGAACTTGACGTAAGAAGTCCCCTTGTTGAAGCAGATATGTCAAAAGATGATATAAGGGAACTCTCCTATTTGATGAATTTAGAGACATGGAATAAACCGTCTTTTGCGTGTCTATCCTCAAGATTTCCATACGGCACAAGGATTACTCAGGAAAGACTGGATAAGATAGATTTGTGCGAAATATTTTTAAAGGAACTTGGTTTTAAACAGTTCCGCGTCAGGTATCACAATGAAACATCTCGGATAGAAGTATCGGTTGAGGAGTTGCGTAATTTTCTGTCTGACAGCAAAAGGCTTGCAATAGTCAAAAGATTTAAAGAGATTGGTTTTACATACATCACAATTGATTTGCAGGGCTACAGAACCGGCAGCATGAATGAGGTAATAAATAAAAAATCTTTTTCTTAACAGGGTGTTGAAAAACTCATTTTTGGGTCATTGCGAGCAAAGCTAAGCAATCTCGTTTTTAAGTAAATTATGAGGATACTGGGTTTCAAACCCAGTATCCTCATAAGAGATTGCGGAGCCTGTTCCGAGCCTGTCTTGAGATTGCTTCGGCTCACACACCTTGTGAGCCTCGCAATGACAGGTGAGGAATCTCGCTCCTCGCAATGACGGCCTTTTCAACAGCCTGTTAATTTGCAATCTTCCGTTTTTGCGCCCGCTCTCCGCTCTGATTTTTTGCCTCTTCAAACCAATTTTGGAAGTGGCAGTTTGCCAGCATACTAAAAAAATCTGAATTTGTATCCAAGATTTCATAAACAACCGTCGGCATCGCTGCCTCAAAACCCTTAAATGTAACAGTCCCGCATCTTGAAAATATCTTTAATGTATCCATTTTGCCTGAGACATCAATGCCGAACCATAATTCTATCTTGTCTTCTGGAAAGAAAAACCTGCTCTGAATATCCTGATGCAGTTCCGAAACAGTCGCCTCTTTTTTAAAAAAGACCTTTACGGTCTTTGTCTCATGCATATATGCCTCTAATGCAGCATCTGTCAATGCCTGCCCTTTGTTATAAATATCGCTCGTTGCAGAAAGCGATTTTGCAGATGAGATTGGCTCGTGGTTTACAATCTTTTTAAGGTCATCATAACAGTCATTAGCGACAATCTTTGCTATATCTTCTATAATATCCAAATCTCTATGCATAATCATATCATCAATCTGCGCATCAATTTCAGGCGGTATAAAAAGGCTGTAGGTCTTGTCAATAAACACATCAAAAGGATATTCAAGATTCTGCTCGCCTCTCAAATCTTTTTCCCTTTCAAGAAGAATCTCTCTTTTAGCCTTGATTGCAGAATTCCTTGTAGTTCCGCGCGCAGCCTCGTTTATCTTTTCGCCGATTGCAACTTTGAGGGTTCCCCAATAATCATCGTGGATTACAATGGTTTCCGGCTTTGTGCCGTAGGAAATAAACAGCCCCGCATCCATGCCTGCCTCAATGTTTTCAATTTCAGCCCTATGAGCCTTTTCCAAAGACGCCTCTCTGCTTTTTAGTTTAACAAGTTTTATCTCTGCTATTTTATCCCCTTTTTCAATAGCAATCGCTAATTCCTTTTCCTGTTTTTTTATCTCATCAATTGCATTTTCATATTTTGTTTGAACAGCGCTTATAGCATCTTGAGATATGCTGGCAAATCTTTTTTTAAGTTTTTCCTTGTAAGACCTCATAATCTTTTGAATACCAGTTGCAAACGAGATTAAGTTGGCAACACTGCCCGAAAATATCGCCGCATCTCCAAGAAAGTTTTCTATCTGAATGCCCTTATGAACAGCAGATACGCCGCCGCTTGCGCCATACTTCTTTGAAGCCTCTAATATGGGTGTGTAAAAGTCATCCTTCATAAATTCCGCCATTGACGCCTCTTTTACCTTAAAAGTCTTTCTTGTAAAATCCTTCATATCAACAAAGAGCAAGCCATCCGAAGCGCTTGCCGCTGTATTTAAGATTGGCCTGTCATCAAAAGAAAATCTGTATAACCTTCCCCTCTCATAATCCTGAAGCATCTCTTTCGCTCTTAAATCCGTTCTCTTGTCAACAACTGCACCCCTCATTGTTGAAACAAATCTTTCAACCTCCTCGTCAAACTTATATGCGATAAATCCTTTAATAACATCTGATATGATTTCTCCTATATTTGCTTCAGGGATTTTAAACCAGTCCCAGAATTTTGTTTCGCCTAACTGTTTAAGAAAAACCATGATCTGTTCTACGGCTTCTGTTCTCTTTGCATCCCTGCCAAATCTTATCTTAACATCGCTTAAACCCTTATAAACCTTGTCTCTAAAGTCAGCATCACTGAATACAAGAAGCAGTGTCTTTTGATTCTGGCATATCTCGCCGAGCAGCCCATGCACATATATGCCGGAGATATCATATTCCAGCAGATATTCAACTATGGTCTTCCTTAACTGATTGTGCATATGTATTTTGACAAGGCTGTCTATAAAAAACGGGTCGTCATTAGCGCCCTTTTTCATCAGGTCAATTATCTCTGATGTGTCTTTGCATCTGTGGGCAGCGGTTTCGTATATCGGGGTAAGAATGGCAACAATATCCTTTGGTATCTTATAAGGATTCAAATCCTGCTCTAATATATTGCCGCTGATAGAGACAAAACCCTGCGGCGTCAGGCATGATTTAAGCGTCATTATTACTTCATTTGTATCATATAATACCTTTGCCTCTTTCAATTCCTCTTCTATGCTGTTTACAACCGAGGCGAATAAAAAGAACATGGAAAATCCAATAAGCCTTTCAAGCCTTTCATATCCTATTTTTTTAACCCTGATGCCTTTCAGCATCTCCTTCTTTTTCATAACCGTGTTTATCAGCGCGAGAAGTGTAATATACGCCGTCTTTTCAGAGCCCATCAGCCCCATCTCTTCCTTTATAGACTTTAAAAGGATTGCCTTTGCCTTATCCATAAACTGTTTTCCGCTGCCGTCCTGCGCAAGCCAGTATTTTATAATACCGCTGTCCATGAACGGCGCTGACAAGAGAATGTCTGTGGCAATTATTTTTTCAGGGGAGTTTAAAGGAAAGATGTCTGTGCGGAATGTCCTGTCTATTACAGTTGCCTTAATAGTTACCGGCAGGTCCATAACCTCTTCTTGCGAATCATCCGCTGCCCCGGCATAAAACCTCTTTTTCAACAGCAGGGCGAGTTCTGCAATAGCCTTTTCAACAATCAATTCATCGTCTGTGCCCATAAGATACGGTATCTTAAGGTCGCTTATAGATTCGCCAAGATGAAATCTTGCGTATGACGGCTCTATTTTCCATAGTTTTCCGCTGCTTATGTTTTCATAGTGTTTTATAACATCATCAAAAAGGGACAACCTTTGTTCAACAAATTTATAATAATCAACCTTCATGCCATATAAGATATAATAAATTTGATTTAAAATCAATAAAGCGCTGGTTATATTTAATAGTTTGTTGAAAAACTCAACAAACTCTGATTGCACAGATAAAGGCTGTTGATGCCTTTTTCAACAGCCTGTTAATTTATTTTTGCAGTATTGCCTTGACAAAACGGTTTTTGGGGCATAAATTCTATATAAACACGATACAGGAGGATTAAAGAACATGGGTAAGATTATAGGCATAGACCTTGGCACAACAAACTCTGTTGTTGCTGTAATGGAGGGCGGCGAGCCAAAGGTCATAGTGAATGAGGAAGGCAGCAGGATTACGCCGTCAGTTGTGGCGTTTACAAAGGACGGCGAAGTCCTTGTAGGTCAGGTTGCAAAAAGACAGGCAATAACAAACCCTGAAAATACAATCTTTTCAATAAAAAGGTTTATGGGAAGGACTTATGACGAGGTAAATGAGGAGATGAAGATGGTCCCCTATAAAGTGATAAGGGACCCGCAGAACAGGGTAGTTATTGATATTATGGGCAAGCATTATACCCCTCCTGAAATCTCTGCATTTATACTCCAGAAATTAAAAAGGGCTGCAGAGGCATATCTCGGCGAGCCTGTTACAGAGGCTGTTATTACAGTGCCGGCATATTTTAACGATGCGCAGAGGCAGGCGACAAAGGACGCTGGCAAGATTGCAGGGCTTGATGTCAAGAGAATCATAAACGAGCCTACTGCGTCATCTCTTGCATACGGGCTTGACAAAAAAAAGGAAGAGACAATTTCTGTTTATGACTTTGGGGGCGGCACATTTGATGTATCAGTATTAGAAGTCGGCGAGGGCGTGTTTGAGGTAAAGGCGACAAACGGCGATACGCACCTTGGCGGAGACAATTATGACCAGAGGGTTATTGATTGGCTTGTTGCAGAGTTTAAGAAAGACCAGGGCATAGACCTTTCAAAGGACAGGATGGCGCTTCAAAGGCTTAAAGAGGCAGGAGAAAAGGCAAAGATAGAACTCTCATCGACAATGGAGACAGAAATCAACCTGCCGTTTATAACAGCAGATGCAACAGGGCCGAAACACATGGTTATCCGCTTATCAAGGGCAAAATTGGAGCAGATAACAGAAGACTTGACAGAGAGAAGCCATAAGCCATGCGAACAGGCGCTTAAAGACGCAGGTTTAAGCCAGTCTGACATAGACGAGGTTGTGCTTGTCGGCGGCATGACAAGGATGCCGAAAATACAGGAGTTTGTTAAGGATTTCTTTAAAAGAGAGCCGCATAAGGGCGTGAACCCTGACGAGGTTGTCGCTGTCGGCGCTGCAATTCAGGCAGGCGTGCTTGCAGGCGAGGTCCGGGATGTTGTGCTTCTGGATGTAACCCCGCTTTCTCTAGGCGTTGAAACGCTCGGCGGCGTTATGACAAAACTTATAAATAGAAACACCACAATACCAACAAGGAAAAAAGAGGTCTTTACAACTGCGGCTGACAATCAGACGCAGGTTGAAATCCATGTTCTTCAGGGCGAAAGGGAACTTGCAAGAGACAACAGGACGCTTGGAAGGTTCCACCTTATCGGCCTGCCGCCTGCGCCAAGGGGCATTCCTCAGGTTGAGGTTGCATTTGATATTGATGCAAACGGCATATTAAATGTATCTGCAAAGGATATGGCGACTGGAAAGGAGCAGAGGATTACAATCACTGCGTCAAGCGGACTTGCAAAGGATGAGGTTGAAAAAATGGTTAAGGATGCTGAAGTCCATGCTGATGAAGATAGAAAACGGAAAGAGGTTGTTGAAACAAGGAATCAACTTGATTCGCTTATATATGCCACTGAAAAGACGCTTAATGAGCATAAGGCGAAATTAACTGATGCCGATATAAAGGCAGTTGAAGACGCCTTATCCGAGGCGAAAAATGCTGTGGCAAAAGAAGATATGGCAGATATGAAAAAGGCGCTCGACAAAATCAATCAGGCGTCGCACAAAATGGCAGAGGTGATGTATAAACAGAGCCCGCCACCTAATGCAGGCCATGCAGACGCTGGAGCAGAAACAGGCGGCAAAAAAGAGGGTGAGGTTGTTGACGCAGAGTTTGTTGAAGAAGATAAACCAAGAGGATAGGGTTTAGGGGCAAGGGGGAAGATGGAAAATACGAACCGGTGAATCGGAGAAACGGCGAGCCGGGGAGATACTTTTCACCCATTCCCCGATTCTCTCCTTCTCCGTTTCCATTCCTTAAAAACATGCCTAAAAAAGACTTTTACGAAATCCTCGGTGTAAATAAAAATGCCGCAGAAGATGATATTAAAAAGGCATACAGAAATCTTGCGAAAAAATACCACCCTGATGTAAACCCCGGTAATAAAGAGGCAGAGACAAGGTTTAAGGAAATAAATGAGGCTTACGAGGTTTTAAGCAACGTTCAAAAAAGGACGCAGTATGACAGGACAGGGCAATTTCCATTTGAACAGGGTTTTGAACGAGGCAGGCAATACACCTACCCGGGCGGTGTTGACATTGGAGATATTGGTTTTGACATAGGCGGCATTGAAGATATATTCGGCAACATATTCGGCAAAAGACCAAAACCATGGTCAGAGGCCGGCCGGGGTAAAGACATAGAATATAGTGTTGAACTTAATTTTGAAGATGCAGTAAAAGGCGCGGAAGTAAGGATTCCTGTTGACAAAGAAATTATATGCCGGTCATGCAATGGCAGCGGATTAAAAACAGATGCTCAAAAAAAACGATGTCCTGTCTGCGAAGGAACAGGCCAAAAAGGGGTTACAAAGTCAGGCTTTACAATCAGGCAGACATGCGCTAACTGCGGGGGCACAGGTTTTTTAGCAGGAGAAACCTGCTATACATGCAAAGGACAGGGAAGGGATTTTTCCCGCGAATGGATAACAGTTAGAATCCCTCCGGGCGCTGCAGACGGCTCAAGGGTGAAGATTGCCGGTAAAGGGACTCCCGGTCCAAAGCACGGCAGACCCGGCGACCTTTATATAATCACAAATGTAAAAACGCATCCTTATTTTACAAGAAAAGATAACGACATCTATCTTGACCTGCCTATTACAATTGTAGAGGCAAGCCTTGGGGCAAAGATAAATATACCGACATTAGACGGCACAACACTTCTTACAATACCGCCCTGCACATCAACAGGACAAAAATTAAGATTAAAGGGCAAGGGCATTGAAAATAAAAAAACAAAGACAAGAGGCGATCAGTATGTTATAATTGCAGTCATTGCGCCAAAGGATTTGGATCAAAAGGCTTTGGACTTGCTGAAAGAGTTTCAAAAAATCCATCCATACAACCCCCGCTCAGGCACGGGATGGTAGGGCAATTAGATGTTTGAAATAGAAGGCCTAAAACAAAAATTGACACCTAGGGCGTCAAAGGTCATTGAAGACGCCATTGAGCAGTCCCAGAAAAGGCAGCACTATTATCTAGGGGTTGAACATATATTCATTTCATTTGCCTCACAAGAAGCGGTATTCTTTAATGAGATGATGACAGACTTAAACCTTGACGCAAAACAGGTCATCTCATTCGTCAACGAACATCTGAATATTACCCGCCAATATGTAGGCGCAGGCTTGAAGATCCCGCCTGCCACAAAGTCTATGTTGAAACTTGCATGGGAAGAGGCGCAGAGATGGGACAGGGACACTATAGATTCCACTGACCTCTTTGTAGCAATCTTCATGGACTCCAATTCGCTGCCAGCAAAGATATTTAAAAGTTTCGGCATTGAACCTGAAGCAGTCATGCGGGCTGTAAATGTCAAGGTTAGAAGCATGGAAGAGGTTGAAGAGGATTTAAAAAAGAAATTTGAACTTCCGCCGAATTTAAAGCATTTTGCAGTAAACCTGAACAAACTAGCCTGCTATGACAAACTCCCTCCGATTATCGGCAGGGACGAAGAAATCAAGCAGGTAATGGAAATCCTGTGCCATGTTGAAAGAAGCAACTCTGTTATGATTGTCGGCGAACCGGGCGTTGGAAAGACCGCTGTTGTTGAAGGCCTTGCAAGGAAGATAGAACTAGAGCCGCATGATGTGCCGAAAAGAATCAGGGACAAGCAGATTGTAAATCTGCAGATGAACTCTGTTGTTGCAGGCACAATATTCAGGGGCATGTTTGAGGACAGGATTGAAAAAATCATAAAGGAACTCAAGGATAAAAACAACATAATACTCTTTATCGATGAGGCGCATACCCTGATTGGCGCAGGCTCGGCAATGGGCGTGCCGTCTGATGCGGCAAACATATTCAAGGCGACTTTGGCAAGGGGCGAGGTGCAGATTATCGGCGCTACGACTGCTGTGGAATATAAAGAATATATTGCAGAGGATGAAGCGCTGGCAAGGAGGTTCAGGGTTGTTCAGGTAAACGAACCATCCGCAGATGACACTAAGAAAATCCTTTACGGCATAAGGCAGCGGCTTGAAAAAAATTATTCGGTCAAGATTGCTGACGACGCAGTTGACACAGCGATTGATATGTCAAAGAGATATATGAGAAGCCTCCGCATGCCTGACAAGGTAATTGGCTGGCTTGACACAGCATGCGTAAAGGTTGAAATCAATAAGGCAGGAAGGCCTGTAAATAAAAATGACATTGTAGAGGTTATATCGCAGGAAACAAAGATACCAGTTGACATGATATTCAGGGATACTACGGCAAGGTTTAAGGGCATGGAAGATGCCATAGCAAAAAGGATTGTCGGACAGAAAGAGGCGATAAACGCAGTTGCAAAGAGGATGAAATTAAACAAAGGCCCTTTAAAGGAAAATTACTCAAGGCCTGACGGCGTCTTTCTGTTTCTGGGCCCGACAGGCGTTGGCAAGACAGAACTTGCCAAGTCCCTTGCGGAATTTTTATTCAGCGATGATAAAAAGATGATACGGCTTGATATGAGCGAATACAAGGATTCTACAGTTGCGGTTGATAAACTCATAGGCATGCCGAGGGGCATAGTCGGCTCTGAAAGGGGAGGCATACTTACAAATCAGGTGAGGGAGAACCCCTATTCAGTTGTTCTGTTTGATGAGGTTGAAAAGGCAAATCCATATGTGCTGAACCTATTCTTGCAGGTCTTTGATGAGGGCTGGCTTACAGACGGAAGGGGCAAGAGGATATATTTCAGCGATACGGTCATTATCATGACAAGCAACCTTGGCGCAGATGAGTTTAAGAAATTCACAAAGCCATTGGGTTTTCTGCAGGAAGGCTTAAAGGTCGAGGACTTGAAAAAGAATATAATAAAAGAGGTTGAAAACTCATTTACGCCTGAATTTTTAAACAGGATAGACGACATAATCGTATTCTCGCCGCTTACAAGGGACGAGGTCAAGGAGATTACAATAAGATACCTTGACAGCATAAAAAGCCACATGGAGACATATCATAAAGCGCTTGATATAACAGATGCCGCAATTGATATGCTTGTGGACACCGGCTACAATGTCAAGTATGGGGCAAGGTTCTTGAAAAGAAACATAGATGAAAAGGTCAAGATACCGATAACCCTCAAATGGAAGGAAGGCGATGCCTTCAGGGTGGACGCTGTTGCAGGAGAAGTAACTGTGAATGAGATGCAGGAAGCAGTTGTTTAGGGATTTATACACAGCGTCATAAATAAATGCGCATACAGAGCGTCAGAACAAAGCAGACCGAGGCGCGACGAAAGCGAGGAGTGAGGCGTATTTTCAGCATACGCCACAGCGACGAGCCGAGGAGCAACGAAGGTATGCGAAGTTATGACGCTCTGTATAGGATGTCTCTAGCAAAAGGCTATTCTGGTTTGAGAATATTCTTTACAGCCTTAATATTATTTTTAAGTTTTTTTGCTTATCATAGAAATAAACTCTGGATAGAAGACACGTTATTATGGCTTGATATTTCTAAAAAATCACCTGATAAGACAAGGGCGCACAGCAATCTTGGTTATGCCTATGATGTAAAGGGTTTTCCTGACAAAGCCATTCAAGAATATAAAAACGTCCTTGCGCTTGAAAAAAACGGCAGCCCTCTTTTATATACAAATTTAGGCGTGGCCCTTCTGTCAAAGGACATGATAGATGATGCAATAACGGCATTTCAAAAGGCAATAGCATTAGATCCAAACTTTGCAGATGCCCATGCCAATCTAGGCAATATCTACAAAGACATCGGGCTTATTGATGCAGGAGTGAAAGAACTTGAGACTGCTGTTAAACTCAAACCCGGCTCTGCAAAGATACGAAACAATCTGGGAATAGCATATGGAAGAAAGGGTCTTATTGACAGGGCATTAAAGGAACTTGAAATTGCAGTTGAAATAAATCCTGACCTTGCTGACATCCATTTTAATCTGGCATATGCTTATACAAGAAAGAAAATGCCGGATAAGGCAATAAAGGAATATGAGACTGCGCTTAAATTAAACCCCAACGATGTTGAGGCAAAACAAAATCTTGAAACATTAAAAAAAATCATACAATAGGAAATAATATGATTACGCAGATTATAAAGGCAGATTACACAGATTCAGGCAACACGATTACTTTTAAAAATCTGTGTAATAGTTTTTTTAAAATCTGTGTAATCAATTCATAGGAGGCGTAATGTTTAAAAATATTCTTATCCCGTTAGACGGCTCAAAACACAGCAAGACAGCGCTTGAATACGGCATCTGGCTTTCCAAAAAATTCCATGCAAATTTAACAGGATTATATGTTCTTGATATAGTCAGCCTTGAAGGACCTTTTTTACACGATTTATCAGGCTCAATGGGCTTTGAGCCATTTCTTAATTTTTCTACGAAAATGCGTGAAATACTTGAGGAAAAGGGAAAAGCGATACTAAAAGATTTTTCTGATACCTGCAAAAAAGAAAATGTAAAACACGAAACCTTTACAGAAACAGGCATAATCACAAATGAGATATGCGAAAAGGCAAAACTTGCCGACCTTATTATAATGGGAAGGCATGGGATAAATGTGGAGTTTGAATACGGTCTCCTTGGCTCTACAACAGAAGGTGTTATGAGAAAATCCCCGCAGCCTGTTATGGTTATCCCTGATGAATTTAAAGAAATATCAAACCCATTATTTGCATACGACGGGAGCAAATCAGCAAGCAAGACGCTCCACTTTGCAGCAGAGTTTTCAAAGACCTTGAAACTGCCGCTTACAGTGATAAATGTGTCAAAAAACGGCAGCAATGGAGAGATATTAAAAAGCGCAGAGGAATATCTAAAGCCTTACCATATAAATGCAAGATTTGTCCTCTTGCATGGAGAGCATAAGGCAGAAGATATTGTTAAATATTATAAAGACAATAAACATAACCTCATATTTATGGGGCTTTCAGAACACTCGGCAATCTATGAAATGGTGCTCGGCTCAACAACCGAGTATGTGATGAGGAATATAGAGGGACCTGTGTTTGTGGTGAGGTAAACCCAGTTATGGTTTGGATACAAACGATTTAAACAACATCATTGCCCACTGAGAATAGATTGAATGAAGGTTTTACAGAGAATTAGACAGAAGATTATAGATAGAGACTATTACCTGTCAGTTCATGCAGAAGAAGAAATGGTGGATGATAATCTTGAACGAAGCGATATTGAACATGCTGTTCTTAATGGAGCAATAGAGAAGAAACTAACAGAGGATATTAGAGGGACTCGTTACAGAATAGCAGGCCCTGCAGTTGATGAAAGAATGATTTATGTTGTATGCAGATTTAAAGAGCAAGGCAGTCTCTTGATAATAACTGCATATGCTTTAGAGGAGGAAATATGATTTGTGAATTTTGCGGAGGTCAAACAACTAAAAAGAAAGTAAAACGGCAGCATTGGCTTCATGGAAAACTGTATCTTGTTGAGAATGTTGAATCTGAAGTTTGCACTGAATGCGGCGAAAGATATTTTCATGCAAAAATTTTGGATGAAATAGATAATCTCCTTGAAGCAAAGCATGAAGTTAAAGAAAGATTAGAAGTTGAAGTTGTTAGTTTATAAAGCGAGGGGGAAAGGAAATTATTATTGCTACATATTGGGTTGCTGGAGATTTACAAACCCGAAAGACTTCGGATGCCATCCTAAATTTAGGGGCATAATAGAAACATGCTTTAGGATACAAACAAGTTGTCGGCAAAATTTATGAGACAGACAATTCTAATATTCTTTCTTTTAATAACAACAAATCTTTGCTATTCCAAGGACAGCACAGTTTCTGTCAATAACGACAGACAAACACTAGAGAAATTTGAAAACGATATAAAAGAAATACGAAGAGACCAACTCAATTACAAAATCGAAAAAGATTTGTTAAAAGAAACTTACTCGTCAAACTATACAACTGTTCAAATTGTAATAACAATTGCATTAGGTTTCTTTGCCATTATCAGCACTATTCTCGGCTATGTAGGGTTTAAAAGTATATTTAAACTGAAAGGGGAATATGATTCCGAATTGACTAAAATAAAAGAGTTAAAATCTGACTTTGAAATAAAACTCAAAGAACTAACTAAATCACAAGAAAAGGTTCAAAGCCAAATCACATCCATTGATACCCTTAATGAAGAACAAGATAAAAAAATTAAGTTGCTTGAGATAAAAGAAAAGATAGGTTATTACTATCGTCAAAAAGGTTACCAGAGAGCCTTGGACTATATTGCCATTGGGCTTGAAATGGCTAAAGATGATATAGAGTTATTAATGTTTAGAGCTTTTTTTCTGGTTCAACTCAGAAATTATGTCGAAGCAATAGAAACTTATAAAAAGATTTTAACTATTGAACCAATGAATCAAGGTGCTATCCGAAATTTAGCTGAGCTTTATTTAGTGGCTGGACAAACTGGAAACTATAATAATATAGTAAAAGACAAATTGGAGTTCTTTAAAGCAACTCCGCTGTTAACATATCTTGAAGCGTTTAAATTTTATCTTGAAAATAAATTTACTGACCTCAAAAACAAAATTTCAGAATTCATAGAAAAGCAAGATGTTTCAATCAATAAAGATCATTTGGGTAATTGGGACTTAACAGAGTTCTATGATACTCTCAAGAACAAATATGATTCTCCAGAAAAAGCATTACTTATAAATTTTGCCAATTATCTGAAGGGTGGTATGTCTGGGTCTCAAATAAAGACCTTATTAAGTCAATAATTCTGCCACTAATATAGCGTTGTTGCTATACGAGCTGACAAGCAACTTGAAACTATAAATCATTTAATTATTAACTTTGCTTTCGGGGACATTTAAACCGCCACTGCGTTAACCTGTAAACCTTTAGCCTCTTTTTACAAAACTCCCAAACTTAATCTTTTATCAACCAATCCTCTTTTTTAAAAAAATCCTAAAATATTTCCCCTTTTGTTTTTAATGCAACTATGCTATAGCAATAAAACTCCAAGAGGCTTTGCAGGCGGCTCAATCCATTGCTGATAAGTTTCAGCATCAGGCGGTTGACTCCCCTCACCTTCTCCTTGCGCTCATTCAGCAGGAAGGCGGGATTGCCGCGCCTCTCCTTCAAAGGATTGGCGTCAATATATCGCTTATAAAAAATCAGATTGAAGAAATCCTAAAAAAAATCCCAAAGGTGTCGGGCGCGGGCGAGACCTATATCAGCCCAAACTTAAAAAAGGTTCTTGATGCGGCATTTGAAGAGGCGCAGAGGCTAAAGGATGAATTTGTATCAACTGAGCATGTGCTTCTTGCAATGGCTGATGAAAAAGGCGAGGTTGAAAAGATTTTAAAGGCGCAGGGCGCTGGCAAAGACGCAATCTTAAAGGCAATGACTTCCATTAGGGGAACACAGCGTATAACAGACCAGTCCCCTGAAGAAAAATATCAGGCATTGATGAAATACACGCGGGATTTGGTTGAACTCGCAAGAAAGGGAAAACTTGACCCTGTGATTGGCAGAGACGATGAAATCAGAAGGGTTGTTCAGGTCTTGTCAAGACGCACAAAGAATAACCCTGTCTTGATTGGCGAGGCAGGCGTTGGAAAGACAGCGATTGTTGAAGGATTGGCGCAGAGGATTGTTTCAGGCGATGTGCCAGAGACCTTGAAAAACAAGAGGCTTCTTGCGCTTGATTTGGGCGCGCTCATTGCTGGTTCAAAATACAGGGGTGAATTTGAAGACAGGCTCAAGGCGGTTTTAAGGGAGATGGATGAGGCATCTGGTTCAGTAATATTATTCATTGACGAACTTCATACGCTTGTAGGCGCAGGCGCTGCTGAAGGCGCAATGGATGCGTCAAATATGCTAAAACCCGCTCTTGCAAGGGGTGAATTAAGATGCGTTGGCGCAACAACTTTGGATGAATATAGAAAACACATTGAAAAGGATGCTGCTTTAGAAAGAAGATTTCAGCCTGTTTTTGTCGGCGAGCCGAATGTAACAGATGCGATTGCAATATTGCGGGGTTTGAAGGAAAGATATGAGGTTCATCACGGCGTCCGCATTGCTGCTTCCCGGCTCCGCATTGAAATAGACAGCATGCCGACTGAGATAGATGAGATAGAAAGAAAGGTGATCCAACTTGAGGTTGAAAAACAGGCATTGAAAAAAGAGACTGACAAATCATCTTTAGAAAGGCTTGAAAAGATTGAAAAGGAACTTGCAAACTTAAAAGAGGAGAGTTCGCGGCTCAAGGCGCACTGGGTTCAGGAAAAAGATATTATATCTAAAATCAGAGAAACCAAAGGCAAGATTGAGGACGCAAAATTAAAGGCATCGCAGGCTGAAAGGACAGGTGACTTGGGCAAGGCAGCAGAATTAAAATACGGCACACTTGTCCAATTGGAAAAAGATTTGCAAGGGTCGCAAAAGAAACTTGCAGAATTGCAAAAAGACAGCCGCATGTTAAAAGAAGAGGTTGATGAAGAGGATATTGCAGAGGTTGTGTCAAAGTGGACAGGCATACCTGTTTCAAGGATGATGGAGGCTGAAAAGGAAAAGATTCTGCATATGGAAGACAGGCTCAAAAAAAGGGTTGTAGGTCAAGATGAGGCGATAAAGGTTATATCAAATGCCGTCAGGAGGGCAAGGGCAGGACTTCAGGATGCAAATAGGCCGATCGGTTCTTTTATATTTTTGGGGCCAACAGGCGTCGGCAAGACGGAGACAGCAAGGGCTTTGGCAGAATTTCTGTTTGACGATGAACAGGCAATGGTTCGTATTGATATGAGCGAATTTATGGAAAAGCACACTGTCGCAAGGCTCATCGGCGCTCCGCCCGGATATGTTGGTTATGAAGAAGGCGGATATTTAACAGAGGCAGTGCGGCGCAGACCGTATTCAGTTCTGCTCTTTGATGAGATTGAAAAGGCTCATCAGGATGTGTTTAACATATTTTTGCAAATCCTTGATGACGGAAGATTAACAGACGGACAGGGAAGGACGGTTGATTTCAAAAATACAGTTGTTATAATGACATCAAACATAGGCAGTCAATTCCTGACTGAACTCGGCGAAAATGACTATGATGAGATTAAAAAAAGGGTCATGGAAAATCTGAAAATTGAATTTAAACCTGAATTTTTAAACAGGATTGATGATATAATCATATTCCATCCGCTTTCAAGAGGGCATATAAAGGCAATAATTGACATACAGATAGAAAAACTTAAAAAACTTTTGCAGGAAAAAAAGATTGAAATCAGCCTCACAGATTCTGCAAAGACACTGCTTGCGAAACAGGGCTTTGACCCTGCATACGGCGCAAGACCGCTGAAAAGACTCATCCAGCAGAAGATTCAGAATGAACTCGCTACAAGGATTTTAGACGGCGAGATTATGGCAGATGATAAGATTATAATTGATGCAAAAAATGAGGAGTTGGTATTTAAAAAAGGTTAATCTCTGCTATTGACAAAAAGGCGCGTGTAACATAAATTATAAGTAAAATAACAAAAACAAGGGAGGGTAAAAAACTATGGCGCTTGTAAAATGGGATCCGTTCAAGGATTTACTCTCAATCCAAGACAGGATGAACCGCTTATTTGATGAAACACTTACACGGACAGGCAGGGGTGAAGGCGAGGAACTTGCAAGGGGTGTGTGGTCACCTGCTGTTGACATCTATGAAACAGATGAAAGTATTATTCTAAAGGCTGAAATTCCGGGCATTGATAAAAAAGAGGTGTCCATTGAAGTGAAGAACAATATGCTTATTCTAAAGGGCGAACGCAAGTTTGAAAAAGAGATAAAAGAGGAGAACTATCACAGGATGGAAAGGGCATACGGCGCTTTCCAGAGGACATTTACCCTGCCAAATATTATTGAAAAGGAAAATGTAAAGGCAAAATATAAAGACGGCATTCTTGAGATTACTTTGCCAAAGGTAAAAGGGGCAAAGCCAAAGCATGTAAAGGTAGAGGTGCAGTAATTTTGGATGACAAGGGTTTCAAGGTTGTGGACAAAAGAATATACGGGAGCGGCGAAGGTTCTCATCCTGACAAGGTAAAAGAAACAGAGGCGGTTTCTGATAAAAAAGATTCTCCTCCTCCTTCTTTGCCCCCTGTGGATTTTTCCAATTTAATACTTTCTTTATCTACCTCTGTTCTTATCAATCTAGGCGAGGTTCCAGACCCTGTTACAAATAAAAAGGATAAAAATCTTGAAATGGCGAGACAGACAATAGATATAATTGAACTGCTCAAAGATAAGACAAAAGGCAATCTAACAGAAGGTGAAGGAAAACTTGTTGATGCAGTGTTGTATGATTTGAGAATGAGATATGTTAGTGCTAGTTCACGCTGAAAAACACCTATCTGCTGCGTTGTCGCTGCGGCTTCTGCGCTCAACATATTTTGTAGCTTGCACATTTATGGGCGTCTTTAAAAGCGCCGATAAATCGGCAAACTACAACGTCTTGCATCTAGGATATTTTTGAGCGTGAACTTGTTCGTAAAGATATTTTTCAGCATCAACTATATAACATAACAAAAGAGATGATATGATTACACCGATTATAAAGGCAGATTACACAGATTAAAACAAAATAGTAGCCTTAAATCTGCGTAATCGTATTTTAGAAATCTGTGTAATCAATTTCTTTCAAAGGAGAGATAAAATGTTTTCAGGCAAAAAGGGATTCGGCTTTGTAACGTTATTTACAGTTGGTCTTGCCTCGCTGATATTGGGCATTGCGCTTACAGCAAGGCTTGGCATCACGCCTCCAATAGGGGCTGAAACATTCTGGAAGGAGAACGGCGATAAAAAGGTTGAAGGTCCTTCACTTGGAATAAATTCATTTGTTGAACTTTCAAAGGCATTAAATCCTGTTGTTGTGAACATAAGCACAACTCAGGTCGTAAAAGAACGCGGCACACAATTTCCTGAATTCAAGAGTCCGTTTGAAGATTTTTTTGGCGGCGAAGACCCGTTCAAATTTTTTGGAGAGATGCCGCAGCGGGAATTTAAAAGACAGAGCCTCGGCTCTGGTTTCATAATCAACAAGGAAGGATACATACTAACAAACAATCATGTTGTAGAGAATGCAGAGGAGATACTTGTAACGTTTACCAATAAAAAAGAACATAAGGCAAAGATTATCGGCACTGACTCAAGGCTTGATATAGCGCTTATAAAAATAGACGCGGGCGAGGACTTGCCGGTTGCCGCCCTTGGCGATTCTGATAAATTGCAGATCGGCGAATGGGTAATGGCAATAGGCAATCCATTTGGTTTGAGCCACACAGTAACATCAGGCATAATCAGCGCAAAAGGCAGGGTAATAGGCGCTGGGCCATATGACAATTTCATCCAGACCGATGCTTCCATAAATCCGGGAAACAGCGGCGGCCCGTTATTTAATCTAAAGGGCGAGGTCATCGGTATAAACACAGCAATCATTGCAGGCGGACAGGGCATTGGCTTTGCCACACCGATCAACATGGCAAAGGAAATTCTTATTCAACTAAAAGAAAAAGGCAGGGTTACGCGCGGCTGGATAGGCGTGACAATACAGGATGTTACGCCTGAACTTGCCCAGTCATTCGGCTTAAAGGAAAAGCAGGGCGCGCTTGTGTCTTCTGTAAGCAAAGGAGACCCGGCAGACAAGGCAGGTATAAAATCAGGCGATATTATAATTGAGTTTGACAACAAAGAGATTAAAGAGGTAAATGACCTGCCAAAAACGGTTGCCGCTACTCTACCGGGCAAAACTGTAAAGATAAAGATAATGAGAGACGGCAAGGAAAAGGTTCTTGCAATCACGGTTGCCACAATGAAAGAAGAGGGCGAGATTACTGCAAAAGAGGAAAAGGAAGAGGCATCGCCTGAAAATAAAATTGGAATAAGCGTTCAACCGATAACACCTGAGATTGCAAGAAGATACGGCTTTAAAGAGACAGACGGCGTTCTTGTAGTTCAAGTCAAACCCGACAGTCCTGCTGGAAAGGCTGGCATCAAAAGAGGCGATATAATAAAAGAGGTGAACCGTCTAGAGATAACAAATCTGAAGGATTACAAAGACGCAATGAAAAAGGCAGGCAAGGATAAAACAGTATTATTCCTGATACAACGCGGCAGCAACACATTCTATGCGGCAATAAAGGTGAAGGAGTAGATGATACGATAACACCGATTATAAAGGCAGATTACACAGATTAAAACAAACAGTAGTCTTAAATCTGCGTAATCGCATTTTAGAAATCTGTGTAATCAATTTCTTTCATAGGAGTAAGAAAAGATTACAGTGATTAAAAAGCAGATTACACAGATTAAAAACAGCAGGGGTATTGGTTTTTGACTAAGCGAGAAACTATTGTTGCCATAACAGGCGCAAGCGGCAGCATATATGGCTTACGATTAGTAGATGAATTGCTAAAAAGAGGGGGCGATGTAAATCTTATCATCTCCCCTTCTGGTTTTTTGGTGATTGAACATGAAATTAGTTTAAGATTAGGCAAAACAAAAAAAGAGATTGAAACAGGTTTAAAAAAATATTTCAAAAATCCTTTCAAAAAATCTTCGGGACACATTAAATACCATTCTCATAATGACCTTCTTTCTTTGCTTGCCAGCGGTTCATCTTTAAAAAAAGATATGATTATATGCCCATGTTCAATGGGGACACTGGCAAGGATTGCCGCTGGTATTTCAGGTAATCTGATTGAACGGACAGCAGATGTTGTATTAAAGGAAAAAGGCAGGCTCATTATTGTTCCAAGGGAAACACCATTAAATCAGATACACCTTGAAAATATGCTGAAACTGTGTAAAATGGGTGTCCACATAATCCCTGCAATGCCTGCGTTCTATCACAAACCAAAGATCATTGGCGATATGGTTGATTTTGTTGTTGGAAAGACACTGGATGCGATGGGGATAGAAAATAAATTGTACAAGAGATGGAAGCCTTCGGCAATTGTAAAATGAAGATTGGAAATTGGAAATTGCAAAATGTTTATAAAATTTAAAATCTAAAATTTACAATTTACAATGGAGCGAAGCGACTTATGCTAGACATAAAATTCTTAAGGGAAAATATTGATGAGGTTGAAAAAAGATTGAGCCCACGCGGAACAGGGATTAGTCTTTCTGATTTTAAGGCGCTTGATGAAGAGAGAAGAAAACTTATTATAGAGGTTGAATCTTTAAAACAAAAGACTAATGAAGTCTCAAAAGAAATAGGAAGACTAAAAAAAGAAAAACATGTCCCCGAAGGTCTTAATCGGGGAAAGGATGCTTCAGAATTTTTGAACGAGATGCAGGGTGTAAGTCAAAAAATAAAGGAACTTGATGACGAGATAAATAATAGAGAAGATGCGATAAAAAATATCCTTCTTACAATTCCTAACCTACCACATCCATCAGTTCCATTTGGAAAGACATCTGATGATAATTTAGAAATCAGCAAATGTGGGAACATCCCCGCATTTTCATTTATACCGAAAGAACATGGCGAAATCGGCGAGAGGCTAGGCATACTTGATTTTGAAAGAGGAAGCAAGATTGCAGGCGCAAGGTTCACGCTATATAAAGGTCTTGGCGCATTACTTGAAAGGGCGCTTATAAATTTCATGCTTGATTTGCACACAAAAAAGCACGGATATATTGAAGTCCTTCCGCCTTTTATGGTAAATAGAGAATGCATGACAGGGACAGGCCAACTCCCAAAATTTGAGGAAGACCTGTTCAAGATTGAAGGCTGGGAACATTTTTTAATCCCGACAGCAGAGGTTCCTGTTACAAATATATTTAGAGATGAAATATTAAAAGAAAATGAACTCCCAATTTATTATACTGCTTGCACACCATGTTTCCGCAAAGAGGCAGGCTCATACGGCAAGGATGTCAAAGGACTCATAAGACAGCACCAGTTTAATAAGGTTGAACTTGTTAAATTTACAAAACCTGAAACATCATATGACGAACTTGAAAAACTTACTCAGAATGCTGAAGAGGTTTTAAAAAGACTGGAACTGCCTTACAGGGTTGTAACGCTCTGCACAGGTGATATGGGCTTTTCATCTGCAAAGACATATGATATAGAAGTATGGCTTCCAAGCCAAAATAAATATAGAGAGATTTCATCTTGCAGCAATTTTGAGGATTTTCAGGCAAGACGGGCAAACATAAGATATAAACCAAAAGACGGAGGAAAACCAAGATTTGTCCATACGCTCAACGGCTCTGGT
>JACRNI010000120.1 GCA_016234925.1 Deltaproteobacteria bacterium | reverse complement strand
ACAGAGCGTCAGAACAAAGCAGACCAAGGCGCGACGAAGCGAGGAGTGAGGCGTATTTTCAGCATACGCCGCAGCGACGAGCGAGGAGCAACGCAGGTATGCGAAGTTATGACGCTCTGCATAAAATAAAAAAGGCTAGCAGGGATATTTTATCCCATACTAGCCTCTCTCCCGAATAAAATTCAGGCGCGTCCGTCCGCAGATGTAGGGGTCGGATTTATCCGACCCGATGTTGATATGCGGGTTTGATAAATCAAACCCCTACAAACCTTCTGACTATATCAAAAGCGGCGCAATAATAAGCGCAACGATGCTCATAAGTTTTATAAGTATGTTCATTGCAGGGCCTGATGTGTCTTTGAACGGGTCGCCGACTGTATCGCCGACTACTGCTGCCTTGTGCGCATCAGAGCCTTTGCCGCCGAGGTTTCCTTTTTCAATATATTTTTTCGCATTATCCCATGCGCCGCCTGAATTTGCCATAAATATAGCAAGGAGCACGCCTGTAACTGTAGCGCCTGCAAGCATTCCGCCGAGCGCTGCTGGCCCTAATATAAAGCCGACAAGAACAGGCGCTAAAACTGCCGTAACACCTGGGAGTATCATCTCTGTAAGCGCTGCCTTTGTGGATATGTCAATGCACTTTGCAACATCGGGCTTGACACCTTCCTTGCCTTCAAGGAGACCTGGGATTTCCCTGAACTGCCTCCTGATTTCATTTACCATCTTAAACGCCGCCTTGCCAACAGATGTCATTGTCAATGCGCCGATAAAAAACGGCAGTATGCCGCCTATTAGCAAACCGATAACAACATTGGGGTCTGTTATAATAATATCAAATGCCTTGCCTGTCTTTGCAACAATTGCCTGACTGTAAGCAGAGAATAGCGCAAGCGCAGTAAGCGCTGCAGAGCCGATGGCAAAGCCCTTGCCGATTGCAGCGGTTGTATTGCCGAGGGCGTCAAGGCTGTCAGTCATCGCCCTTACATCCTTGCCAAGATGGCTCATCTCTGATATGCCTCCTGCATTGTCTGCAATTGGTCCGTATGCGTCAACGCTCATTATTATGCCTACTGTTGCAAGCATGCCTACTGCTGAGACGCCTATGCCGTAAAGACCGCTTGTATAATTCGCGATAAAAATAGCGCCGCATATTGCAAGCACAGGAAGGGCGGTGCTTTCAAGCCCTACTGCCAGACCTGATATGATGTTTGTTGCAGCGCCAGTATTACTTGATTCTGCAATCCTTTCAACAGGGCCTGCAGATGTATAATGCTCTGTTAAAAGCCCTATTGCAATGCCGCCGACACATCCTGAAAATACTGCCCAGTAAACGCCATTGTTGACATCCATGAAATAGACTACTGCATAGCCGAAGATTAAAAACAGTCCTGCTGCTATAAATGTTGCATAACGAAGCGCTGAGGCAGGGTCATACTTTTCTAATATGCTCATTGATAGTATTCCTATTATAGATGCCACAAGCCCTGCCATTATAAGGACAATCGGCAAAGACATAAGAGCCGCTGGTGAGCCGAGTTCAGCAACCTTTGAGCCTGCAAGGGCTGTTGCGCCTATTGCAATTGTTGCGATAACAGCGCCGACATACGATTCAAATATATCCGCGCCAAGACCTGCCACATCGCCGACATTATCGCCGACATTGTCTGCAATAACGCCCGGATTTCTTGGGTCATCCTCTGGTATGCCTGCCTCAACCTTGCCGACCAAATCTGAGCCTACATCCGCTGTCTTTGTAAATATGCCGCCGCCGACCCTTGCAAATAAAGCAATGGATGATGCGCCCATTGCATAACCGTTTATGATTGCTGCGGTCTCAGGTTTGCCGTAGAGTAAAAAGAATATTCCAACACCGATAAGCCCTATGCTTGCAACAGAAAGCCCCATTACAGAGCCGCCGAGAAATGCAATGGATAATGACTTTGCTGTATTGGGTTTATAGAGGTTTGCCGCCTGCGCAGTCCGGACATTTGCCTTTGTTGCCGCCTTCATTCCGAAAAATCCTGCAAGCATGGAAGATATTCCGCCTCCCACATACGCGATGCCTGTCTGCCAATTTATAAATACTGACAGAAGGATAAAGACAATGGCAATAAATGCAACAAGGATTAAATACTGCCTCTTGAGATAGACCATAGCGCCGTCATGTATCATCCCTGCTATCTCTCTCATCCTTTCATTGCCGTCAGGCTGTTTCTTTATATGGCCATATATCAGGAATGCCATTACAAGACCCGCCAGCCCGAATATTGGTGCAAAACTAGTTAATTGCTGCATGTGTTATCCTCCTTGAAATACAGGTATAGGTAGAGGTAAAGGTATAGTAAAAAAACAATTTGTGCTTTCTTCTTTCTCTACCTCTACCTCTACCTATACCTTTACCTGTTGTATTTATTCATCGCCTTTTCAATGCCGTGTTTCAAAATTACTTCAACTGCATCTTTTGTCCTGTTCAAGATTTCATCCAACTTATCTTCTTCTTCCCGACTAAATGGACTCAACACATAATCAATAATATCTTCTTGACCCCTTGACCCCTTGGCCCCTGTCTTTTGGTCTTCCTATTCCTAATCTAATCCTTGTAAAGTCATTTGTGCCGAGTTTTTCAATAATTGATTCCATACCTCTGTGTCCGCTGCTTCCGCCTCTTTTCTTTATCCTTACGGTCCCGAAATCAAGGTCAACATCATCGTATATAACAATAATATCCTTTGTTTCTATACAAAAAAAATCAGCAAGGGATTTTACAGCCTCGCCGCTTAGATTCATAAAGGCTAAAGGTTTTGCAATAGCAGCATCATTTTCTGAAATCTTGCCTTTACCCCAGACTGCATTATAACTTTTTTTATTTAAAGGTATATCTGTTTTATCCGCAATACAATCAACTGCCAGAAAACCTATATTGTGCCTTGTAAATTCATATCTTGCGCCGGGATTTCCAAGACCGATAATAAGCATCATAAAAACAGAGACTGGAGGCTGGGGACAATGGGAATTTCTAATTTCTAAATCCTAATTCCTAATAAAATGTCAAATGTCAAAAATAAAGGCATTGGAAATTTAGTAATTGGATATTTTATTAGAAATTAGACATTAGGATTTAGGAATTTCAAATATTCAGCCCCTTGACCCCAGTCCCTAAGCCCCTGCCTTTTTATTTTTTCTTCTCCTCTTCCTTTCCCTTCTGCCTGTATCTCTTCAGCAGTCTTCACAGCAACCTCTGCCATTGGCGCGGCAACAAGCACGATGGTCTGATTCGGGTCGCCTGCTATCTTTAAACCCTGCGGTAATGTAATATCCTTTACATGGATAGAATGTCCGATTATAAGACTTGTAACATCAACATCTATCTTGTCAGGTATCTGGTTTGGCAGACACTCTACCTTTAATGTCCTTGCTTCTTGCTGCAATATGCCGCCAAGCGCAACACCTTGAGCCTTGCCAGTAAGGTGGATTGGAACATCAACAACCAGTTTGTGATCCATCACCAGTTCATAGATGTCAGCATGGATAATCTCCCGTGTAAGCACATTCCTTTGAAAACCCCTGAACATTGCCATCCTTTTTTCTTTTTTATCATCCTGTATCTTTAGATTTACAAGCACATTACTTCCAGCGCTTGTTGCCAATGCCTTTTTAAGGTCTTTGCTGTTCAAAGATAGCGGCATTGCCTCTTTAATTGCAGGACCATAAAGTATTGCAGGCACAAGCCCTTCTCTCCTTAATTTCTTTGCGATTTCTTTGCCAACGCCCTGTCTTTGTTTGGCTGTTAATTCTATCTGTTCCATGTTATTCCTCCTCTTCGTTTACCTTCTATACAAACAACGAACTCACGGATTCCCCGTAATGTATCCTCTTTATTGCCTCGCCTAAAAGCGGGGCAATTGAGAGGGTTTTTATTTTTTTTAAATCCTGCGCCTCTTTGCTCAGCGGTATTGTATTTGTCACAACAATCTCTTTTAATGCGGATTTTTTTAACCTTTCTATTGCAGGACCTGAAAATACCGGGTGCGTGCAGCAGGCATATACCTCTTTTGCGCCATTTTTAATAAGCGCATCTGCTGCCAGAGATATTGTCCCTGCGGTATCTATCATATCATCAAGCAGTATCGCATTTTTACCTTTTATATCTCCTATGATATTCATAACCTCTGCAATATTCGGCGCTGGACGTCTCTTATCTATCATTGCAAAACTTGTATCAAGCCTTTTTGCAAATGCCCTCGCCCTTTCAACGCCGCCTGCATCGGGCGATACAATAACAACATCATCTTTGTAATTTTTATGGATATATTCCAAAATCACAGGCGTTGCATATATATTATCGACAGGCACATTGAAAAACCCCTGTATCTGCCCAGCATGAAGGTCTACACACAAAACCCTTGTTGCGCCCGCGGCGGCAATCAAATCCGCTATTAACTTTGCTGTTATCGGCGTTCTCGGCGCAACCTTCCTGTCCTGCCTTGCATAGCCATAGTATGGTATAACTGCTGTTATCGCATGTGCAGACGCCCTTTTCAAGGCATCCAGCATTATTAAAAGTTCCATTAAGTTCTTATTCGCGGGTGGACAGGTTGACTGTATGACATATACCTCCATACCCCTGACGCTTTCCTGAATCTCAACGCATATCTCGCCGTCGCTGAAACTCTTTACCTCTGCCTTGCCAAGAGAAATATTCAGATTTTCACCTATCTCTTGGGCAAGCGGCAGATTTGAATTTCCTGCAAATATTTTAAGTTTGTCTAACATATCTTCGTTGATTACACAGATTTTGAGAAGCGATTACACAGATTTGTTTTAATCGGTGTAATCTGTTTTTTAATCTGTGTAATCACCTTTACTGGCTGGGGCGCCAGGATTCGAACCTGGGAATGCGGGGATCAAAACCCCGTGCCTTACCGCTTGGCAACGCCCCAAATAAATAAATCATAATTTCTAAATCCTAATTTCTAATAAAATGTCAAATGACAAAAGTCTAATTTTATTTAGCGGTATTAGAAATTAGACATTAGGATTTAGGAATTTGTTTTACAGTCCCTGTGCCACAAAAACAGCCATTTTCTTAAACTTTGGCTCTTTATTTATGCAATCAAAGGCGCTTTTTGCTGCCCCTTCATTTTCAAATATTCCAAATACTGTTGGGCCGCTTCCTGACATCATTGCCCCTTTTGCGCCTAAATTCTTTAAAGATGCCTTTATATTTTCAATATCAGGGTATTTCTTGACTGTAACATTTTCCAAATCATTTTCTAAAATATCTTCTATGGAAAAGGTCTTCAGCCTTTTTTTTAAAAATGGAATGTTAATATTCTCTTGTTTTTTTGTCAAGTCTAAATTTTCATATGCCCATGCTGTTGAGACAGGGAAACAGGGATTTATAATAACATACCAGAACTTAGGCAATTCTATTTTTTCAAGTTTTTCGCCTCTGCCCGCAGCAATTGCAGAACCGCCGAATACAAAGAACGGCACATCTGATCCAAGTTTTTCGCCTATTTCCATCAAATCTTCTTTAGAAAGCCCTGCATTTAATATTTCATTCAAACCCATTAAAACATATGCAGCATTGCTGCTCCCTCCCCCAAGTCCTGCTGCAACAGGGATATTCTTTTTTATCTTTATAGACACCTTTTTTGCAAAGCCAGTTTTTGATAAAAAAATCTTTGCTGCCTTAAATGCAATGTTTGTATTGTCTGAAGGGATGTTTTTATTATCACATTCAATAAGAATATCATCTCCATCTGACACATCCAAAAATATTTCATCATAATAGGTTATGGGCTGCATAACAGTAATAATGTCATGATAGCCATCACTGCGTTTTTTTAACACCTTTAAAAAAAGATTTACCTTTGCAGGCGAATGGATAGTTAAACATGCCATTTTTACCTCTGCCTTATCCAAGAAAATATTTGTCAAATTGCCTTTCAAAATCTATTTTGCTATATTTTGAAAATGGCTGACGCAAAGACAAATTTATCTCAGGGTCTGTTTTTTTATTTTGCTGCCTTCACCATTTTACTGATTTTATTCTCTACTGCAACATATTTCAGAAATATTATATGGAAGACCGATTTGGCGCTGTGGATGGATGTTGTCAAAAAGAGCCAAAATAAAGAAAGGGGACATAATGAGGCTGGGGCGGCGTATCATCATCTGGGTTTGCTTGATGAGGCTGTGAAGGAATATCTGACCGCATTAAGGCTTAATCCAAGTTTTGCAGGGCCATATAATAATCTTGGGAATATCTATTCCAGCCAAGGCAAGTTTGATGAGGCGATAAATGAATATCTGACTGCGTTAAGATTCAATCCTGACTTTGCAGAGGCGCACAATAACCTCGGAAACATATATTCCAATCTGGGCCAGTTTGATGAGGCTATAAAAGAATATCTGATTGTATTAAGGCTCAATCCTAGTTTTGCAGAGGCGCACAGCAATCTTGGGAATGCCTATCTTAATAAGGGGCAGATAAATGACGCTATACAAGAATACTTAACAGCATTAAGGCTCAAGCCTGACTATGCAGAGGTGTATTATAACTTAGGGAATGTATATTTAAATCAAGGCCGATTAGATGAGGCTATAAAAGAATATATGACTGCGTTGGAACTTAATCCCAATGACATAGATGTTCATTATAACCTTGGAATCGCCTACTTAAGAAAAGGATTGAAATACGATGCAAAAAATGAATTTAGAATAACACTAAAACTTAAACCTAATTTTGCCAAGGCAAAAAAAATCATTGAATCACTTGAATAAAGGGACCCAAAAATAGACTTTGATTTTTGGGGAAACCTGCAAGTTGTCCCCGATAGATTCAGTCGGGGACAGAGGCCATTTTTGCGACGAGCCGTATATCACCAATACGGTGAGGAGCAAAAATG
>JACRNI010000124.1 GCA_016234925.1 Deltaproteobacteria bacterium | reverse complement strand
GCCAAATGAGATTAAGAGCCTCTGGGTCGGGCCTTATTTTACAGAGCATATCCGCCGTGATGTAGAGGAGAAATACGGCGGGGATTTGCTTTACAAGGGCGGGCTGAATATTTATACAACGCTTGATGTTGAACTGCAAAAGGCGGCAAACCTTGCTGTTGCAGCAGGTTTAAAAGAATATGACAGAAGGCACGGCTACAGAGGGCCGATAAAACAACTTGCCAATACAGATGACATAGAAAAATTCATTGAAGAAATCAAAGAAGATATTTCTAAAAAGAAGATTGAGCAGGGGAGGACATATCAAGGCATTGTAACAGCAGTAAACTTGTCCACCGTATCAAGTACGGGGCAGGCTTCAAGCAAGGGGACGCAGGAAAGGTTTGTAACAGTCCTGCTTGGCGACAGGAAAGGCAGAATAGCATTTGAGGACATGGAATGGGCGAGGCTTTATAATCCAACAAATAATCCTGATGCCGGGAAACAAAAAGACATAAGCCAGATTATAAAAAAGAATGATGTAATATTAGTCGGCATTAAAGAGATGCCAGAGGATGGAAAAGGGATTATAAATCTTACGCTTGAGCAGGAGCCTGTTGCGCAGGCTGCACTTATTGCCAGAGACCCTTTTACAGGCAATATAAAGGCAATGGTCGGCGGCCAAGGTTTTTCTAAAACGCAGTTCAATAGGGCTGTCCAGTCAAAAAGACAGCCGGGTTCGGCATTTAAGCCGATAATATACGCGGCGGCAATTGACAAGGGTTATACACCGGCATCTGTAATTGTTGATTCTCCGCTTGTGTTTGAAGAGGCGGTAAAAGGCGATGACTGGAGGCCTCAAAACTTTGACGGCAAGTTTTATGGGCCCACAACATTCAGAGACGCGCTGACGCATTCAAGAAATGTTATATCAATAAAGATATTAAAGGACATAGGCATTGGTTATGCGCTTGAATATGCGCAGAAACTCGGCATACAGTCGCCGCTTGCAAGGGATTTGTCCATTGCCCTCGGCTCCTCGGCAGTTTCATTGATGGAACTTACAGATGTCTTTTCTGTTTTTGCAAATCAGGGCAAAAAGGTTGAGCCTTTGTTTGTCAAAAAAATTACTGATAAATCGGGCAATGTCATTGAAGAAAATGAGTCTATTTCTCAAGATGTAATCAGCCCGCAGACCGCATATATTATGACAAGCCTTTTGCAGGGCGTTATACAGGAAGGCACAGGACAAAGGGCAAAGGCGCTTGGAAGGCCTGCGGCAGGAAAGACAGGCACGACAAATATGCTGAACGACGCATGGTTTATAGGCTTTACGCCTGATATTGTAGCAGGCGCATGGATAGGCTATGATGATGAAAGACCGCTTGGGCATGCTGAAACAGGCGCAAGGGCGGCGCTGCCAATATGGCTTTATTTTATGCAAAAGGCGGTAGAAGGAACACCTGTAAAGGATTTTCCTGTACCAGAAGATATTGTATTCGCAAAGGTAGATGCAAAAACAGGGAAACTTGCAGCGCCGTCCCCTGATAGAACCATTCAGGGGCAGGCTTCAGATAAGGTGATTTTTCAGGCATTCAAGCAAGGCACAGCGCCGACGGATGTTGCAGTTGAAGGCGCGGCAGCCGCATCTCATTCAGCAAGATTTTTTGAAATGGACAGCGGCAGCGGAGGCAGCAAGGCGCAGAGGCATATAGACTATGATGCAGAAGCGCCTGCAAGCAGCGATGCTGAAAGAGACCAATGACCAAACTCATTGACTCATACAACCGCTCCATAGACTATTTAAGAATATCCATAACAGACCGCTGCAATCTGCGATGCACCTATTGCATGCCTTCAGACGGCATCCCGCTTATGAATCCTGACAATATCCTCCGTTATGAAGAACTCTTAAGAATAATTAAAATATGCGCATCGCATGGCATAACAAGGGTGAGGTTTACAGGAGGAGAACCGCTTGTCCGAAAGGGTGTTGTTGATTTTATAAAAAATATTGCAGGCATTAAAGGGATTGAGGATTTAAGCCTTACAACAAACGGCGTTCTTTTGAAAGATTATGCAATGCCGTTAAAAAACGCAGGACTCAACAGGGTTAATGTTAGTCTGGATTCATTGAAAAAAGACAGATTTCAAAAGATTACACGGGCTGATAATCTGGAAGATGTCTTAAAAGGTTTAGATGAATCTGAGAAAATCGGTTTGAGTCCTGTAAAGGTGAATGTTGTGGCAATAAGGGGTTTTAATGATGATGAGATTCTGGATTTTGCCCTGATGACAAAGGAAAAACCCTATCATGTGCGTTTTATTGAATACATGCCTTTTGATGTTGAGGCAGGGTGGCAAAAAGAAAAATGCATTACTGCAATGGAGATAAAGGATGTTATAGAGAAACATGAGAAGTTGATGCCGCTTGACAGTTCAAAAAACAGGACAGGGCCTGCAAGAAGATATAAATTTTCAAATGCTGTCGGCGAAGTCGGTTTTATAAGCCCTGTGTCAGACCACTTCTGCGGTTCGTGCAATAGATTAAGGCTTACAGCAGACGGCAAACTCAGGACATGCCTATTTTCAGATGATGAGATAGATGTAAAAAAGGCGCTCCGTGAAGGCGCTTCTGATAAAGAAATAGAAAACCTCCTTTTCAACGCAGTCAGAAAAAAACCTGAAAGACATTATATAAACGATAATATATTTAAAAAATGCAGCAGGACAATGTCGCTTATAGGGGGGTAGGATGCATACAATTGAAACCAAATTTAAAACTGTTATTGGCAAAAACACCTTCTATTTTTACAATCCTGTATTTCAGGAAAAATATGAAAGTTATGTAAATTCTTTAAAAGAAACCCTGCTTGTAATAAAAAATCAGGTTGAAACCCAAGGGCTAAAAAAAGAAATATTTGAAAATCTGCTTAAAGAAAGAGAAAATGGTTTAAGGGTTTTGCTTGCCTTAACAGGTTTTTCAAATGAATATTTAAAAAGGCTGATAACAGTAATCCGTGTTTGCGACAATAAAGAATTAAACAAACTTGTTTACAAAGAAAAATGGGCAGAGAAGGAATACATTAGCAATATTGCTGAATGGGGCGACACAGCGATATTAAAACTCCTCAAAGAAAATCAATATTTCAGAAAGGCAATCGTAAATTTATTTTTTGAAGGTTCTACAATCCCTTTTATTTCAAACACCCTGCCGCTTTTTGAACTCAAAAAATTAAGTATTTCAAAACTCAAATTTGATATGCCTGCAATGCTGGATACGCTTGTCCGCTACAAAGAAAAAGGCTCATATTCAGGCAAAGCAGAAAACAATCCTGAAACCTTAATCAAAACATTGCTTGATGAGTTAGAAATTCCATTTAGCAAAGGCGACTTAACTGAACTCATTGACAAAGCCCCTGTTGCAAAGCGGACAATGGATTTTATAATTCCAAACAAAGAAAAACCCAAAATAATTATTGAATGTTCTTTTATTGTTACTACTTCATCATCAGGGCAAGGCGACAAGGCAAAAACAGAAAATGCAATTGCAAAACTTATAAAAGAACATTACCCCAAAGCAAAGTTTATTGGTTTTGTTGACGGCATCGGCTGGTATGTCCGCAAAGGCGACTTAAAGCGAATGGTAACTGCATATGACGATGTTTTTACTTTTCACAAATCAGAGATTGATAGATTTAAAACATTTTTACAAAAAGAGTTCAAATGATGACAAAGAAATATTTAAACAAGATTATTCAAGGCGACTGTTTGGAATTATTAAAAACAGTTCCCGACAACAGCATTGATATGACCTTTGCAGACCCGCCTTTTAATTTAAAAAAAGGGTACAACAGTTACAAAGACAGTCTTAAATTGCAGGAATACTTAAATTGGTGCGAACTTTGGATAATTGAAATGGTTAGAATAACAAAACCAACTGGCTCAATATTTGTCCATAACATCCCAAAGTGGCTCACTTATTATGCGGCATTTTTAAACAAAACAGCAGATTTCAAACATTGGATTGCTTGGGATGCCTCTACTGCTCCAATGGGTAAATCATTGCAGCCTGCGCATTACGGGATTTTGTTTTATGCAAAAAACAGCAAGGAATTAAAATTTTATGAGGTTCGCTATCCGCATAAGCGGACACGCAAGGCGCATATTTTAGCAAAAGATTATGGCGGTAAAAAGGGGATGCTGCATCCTTTTGGTCCTTTAGTTTCAGATGTTTGGACAGATATACATAGGATTAAACATAATAAATTTAGAGATGAACACCCCTGTCAACTGCCAATTCATTTTTTAGAGCGGATTATTTTAATGGCAACCGATGAGGGTGATATTGTTTTAGATCCTTTCAGCGGAACAGGGACAACGGCAATTGCAGCAAAACGATTAGGAAGAAAGTATATTGGTTTTGAATTAGATAAGAATTATGTGGAAATCACAAGAAATAAACTTGAGCAAGAGCAGCCTATTTCAAAACTAGGAGATGTTTGGGTTAGTTTTTACCTAGACGAAGTTGTAACATTAAGAAATAATGATTGGGATTACTTGAAAGAGTTTTATTACATTCCGAATAATCCAGAAGATATTGACCACATACCGATTGTATTAAAATCCAAGATAAATATTTCTACACCATTTAAAAATGGATACCCGAATGCTTCTGAAAAGTCTAATCTTTTAAGTTTGTTTAGAGTTTCAAGTAAGTAATTTCTCGTTGTTCTTTGTTTTTAAATTTGCTTTAAAATCCCCTTGACTATTTTTTTGGTTTTGTATACAGTATACAATATAATGGACTGTATTTAGTTCCCGCCTTTTACGCGAATATTAACCCGAAAAATGTATTTGGTTTTTATTTTTCGGGTGCAAACGCAAGATTTGAGCCAAAGACAAGGAAAAGATGGCTGGACAAAACAGACGCATACCCCTTAATGTATGTGAGTATTTGGACAGCCAGATTTGACGCAGTATTTGACCAAAGATTGCGTTTGTCAAAAAATGCAACTGCATTTTTTGGGTTAAAAATCCATTGTATTTCTGGCTCATATTGGGGTATATGAAAGCGCTATCTTTGGTTTCTGGCTTTGGTTTCTGGAGGGGTGAAGCATGGCTGAAGCAAAATTTGCAAAAAAGTATGATTTAATTGATGTCTCAGAACCAAATCTCATGCGGGATGTATTCCCTTATGATAGTATCTGCAAGGTTACATTTGACAGCAAATTCCCTCCGAAAAAACCTGCAAAAAAATTCTGGATAACTGATACAACCTTCCGCGACGGCCAGCAGGCAAGACCGCCTTACACTGTAAAGCAAATCGTTGCTCTTTATAAGATGCTTAATAAACTTGGTGGGCCAAACGGCATTATCAGGCAGTCAGAATTTTTTATATATACTGACAAGGACAAAAAGGCTGTTGAAGAATGCCTTGAACTTGGGCTTGAATTCCCTGAAATCACATCATGGATAAGGGCTGTTAAAGAGGATTTTAGGCTTGTAAAAGAGATGGGGCTGAAAGAGACAGGTATTTTAACATCAGCGTCAGATTATCATATATTTTTAAAACTAAAAAAGACAAGAAAGCAGACTATGGATGAATATCTTGGTGTTGTAAAGGCGGCGCTTGATGCGGGTGTTACACCGAGATGCCACCTTGAGGATGCTACAAGGGCAGATGTTTATGGCTTCTGCATACCGTTTGTTCAGGAACTAACAAAACTCCGCGAGGAAAGCGGCATACCAATCAAGGTCAGGATTTGCGATACAATGGGTTACGGTGTTCCATGGCCTGATGCAGAACTTCCTAGGAGTGTTCCGAAATGGGTCAGGGCTGTTATTGACGATGGCGGCACTCCAGAGGAACTTGTTGAATGGCACGGACATAATGATTTTCACAAGGTTTTGGTAAATGCCTCGTGCGCTTGGCTTTATGGATGCAGCGCTGCAAACGGAACTTTATTAGGCATTGGAGAAAGGACAGGCAACCCTCCTGTAGAGGCGCTGATTATTGAATATATCTCGCTCACCGGCGACAGCAACGGCATTGATACAACCGTTATAACTGAGATTGCGAGGTACTATGAAAAAGAGATTGGCTATAAAATCCCATCAAACTATCCCTTTGTCGGCTCTGATTTTAATGTTACAAGGGCTGGCATCCATGCAGACGGCATAATGAAAAATGAAGAGATATACAATATCTTTGACACAGCAAAAATATTGAAAAGGCCGATTGGCGTTGCTGTTACAGATAAGTCAGGGCTTGCTGGCATTGCATATTGGTTTAATAATTATTTCGGGCTTGAAAATGAAAAGCGGATTGACAAGAAATATCCGGGTTTGGCAAAGATACAGGAATGGATAATAGAGCAGTATAGCGTTGACAGAACATCTGCAATAACAACAGAGGAACTGCTTGAGCAAGGGTGCATACATCTGCCGGAGTATTGCGGGAAAAGGCATGTTTCACGCTGAAAAATGCCCATCTGCTGTGTCAGGACTGCGGGCTTAAATCCTCACATGGATTGGTAGCCGCAACCTTTAGGTTGCGTTATTTCGCAGGCTAAAGCCTGCGGCTACCAGCATCTGTGCAATTTTTGAGCATGAACAAAATCTTTTTTCAGTATAACTAATCAGTAGGAGGTCTAAATGGCTAGAAAAAAAATCACTATTGTTGGCGCAGGCAATGTCGGCGCCCATGCCGCTGTTTGGGCTGCGATAAAAGAATTAGGCGACATAGTCTTGATAGATGTTGTGGAAGGCGTTCCTCAGGGCAAAGGGCTTGATTTGACAGAGGCGTCCCCTGTTGAGGGTTTTGATGCAAGGATTTTAGGGACAAATGATTATAAGGACACAGCAAATTCTGATGTTGTAATTATCACCGCAGGCATTGCAAGAAAGCCGGGAATGAGCAGGAGCGATTTAATCAACACAAATACGGGTATTGTTAAGGGTGTTACTGAACAGATTGTGAAACATTCGCCGAATGCCATTATTATAGTTGTCACAAACCCGCTTGATGTTATGGTCTATGTTGCATGGAAGGTGAGCGGTTTTCCAAAGAACAGGGTTATTGGCTTGTCAGGCGCTTTGGATGCAGCAAGGCTAAAGGCGTTTCTTGCAATAGAACTGAATGTGTCTGTTGAAGATGTTGACGCAATGGTCATTGGCGGTCATGCGGATGAGATGGTGCCTCTGCCGAGATATTCTACTGTTTCAGGCATTCCAATAGGGCAAATGATTTCAAGAGATAGAATTGATGCAATAATGGAGAGGACAAAAAAGGCAGGCGGAGAAATCGTAGGACTTTTAAAGACAGGCAGCGCATTTTATGCGCCGTCTGCCGCTGTTATTGAAATGGCAGAGGCGATAATAAAAGACAAGAAAAGAATTATACCATGCGCTGCATACTGCGAGGGCAAATACGGGGTCAACGGCATATTTGTCGGCGTGCCTGTAAAACTTGGCGCAAATGGCGTTGAGGATATTATAGAGATTGAACTGAATAAAGAGGAAAAGGCACAATTTGACAATTCTGTTGCGGCGATTAAGAAGTTGATTGAGGAGATCAAAATATAGGGTTCGAGGGTTCAAGTAGCGTCGGGGTTTATCCCCGACGAATTCGTTGCCCATAAAGGGCAACGCTACTGAACCCTAGAATCCTAGACCCCTTGAACCCAGATCTTACAATGCGTAAAATTTCAACATCCGAAATAACCTTTAAAGTTAAAGAACTCTGTATCAGGGCTGCGTGCGAACTCGGCAGTGATGTTGCGTTTGCCTTAAAGGAGATGAGGGGAAAAGAGGAATCTCCTCTTGGCAAAGAAATCCTTGACCAGATTATTGAGAATGCCCAGATTGCCTTAAAAGAAGATGCGCCAATGTGTCAGGACACAGGCATTGCAGTTTTCTTTGTTGAGGTCGGCAGAGATGCAGCGATTGACGGCTCTCTTGATGATGCAATCAATGAAGGTGTAAGGCAGGGATACAATGAAGGCTATTTGAGAAAATCTGTTTGTCATCCGCTTACACGGAAAAACACAAGTGATAATACGCCTGCCATAATCCATACGAAAATTGTTGACGGCGACAAGGTAAAAATCACAATAGCGCCAAAGGGCGCAGGCAGCGAGAACATGAGCAGACTTGCGATGTTAAAGCCGTCGCAGGGCTTGCAGGGCATAAAGGATTTTGTAATAAATACAGTAAAAGAGGCAGGCGGAAATCCATGCCCGCCGATTATAGTCGGCATCGGCATAGGAGGCAATTTTGAAAAAAGCGCAATCCTTGCAAAAGAGACGCTTTTAAGAAATGTCGGCAGTGCTAATCCTGATAAGGATTTAAATGCGCTTGAAAAGGATTTGTTAGATAAGATAAATAATCTTGGCATTGGGCCAATGGGTTTTGGCGGAAGGACAACAGCCTTGGCGGTTCACATAAAGACAGCGCCGTGCCATATCGCGAGCCTTCCTGTGGCAGTGAATATACAATGCCATGCGGCAAGGCATAAGGAGATGATAATATAGTTCACGCTGAAAAACGCCCATCTGCTGCGTTGTCGCTGCGGCTTCTTCGCTCAACATACTAAAAAGTATGCCTCGCTTGAAGCCTTGCTCCGCCTTGCATCTGGGCAATTTTTGAGCGTGAACTTGTTATAAAAGCATTTTTCAATATCAACTAATTATTTTTAAGGAGAATAATCATGGCAAAAAAAAGTGTTTTTGTATGTGTGCAAAAGGATATCAATCAACTTATTAAGTGGGCTTTGCAGAGTTTTGAGAGTCGGTTGGATATAATGTATTTTGACAACACACCCCAACTTGGTGTGGCGCTGGCAGATGAAGATAATTGCGCTATGATTATTCTGGATTCCATTGTTAATGATGTGTCAACATTAGATTTTGCAAAAGAGATAAAGAATAAAAAACCATCTGTAAATATACTCCTTATTGCTTCATCAGGAACGTCAAAGGAAACCCTTGTTGATGCAATTCAGACAAAGACAATAAGCGGCGTATTGATGAGACCATTTACTGCTCAGCAGGTGAATGATTATATATACAAATTCTGCGGTTTTCAAAAGCCGACAGATTCTCCATGGCATGCGAAGAAATAATATGACAATGCCAATTAAAATAACACCGCCATTAACAGACGCAGATGCAGCAAAACTCAAGGCAGGGGATAAGGTCTTAATCACCGGGGTTCTCTATACTGCCAGAGATGCAGCGCACAAGAGGCTTTTTGAACTTATTGAAAAAGGTGAAAAACTGCCCTTTGATGTTAAGGGACAACTTATTTACTATGTCGGTCCAACGCCTCCAAAGCCGGGACAGGTGATAGGTTCTGCGGGACCTACAACCAGCGGCAGGATGGATGCCTATACACCAAGGCTTTTGGAACTTGGTCTCAAAGGAACAATCGGCAAAGGGCAACGTTCGGCAGAGGTAGTTGAGGCGATGAGGAAACACAAGGCTGTTTATCTTGCGGCAGTGGGCGGCGCGGCAGCGCTAATTGCCAAGACCATAAAAAAGGCGGAGATAGTTGCTTATGAAGATTTAGGGCCAGAGGCGATTAGAAGATTAGAAGTTGTAGACTTTCCGGCAATTGTTGTGAATGATATTTATGGAAATGATTTGTGCAAGATGGGAGTGGAAAAATACAAAAGAGATGGGTAGCCGCAGGCTTTAGCCTGCGTAAATATCGCAACCTAAAGGTTGCGGCTACATTCTGACAGCAAACTATGCAAATCAAACTTGGAAAAGAAAACCTTCACAGCGAATTTGTCAAACTCATTGAAAGGATAAGCGGTGAGGAACTGGCAAACTGCTACCAGTGCGGGAACTGCACAGGGGGATGTCCGGTATCCTATGCCATGGATTTCGGGCCGAGAGAAATAATAAGGCTCTTGCAATTGGGTCAGGAAGATGTTGTGAAAAAGGCAAATTCCATGTGGCTTTGTGTCGGATGTCTGCAATGCTATTGTAGGTGTCCAAAGGGTGTGAGCGCTGCAAAGATTTTAGAGGCATTGAGGCAGATAACTCTTAGAAAAGGTGAAGACCACGAGGCGATTAAAGAAGTCCCATTCCCATTTTTAAAGAATGCCCCGCAGCAGGCGATTGTTTGCGGGTTCAGAAAATTTGTAAGTTGATAAAATAGGTTAAGAGGTCAAAAGATTAATAGGTTAACAGGCTAATAGGCTAATAGGCTAAAAGATTAAGAGGTTAAAAACCTTTTCACCTTTTTGCCTTTTTATCTCTTTACCTATACCGTTACCTTTTTATCTTTTCATCTCTTTACCTTTTGACCTTTTAGTTATGAAGATACCCTACTACCCCGGCTGCACCTTAAATACAGTTGCCAAAGGTTTTGATACCTCGGCAAGACACTCTGCTGTTCTGCTCGGTTTTGAGTTGAAGGATCTTGACCAGTGGAATTGCTGCGGCGCCGCATTTCCCCTTACACCCGACAATGTCATGGGTTTGACCGCTCCGGCAAAGGTGTTGAGCAATGCGCGCAAGGAGGGGGACACGGTAACAACTCTATGCTCTGTTTGTTACAATGTTTTGAAACGCACGAACAAGGTTGTGAGGGACGATAAGGAGAAGCGGGCAGTAATCAACGGTTTTATTGAAGAGGAATATGATGGCAGTTTGAATGTGATTCACTTCCTTGAGGTGCTGCGGGATAAGATAGGTTTTGATAATGTTAAAAAGGCTGTAAAAAGACCGCTTAAAGGAATAAAGGCAGGCGCATATTACGGATGTATGTTGCTCAGACCGTTTGAAGATATGGGGATTGACAATGCAGAGGCGCCGACCATATTTGAGGATTTATTGAAATCGCTCGGCTGCGAGCCTGTTGAGTTTCCCAATAAGATAGAATGCTGCGGCGCACATCTGGCAATGGGGAATGAGGATGTTGTTACGAAACTTTCCGGCAATGTATTGAGTTCAGCTAAAAACAAAGGAGCAGAGATTATCGTAACCAGCTGCCCATTGTGCCAGTATAATCTGGAAAAAAGCCAGCAAAGGCTTGCAGAAGGTGCTGGAAACTTACAGATGCCGATTTTATATTTCACGCAACTGCTTGGACTGGCACTTGGGCAGGATGAGGGGAGTCTGGGGCTGGATAAGAATTTGTTTGATGTAAGGCCGGTGTTGAAGGGAAAAGGAGTCTGATATGCCGAGAATAGGCGTATTCGTCTGCCAGTGCGGGACAAACATAGCATCAACTGTTGACACCAAAAAGGTCGCAGATGAGATGGCGAAGATACCGGGTGTTGTATATACCGGCGATTATAAGTTCATGTGCTCCGCGCCCGGGCAGGACAATCTAAAAGAGATTGTAAAGCAGCACAAACTTGACGGCGTTATTGTGTCTGCCTGTTCTCCGCATATGCACGAGAAGACATTCAGAAAGGCGGTAGAGGCAGCAGGTTTAAATCCCTACAAATGCGAGATTACCAATATCCGTGAGCAGTGTTCATGGGTTCATCATGACCCGACTAAAGCAGCAGGCACGGCAAAGAGCATTGACCTGACAAGGATGGTGATTGAGAGGCTCAAGAAAAATAAGTCTCTCTCAAAAATCAAGATTCCGATAAAGAAAAAGGCTCTTGTCATTGGCGGCGGAATTGCAGGGATTCAGGCAGCCCTTGATATTGCAGATGGCGGAAGGCAGGTCATACTTGTAGAAAGAGAGCCGTCTATCGGCGGCAACATGGCAAAGTTATCCGAGACATTCCCGACCATGGACTGTTCCCAGTGCATTATGACGCCAAAGATGGTTGAGGCGTCGCTCAATGAAAATATAAAGATTTTGACATGGAGCGAGGTTGAAAAGGTTGACGGTTATATCGGCAATTTTACAGTTCAGATAAGGAAAAAGGCAAGGTATGTAAACGAAGATTTATGCAATGGTTGCGGGCTTTGCATTGAAAAATGCCCGTTCAAGGCAAAGAGCGAGTTTGAGATGGGCATGACACAGAGAAAGGTGATTTATACGCCGTTTCCGCAGGCTGTGCCGAACATCCCTGTTATTGATGCGCCGAACTGCCCGAAGATACAAAAAGATAAATGCGGGGCATGCGCGATTGTGTGCGGGCCAAAATGTATAGATTTTAAACAGCAGGAT
>JACRNI010000123.1 GCA_016234925.1 Deltaproteobacteria bacterium | reverse complement strand
GTATTTTATGACAATACCTGAAGCAGTATCTCTTGTGATGCAGGCATCTGTAATAGGTAAAGGCGGGGATGTCCTTGTACTTGATATGGGAGAGCCTATAAAGATAGTTTCACTTGCAGAGGAACTGATAAAGATTCACGGCCTTGAACCATATAAGGATATAGATATTGAGTTTATAGGGATTAGACCTGGGGAGAAGTTGTTTGAGGAGATATTAACAGCAGAAGAAGGAACAACTGCAAGTAAACATGAGAAGGTCTTTATTGCAAAAAATAGCAATAGATATTCAAAAGAGGAAATGAGAAATATACTGAATGAATTTGAAGGGGTATTGAAACATCCCTCTGCTGATAGAAACGAGGATGTTAGGATTTTGCTCAAGAAATATGTAAAGCATTTTAAAGATGAGGTAAGGCGGGAAAGGCGGTTTTTTTGACATCTCCCTCTGGTTTTGATAGACTATTTTTATAATGAGCCAACATGCTATTGGAGGTAAGGTTTATGAATAAAATGACATTTTTTTTAGTAGTTTTAATACTGACTGTTTCATCTGTGTCTTTTGCCAGAGAAGTGCCTTATACGCAGGAGGATAGGGACAGGCTGATAAGGGTGGAAGTAAAAGTGGAGGAAGGGCTGAAGGCTGTAAATCAAAGGATAGACGGATTAGATAAAAGGATAGATGGTTTAGATAAAAGGATAGATAGTTTAGATAAAAGGATAGATGGTTTACAGTCTATAATGATTGGCGGTTTTGGGATTATTGCTACAGGTATGATAGCTATTGTTGGTTTTGTTCTTTGGGACAGGCGCACAGCCCTTGCCCCTGCAATCAGGAAGAGTAAAGAACTTGAAGAAGACCTTGCCTCTGAGATCAGAAAACGGAAAGAACTTGAAGAAAGGGAGTTAATGCTTGAGAAGGCAATCAAGGATTATGCCCATCAGGAACCAAAACTTGCAGAGATATTAAGAGCTGCAAGGCTTTTGTAAAAAATACAGCGAGAAAGGAAGTAAGGCGGGAAAGGCGGGAATGGGAAAATGAAACCTTGATTTTCAAGGGCTCGCGAGTTGTTGAACAGGCTCAAAAATGAAAGGATATGAAAAATTCAAAGGCCTCAAGAAGAGGGGTAACGGTTTACAGGATTATTATGGCAATTGGGAAAGCCACTGATATGCAGGGGCAATGAGAATTTTGTTTTTATCATTTGATACTATCCGATAACTGTCTCCTTCGCTAATAAGCTGCACTGCTGGTATATTTAATGCACACTGGAATATCAGGAGGGATTTTGACGGCTTTTCGTCGTGCATCTTAGCTTCAATTAAAAGAAATGGCTCCCTGTTGTTTGCAAGTAGAAAATCAACCTCTTGTTTTTCCTTGTTCTTGATAAAATGCAAAGAAAAATTACCGTATCCCATGTCATTCCATAATGTGACTGCCCTATAAAGCTCCAGAGCAACCATATTCTCAAATCGCACAGAAGGCTCCTTTATCCTCGGAGTATCCCACAGATAAACCTTCTTCTCTTTCTGTATAGCGCGTGCTATATTCTCTGTCCATGTTGGAAGGCTGAATATAAGAAAGAATCTTTCAAACACATCAAGCCAATTCCGGACAGTGTTGTAGGATGCCTTTAAATCATTAGCAAGTGATTGAACAGATAGCGGGCTGCCGATTTTAGAAGGAAGCAGTAGATAGAGTGTCTCCAAATCTGTAATGGATTTGATATCAATAATGTCCCGTATATCCTCACGGATTAGTTGATGTGAATATGTATTTGACCATCGCCTGTATGTTGTTGTCCTTCCCGATAAATATGGTTCTGGAAATCCGCTGAGATTTGAAATCGCATTCCATATATCTTTGTGTTTCTTCGCATGCTCCATGTTGATATATAACGGATTTTTGAGAAAGGCATCCATCGTGATATTCCCACTGCCAAGTTCTGCTGCGGTAAAGGGAAATAAATGGAACATATAATAACGTCCTGCCAAAGAGTCGCCACCTCTCTGATAAATATCAAGCCTGCCACTGCCTGAAACAAGAAATTTATAATCTTCGTAAAACTGATCGTATATGCCTTTTAGATAGTTTTTCCAATCTTTATACTTGTGAATCTCATCAAAGATTATCAGTGGAATAGAAGAATCCTTTCTTCTGACGCCTTCAAAAAAAAGGGGATTTGAGTAAAAAAGTGTCCGATGTTCCGCAATGTCCCAATTGAAATAATAGTGGTTTGTGTATGAGTGCGATATAAGTTTGGAGAGTGTAGTTTTGCCTGCCTGACGAGGACCTGCAATAAAGACCATGCCTTTCTCAGAAGCAAGTTCCTGCCATAGATTAATATAAAGTCGTCGGGTTATCATATAGCCATTTTACATACTGATGAAAAATAGTCAAGACTATATTTTGTTATAGTTAAAAATAGCCATATATTTTCTCAATAAAAGAAAGTTGCCTCGTGAGACCTATCCCCGCAGATTGCAGGTTGTCCGACAATTCGTATATTGTGAATAGTGCGATATATGCTAAAATATAAGCCAAGGAAGATACACGAGGAGTGGCATGTATGTCATATATCAAATCGTATAAGGGGCCACAGTCGGTGGTTATTGCCACCAAGTATAATATTTCAAGCCCCCATCTTTACTGGGGTCTATATGACTGGAGATCCATCATTTCCTTGTCCAGAATGTTTCTGTAAAACCGACCTTCCATACGCCGTCTTCTTTAAACATCTTTAGAATTGCAGGTTTTTCTGATTTTTTATATGTTATTATAACCTCAGATCTATTCCCTTCTACAAGACCCATTTCCCATGTGCTGTGTTCCAGCACTATATCAGGATTAAAGGTGCTTAAAAATCCCTTCCAATATGATTTTGCAATAAGCCCGCCAATACTAAAATCAACATTTATCTGCTCTCTTGTATATTCAACCCCTGATTTAATGGCGCTTTTATAAGTATCCTCTACTATCATTTTTTTTGACTTAGAAGTCAAATATAGCCATATTGCCTTATGGTCATTATCCTTCATTGCCTTAAATAAAGATTCTGCTGATGAAAGGATGTTATCAATCTCTTTCTCAAGATTTTCAGATGAATGTGCATGGATTGGATGTATGAAAACAAGCAGGCAAATGATTAAAAAAAGATATGGGATGTTTTTCATTTAATGATATTCCTATAAAAAAACAAAGGCTGAAAACCTGCATGGCCTTCAGCCTTATTTAAATCTATGCTCTGGGTTATTAGTGATGGTGTGTTGTTGTTGTGCCTTCCTCTGTTGCTGCTGCAACTGCTGCAACTGCTGCTCCTAAAACTACTGCGCCTGCAGTTACTGTTCCTGCCAGACCCATAGTTGCTACCGTGCCTGCCAAGGCACCCGCAGATATTGTACCTGCAGCGACTGTTGCCCCAACAAGTCCTGCCCCTGTAACACCAGCAGCTATTCCTGTTGCACCCAGACCTGATGCTATGGCTGCTGGGGTCCCAACCAGATAACCGCCGCCAAGTGCTGCAGGAAGAGGAATTGCCATCTGTGTTGCCCCTACTATTGGTGCAGTTGCTAGTGTTATGCCTTGCTGTGCTGCAAGCGCAGTAAGTTGGGCTGATGTCATACTAACCGTTGTTCCGTCAGCAAGCGCCATTACAGCAACTGCCCCTACCTGACTAAATGCTGCAGGCGGAAATAATATACTAACAATAAATAGAAGCACTATCATTTTACTTGTAAATCTTTTTGTCTTTTTCATAATTCCACCTCCTATTTCGGGTTCAATAAGAATTGAACCACTATGATGGATTTGTCTTATTTAAATAACAATTTGCTATCTTTGTCAAGAAAAATATTGGCATCCCTGCCTATAAAATCAAACAGGTCATTATGGTGTTCTATGTCCTGAGCAACATCCCTTGTCCATGGGGATAATCCGTAATGGAAAGATGTCCTTGAGTCACTGCCTTTAAATAGTCTTAATGGGATTATTACACCTATGCCTTTATCGTGATATCCCCTGTTGAAATCATCACTAAATACTGATGTGTCTGTGAAACTGTACCATGCAGAGAGTATGACACCATTTATAAATTTTGATACTGTAAGTTTTGTGCCGACATCACCTGCTAGAAATCTGCCTGTCTTAAAGTCAACAGAAATCTCCTTTTCAGGGAAATTAAGGCGGGTATTAAAAAATGTGGTGTGATAGAAATCCCTTGCATCGTCTTCTTTTAACTTGAACAAGTTATCCGGCATTCTTTTCTTGACGATACTGCCGCCTACCCCTAACACAACCCTGCCGTCAAAAAAAGGCTTTGCCACTTCACCGTCAAGCCCTGCATACTGAACCTCCAGATAACCTGCAGAAACCCTTCCATACAATTCATTAGGCATCTTATAGATTTGGTCAAACATGAGTTTTCCCAGAGCCACATTTTCCTTTTTATAATCTACAATATCTGTTCTGACAGGTATGGAAAGAGGCTTATTTCTACTGGTAACATTATTGATGGGATACCCTTCCAATCCTGTTACAATGGATGCCCCGTCCCAAGGGTGATAGGTCAGCCATCCAGCAATACCAAGCCTGTATTTGAAAAATCCTGATGGGTCGTTTAAAAATGTCTGGAAAGATGGTTTTATGCCATACTCAAATGTCTTTGTATGTTCCTGCGGCTCATCCAGCGCCTTTGAGATATCTGTATTAACCTTTGACAAATATCTGAACTCGCCTGCAGTGAGTTTTTCTGAATGCAAATCTATTATGTCTGCCATTGTTGTTGTAAATTCCATCTTTGATATCCCATTTTCTTTTATAATAATATGGACATTATTGACATCCTGTGGGGAAATCTCTGCAAGCACTTTTGTGATTACATCTATTGCCCTTGTTGTATAATAATATTTATCATTCTGCGCCTCTATCCATAAGTCATTATCCTTTACTGCAACACTTATGCCGCTGAATCCTGAATAATATAATACCCTTGTAATCCTTGCCCCAATGGAACTGTCTTTGTCCCGAAGTTTTTCTTTATATAAATGGTCATATATCGGTACAATGGGTTTCCCTATATCAAAATTAAAAGATAAATTAACACCAATCTGATTTCCCCTCTGGTAACTAAAATCTGCCTCTATCCATTTGTATGGCTTCCATCTAAAGCCGATGTTATAAGGTGAAGGAACAGGCTCATTAAAATATTTTGACCGTGCAGGGTCGCTTGTCTGTTTATGATATTTGATTGGGCTATATTCTAGGACAAAGGCATATTTGTCAGAAGGGGCAAATTGAATGCCTCCAAAGAATTGAGAATCTTTTAGCCATGTCTTTGACTCTTGAAACATCTCTATCCCAAAGCCCTCTCCCTGTGATGGAAGGGGATTTTTGCCAAATCTTCCATTGCCAAATCCGATTGTGAAATCAAAGGGATAGATTTGTTTGCTTGCCGCAAGATATTGAGATGAATAAACACGTGTTCCATGTGGGTCCATAATGCCGATGGCAAATGCAGGGAGGTATTTACTCTCTCGTATTAACTGATATTTTAAATCTATTGCCTTGTCTTTATAATTGCCATAACCAGATGTAAGGGCAGGAATATCAATTACCTCTGTTATCCTTCCATCTATTTCAAGTCCTTTAAGCGGACTTACACCCATATAATAATATCTGTAAGGTTTTATCTGGCTTACACCAATGCGATAACTATTTTCTCTTATTACCCTTGCAGTAGGAAGTTCCAATAAACCTGTTCCGCCCCAGTTGGATGGGTATGTGAAAGGTTCATCGGATGAAAACGCGGGGCTAGCGAGAAAGGCGAGAAAAGCGAGAAAAAAAGCAATGCGAGAAATGCGGGTCATTCACCATTCCCGCGTTTCTCGCTATTCTCGCGTTTTCCGCCTTTAACCGTTTTTATAAACCTGCCAAAATTTTTATAGCAATATCGCATCCCTCTTGCCATACCTCAAGCCCTTCAAAACTTTTCATTTAAACCTTTCTCGCCTTTCCCGCTTTACTTGCCTTTCTCGCGTCTTTAATACAGTCTCAACACCACCCCTGTGGTTACTGCCATCTGCATGAGGATTTGCGTGATATCCCTTATTTCTCTGAGCCATGCTATGCGCTCAAGTTTTTCAGGCACAACAATGG
>JACRNI010000122.1 GCA_016234925.1 Deltaproteobacteria bacterium | reverse complement strand
ATAAGATGTCCCGAGTTTTTCCTGAAATACAACACCTTTTAGTTTATCTGCATAACTTGCAAGGGGAAACTTCAAATCTTTTTCATAATAAAATTTAGCGTCATTAAGCCTTGCCCTTAAAACCCTTTCATTGCCTTTGATTACAACTTTAGGGTCTTTTGCCTTTGTATTTGCAACAAATATAAAATACGGAAGGAGGCTGTCATTTTCGTCAACCACAGAAAAATATCTCTGATGTTCTCTCATTGCATTTACAACAACCTCTTTTGGAAGGCTTAAAAATTCCTTATCAAAACTTCCCGTAAGCACAACAGGGTATTCTACCAGATATGTTACCTCTTCCAATAAATCATCATCCTTCAAACAACTGCCCTTTGCCTTCTTCGCACACTTTTCAATCTCTTTGGCAATGACATTTTTTCGCTCACACGGGTCAACTATTACAAATGCCTCTTTTGTCTTTTTAAGATATGTTTTTATGCTGTCAACTTTGAAGGGTTTGGGGCTTAAAAAACGGTGTCCATAAGAGGTATTACCACTTTTTATATGCCCCAGTTTGAAAGGTATTACATCCTTGCCGAATATTGCGCATATCCAGTGGATTGGCCTTGCAAAACTTACATCCCAATCGCCCCATCTCATTGTTTTAGGAAATGAAATTTTAGTTATGATATTCGGCAGGATTTCTTTGAGAATAATGCCTGTTTTTTCACCCTTTACCTTTTTTTCTACACAGACATATTCGCCTTTTGGTGTTTCTACAATTTTTACATCCTTTATATCCACACCCTGCGATTTTGCAAAACCTTCCAGAGCCTTTGTTGGTTTTCCATTTTCATCAAATGCAGCCCTCTTTGCAGGACCTGTTACCTTTGCGATGGTATCAACCTGTTTTTCATCAAGGGCTTCAATAAAAAGGACAAGCCTTCTTGGCGCGGCAAATGTGGAAATATTTTTAAAGCAGAGTTGACTATTGTTCAAAGTTTCTTTGAGCAGGCTGGCAAATGATTCAATCGCCTTTGGAATAAATCCGGCAGGCATCTCTTCTGTTCCGATTTCTATAAAAAGGTCTTTAGCCATAAAAGTAGAATAGTAATTTACCAAATCCACATTGCTTTGCAAGGATTTTTTAGAAACAGCATGAAGGGAATAAATTTTGAAACCTGCATAAGCAACCCGAAAGATAGCGATAGAAACACCAAAGCCTTGACATGCCTGTCATTGCGAGAACCCGAAGGGTTCGTGGCAATCTCATCACAAAGGCTTGGGATTGCTTCGCTTTGCTCGCAATGACAATCTTCTATCGCTATTTTTCGGAGCAACCTAATTGCTTGACACAGATTAAATCTTAGGCTAAACTAACGCAGATTTTGGCAAAAATTTTTGGAGATAAAAATGTCTGAAAAAAAAGAGCCAGTTGAAATAGAATGCCCTGAATGTCATGCAAAGTTCAGGGTTTGGGTGCCTGCTAAACTGCTCCCAAAGTGGAATGAAGGCGAAGAAATAGGCTGCATTAAGTGCAAGACGTCTCTGCATATTAAAAAACAAGGCGATGTGTTCAATGTCCAATCAATGAAAGAGATTGAGGCTTCTAAAGAAGAGGCGGGCAAAGAAAAAGTCCTTGTGGTTGACGACGATGCGCTTGTGAGAAAGATGACAGAGGATATGCTGATAGGCATAGGTGTTAAGCCCATGCTGGTTAAGAATGCGGAAGAGGCATTAAGCGCACTTGAAAAAACAAATATCAGCGCAATTATATCTGACCTCCATTTAAAGAACCCGAATGACCCTCATTCTCTTATGGATGGGGAGGAATTTTTGGGAAAGGTTGTTGCTATGGGCAAGAAGGAATTGATAGACGACCTTGTCTTAAACCCAAAGTGGTATGACCTTAATGTCAAGGGCTTTATCCAGAAAGGCAATCCGTTCTGGATGGATGAATTGGTTGTGAAGATAAAAGAACTGCTGAAGAAAGATTGACTAATTGATGGCTTCGTAAAAAGTCTGAAAAAGCAGTTTTATGTCATTCCCGTGCAAACGGGAATCCAGTCTTTTAAAGTAGTTATGTGCTATCTGGATTCCTGCTCCCTGCTTAAAACTTGCAGGGACAGGTTTCGCAGGAATGACGACTTTTTACGAGTTCATCACAGTTGTCTCTCAACATACGCATAGGCGCTGTGATTGTGGATTGACTCCCAGTTTTCAGCCTCAACAGTAAAATATGTAACCTCCTTAAGTTTGCCCAGTTTTGACGCGACATCCCTCACAACATCCTCAACAAATTTCGGGTTATCATAGGCATGTTCTGTCACATATTTTTCATCATCTCTTTTAAGTATTGAATACACAGGGCTTGAAACAGACGCCTCAACAACATTTATTATATCCTCTATCCATACAAAACCCTTGAATCTAATCTTTACCTTTACCATGCCCCTCTGGTTATGCGCCCCTTTCTTGCTTATCTCTTTTGAACACGGGCATAAAGTTGTAACAGGCACTACTACTTCAAGGATAAAGTCTTTTTTTTCACCCAGAGAGCCGGAGAATCTGCACCTATACTCCATAAGCCCTTTTGCGCTTGAAACAGGCGCCTTCTTTTCTATAAAATATGGAAACTCTACCTCAAGGTGCGCTGTTCTGGCATCGAACCTTTCCTTCATCTTTTTAAGTATCATGGGAAAGTTTTTTACAGTTATCTCGCGGCGGTATTCATTTAAGATTTCTATAAACCTGCTCATGTGCGTGCCTTTAAAATGATGCGGCAGGTCGACATACATATTCACATTCGCCACTGTATGCTGAAATTTATTTTTCCTGTCCAGCACCACAATCGGATAACGGATATCCTTGACGCCGACCTTGTCTATGCCGATTTTTCTGAAATCAGGCTGGCTCTGGATGTCCTTTAGTTTTTTGAACATAGATTGCTTCGTCGCTCCGCTCCTCGCAATGACATTCTTGCTTTGCTTGTCATTGCGAGCCAAAGGCGAAACAATCTTAATCTTATTCTTCATAATACGTTGCAGCCGCCTTTTCCGATTCCCAGACTGTAATCTTGCTGATTTTTATATTTTCATTATTCAATACATCTGATAATTTTTTAAATATAATCCTTGCAATATTTTCTGAAGATGGATTTTCTTTGTCAAACGGCGGGATTTCATTCAGATATTTATGGTCAAAGTTTTTAATGAGCTTTTCAGTCTCTTTTTTTAAAATCTTAAAATCAAGCGCAATGCCGATATTGTCAAGGTCTTTAGCCAAAAGACTTGCCTCAACCTTCCAATTGTGCCCGTGCAGTTTCTCGCACTCTCCCTCATAACCTCGCAAGTTATGCGCAGCGGAAAATTCTGATTGTATCTTAAGTTCATACATTGCTTTTATCTTCTATCATAAAACTATTTATATTCTCAAGAATTTGTTGCAAAGGC
>JACRNI010000022.1 GCA_016234925.1 Deltaproteobacteria bacterium | reverse complement strand
CTCACATCCATAGGCGCAGGCTTGCGGCTTTATTACAGCAGAAACTTTTCCTTCAGGCTTGACTGGGCAGTGCCTAATATAAAGGGAAACTTTAATGCAGAAAATTCAGAAACATATTTGCAGGCAGTGGTGAGTTTTTAGAGTTACCAAATGGTTTTTATATGCTGGAGGCTTTGAATAAACTCATCTTTTGTGACTATGGGAAGGTTAAGGTGTTTTGCTGTTGAGACGATTATTTTATCGTGGAGTTCAGGAACATCTCTTAAAGCAGCCATTTTTTGAAGAATGGGATAATCAAGGGAGATGAGAACAAAATTTTCACTTTCACTTATTGTTTTGAGCAATTCTTTAAAGTCGAAATGGATACGTTTTTTATCAAAAATACTGAGAGCCTCTGCAATGACAATTGAGGGGACAAAAATAATATGTTCTCCTCTTTCGCATTTTTCAAAGATTTCTGACGCATTTTTGCCTAATTTAGGACTCTCGGTAAACCACCAGATAAGGGCATGTGTGTTTCATTTTTGTTTTATATTTCTACTTTGCTGTAAAGAGATTTTTTTGCGGCAGCAATGTCCTTTTCAGTAATTTCAGAACTTTTGATAATGCCTTTGAGCGATATGATCTTTTTTACAGGGGGAGCAATGTTTTTTAATATCGAGAGTTTTAAATCACCTATTTCCTTTTCTATCAACTCTATCTTATGGAGCATATTGACCGTATTTTCTGCTGTTGTCTGCTTCATGTCGTTTGCCTCCTCTTTTTTGTCTTTTGTTGGCAGAGATAACCAATACTTATTTAAAACCTACCATACATACTTTTTAAAGTCAAACTTAACCACAACCCAAGGAGGCAGCCATGTATAGAAAAAAACATCAAAAAATAAAAGCGCTATTCAGCATAATGCTCATTGCATCCATGCTCTTTTCGCAGACAGCATGGGCATTGCCCCAAAACGGAACAGTGGCAGCAGGCAATTCAACCATAACCCAGCCCGATGCCAACACCATGCACATAAACCAGACAACAGACAAATCCATAATCAATTGGCATGGCTACTCAATAGGCGCAAATGAAAAAGTCCAATACTTCCAGCCGGGCAGCGGGTCTATATCACTCAACAGAGTCCTCGGAGCAGACCCATCCCTCATCTACGGGCAACTATCTGCCAACGGGCAGGTTTGGGTAATCAATCCCAACGGACTATTGATAGGAAACGGGGCAAATATAAATGTGGGCAGTTTTCTCGGCTCAACTTTAAATATCAATGATAATGACTTTATGAACGGCAATTATAAATTCATAAACACATCAACATCCCTGTCATCCATAACCAATCAGGGAAACATAACATCAGCAGACGGCGGATATGTAGTCCTGATTTCGCCGACAATAACCAACGAGGGAAACATAACAACAAATTCAGGCAAGACCTATCTTGCATCAGCAGATGAGGTAACCCTGAATTTTGCAGGCAATGACCTCATAGGTTTCACTATTGATAAGGCAACAGCACAAGACGCATTGGGCATAAAAAACACCGGCACAATTACTGCAAACGGCGGAGAGGTAATACTTTCTGCCAAGGCTGCAGGAGACCTTTTAAAGACAGTAATAAACAATGAAGGAATAATACAGGCGCAGACCATAGAAGACAGAAGCGGAAAAATCTATCTCCTTGGCGGAATGGAAAATAACATCATAAAGGTAGGCGGCACGCTTGACGCATCCGCGCCAAATGGCGGAGACGGAGGGTTTATTGAGACCTCAGCCGCAAGCGTCCAAGTGGCTGACGGCGCAATCATCACAACATATGCAGCAAACGGCGCAACCGGCTCATGGCTCATAGACCCGAATGACTACACCATAGCGGCAAGCGGCGGGAATATTACCGGCGCAACGCTCGGAACAAATCTTGGCAGCAACAACATAACCATTCTCAGTTCAGACAGCGCAACCGACACAAACGGCGACATCAATGTCAATGACGCGGTTTCATGGAGCGCAAACAACACACTCACCCTCTCCGCGTATCGCAATGTCAATGTCAACTCAAACATCACTGCCACAGGCAATACAGCAGGATTAGTCCTTACGCCTGATACATGCGGGGGGGGGCGTGCGTAGGAACCTACACAACGGCGCAGTGATTACCCTTTCCGGCAGCAGCCCAAGCCTCACTATTGCAGGCAATGCCTACACAGTCATCAACAGTTTGGGCGTGGCGGGCGACACGAGCACCACCACCTTGCAAGGCATGAAGAACGGCCTTACCGGCAGATATGCCCTTGGCAGCAACATTGACGCAGCGGCAACTTCAACATGGAACGCAGGCTTGGGCTTCGCGCCGGTTGGCAGTCTAGCCACCAACTTTACCGGCGCCTTCGACGGCCTTGGGCATACCATCACCGGCCTGACCATCAACAGACCTACTACGAATTATGTCGGGCTTTTTGGATATACCGCTGGCTCTGGCGCGACAATTCGCAATGTTGGACTTGTAGGCGGAAGCGTAACCGGCAGCAGCTATGTCGGCGGGCTGGTGGGGTATAACAACAACGGCACAATCACCAATTCCTACAACACCGGCACAGTGAGCGGCGAATACTTATATGTCGGCGGGCTGNNNTTACAGCACAGGCAGCGTAACGGCAACGGGCGCTTATGTTGACTATGTCGGCGGGCTGGCGGGGTATAACTCCGGCGCCATCACCAATTCCTATTGGGATACCGAGACCTCTGGCAAGGCAACAAGCGCGGGCGGCACAGGGCTTACAACTGCCCAGATGATGGCGCAGGCAAATTTCACGGGCTTTGACTTCACAAGTGGTTCTCCAGTCTGGTGGATGAGCGAGGGCAATACCCGTCCATTCCTGCGCTCCGAATACAGCACCACCATCACCAACGCGCACCAGTTGCAGTTGATGGCGTTGAACTTGGCCGCAAATTATACCCTTGGCGCGGATATCAACATGGCAGAACTCAGCCGGGCGTCAGGTCTTTGGAACACAGCCAAAGGCTTTGTGCCTGTGGGCGATGACAGCAATAATTTCACCGGCTCCTTTGACGGGCTCGGGCATACCATTACAGGACTGACCATCAACCGGGGCTCTACAAACTACATCGGGCTCTTCGGATATACCAATAGCGCGACTATCAGCAATGTTGGGCTAATTGGCGGCAGTGTAACCGGCAGCACCTATGTCGGCGGGCTGGCGGGGTATAACTACGGCGGCGCAATCGACAATTCCTACAGCACCGGCGCAGTGAGCGGCACTGGCAACTATGTCGGCGGGCTGGTGGGGTTAAACAACAGCGGCACAATCACCAATTCCTACAGTGCTGGCAGCGTAACCGGCAACACTTCAGTCGGCGGACTGGTGGGATATAACTCTGGCGGCGGCACAATCACTAATTCCTACGCAACAGGTAATGTAGATGGCAGCGGCGCCGATAGTGACTATGTCGGCGGGCTGGTAGGCGAAAACAGCGGCACAATCACCAATTCCTACGCAACAGGCGCTGTAACCGGTGACTATGATATCGGCGGCCTTGTGGGTTATAACGAGGGCGACATCAGCAATTCCTATGCGACAGGCGAGGTAACCGGCAGCAGTGGAGGTTACCATTACGATGTCGGCGGTCTGGTGGGATGGAACTACGGCTACGGCACAATCACAGATTCCTATGCAACAGGCGCCGTAACCGGCAACGACTATGTTGGCGGCCTTGCGGGTTATAACGAGGGCGACATCACCAATTCCTACAGCACAGGCAGCGTGAGTGGCAGCAGCTATGTCGGCGGTCTGGTGGGAGATGATTCGGGCACAACCGCCAGTTCCTACTGGGATACGCAGACCTCGGGCCAGAATGTAAGCTCGGGCGGCACAGGACTGACCACCAGCCAGATGAAGGAACAGGCGAGTTTCAGCGGCTGGGATTTTACAAATACATGGCGTATCTATGAAGGCAACACTTATCCCTTGCTCAAGAGTTTTCTGACTTCACTTACCGTAACAGCGGACAATGTAAGCAAGACCTATAACGGCATCGCTTATACCAGTGCGCTCACCAATCCTGTTTATTCTGTTTCAGGGGCGGACAGTTCCGGGCATTTGTTTAACACTGCCAATCCATACAACAGCGTCATAAATGCCGGCAGTTACACTCCGGGCCTATACTCCGACCAGCAAGGCTATGACATCACCTTTGCCAATGGCAGCCTGACCGTAACACCTGCGGCATTGACCGTAACAGCGGATAATAAGAGCAAAACATACGGCGATGCAAATCCTGCATTGACCGCAACATACAGCGGTTTAAAAGGCAGCGATACATCAAGTGTGGTAAGCGGACTGAACATCAGCACGGCTGCTGCGACAGGCAGCAATGTCGGCTCTTACACCATAACAGCAGCAGACGGCACAGCGACAAACTACACCATCACCTTTGCAAACGGCGCACTGACAATTACTGCTGCGCCGTCAACTGCGTCTACATCTACGCAGACAACTACATCTTCAGTATCCACCATCCGTGACATATATTACATATTGAACACAGAAAACAACCCCAATCCAAACATCAAAAACCTGAGTGACATGTTTGCAGCAGGCACACCCCATGCTGAATTATTTACAGCCAAGGCTGTGAATTACGAGATAGAGCAGACGGTCTTCGGTTACCAGCCGCCGGAAGAGGATAGCCTTTCCGTTGAGGGTGAGGGTAAGAAAAAGGAAAGACAAGAGAGAGAGCAAAAGATAGAGAAGGGAAAGTAGACAGAAATGTAGGGGTTCATGGGACAGATAAATAACTTTCTTCCTTACCCATCCCGATTTATTGAACCCGATATAAACTGGTTTGATAAATCAAACCCCTACAAGATGAATTTCTTCTGCGGGAGCAGGTTTGCAAACCTGCTGTAACTCAAGGCTTTAGCCTTGACATCTCAAACCTAAAGGTTTGAGTTACTTATGGGAGGCTGCATACCTGAACCAGCGGAAAAACCCGCATGAATGAGGGCATCATAAATGCCGCCCCTACAATGTTTAGCCGCAGGCGCAGCAGTCCAGTAGGGTGGTTGCGCCCACCGATACTGCCAGCCGATTGACTGGCATACTTTATTCTGCTACCATTCTATCTATGACAGGCAAAGGGCTCTTTATTACAGGCACTGACACAGGCGTTGGCAAGACATTTGTCACATCTCTGATTGTTAAGGCCTTAAAAGAAAAAGGCATAGATGTTGGCGTTATGAAGCCTGTGGAAACAGGGTGCAGGATAAAAAATGGAATATTAAAACCATCTGATGCGCTTTTTCTAAAAAAAATTGCAGACATAGATGATAACCTTGACATAATAAACCCATACAGGTTTAAAGAACCTGTTACGCCAAGCGCTGCTGCAAGAAAAAATAATAGACAAATCAAATTATCAAAAATCAGGGATTGTTACAAAAAACTTGCATCCCGACATGATTTTATAGTTGTTGAAGGCGCAGGCGGCTTGCTTGTCCCGCTGAACAGCAAAGAGACTATTGCAGACCTTATAAAACTTTTAAAACTGCCTGTTATAATTGTTGCGGCATCAAGACTCGGCGCAATAAACCACACGCTTTTAACTGTCAGATGCGCAAAACAACTCGGAATTAAAATACATGGCATAATCTTCAATAATATTACAGAGCAAAAAAAATCATCTCCCCGATTAAAACCTTCGGGGACAGGCCTGATGAATATGGAAGAGGTAAAGAGATTTACAGATGCGCCCATAATTGGAGAAATTCCTTTTGCAAAAAGACATCTCTAATCCCCGATTAAGACATTCGGGGACAGGCCTGCGGCATCCTTACCGCACGGTTTTTTTGATTCTTACAACACGCTGGCAATTTATATGCTATAATTAAACCGCTATTTCTTTCATGGGAGATGATATGAAGCCTCAGGAAAAACTAAAAGAGATTATCAAAAAGTTAAAAAAGGAATACCCTGAGCCAAAGACAGCCCTGAATTTTAAAACCCCCTTTGAACTCCTTGCTGCAGCAATACTTTCAGCGCAGACCACTGATGCGCATGTCAACAAGGTTACGGAAAAACTATTTAAAAAATACAAATCCATTAAAGCCTATGCAGATGCAATTCCATATGCCTTTAAAAAGGATATATCATCCATAAATTTCTACAACAATAAGGCGAAAAATATACAGGCATCGGCAAAGAAAATCATAGAGAGGTTTAACTCCAGTGTCCCTAAAACAATGGAGCAACTTATAACACTGCCCGGGGTTGCAAGAAAGACTGCAAATATTATCCTTTTCAATGCATACAACATAAATGAAGGCATTGCTGTTGATACCCATGTCAGAAGGCTTGCAAACAGGCTCGGACTTGCGGAAAACGAAGACCCGGTAAAGATAGAAAATGACTTGATGGAAATAACGCCAAAAAAGGATTGGGGAAACCTTTCCATTCTTTTGATACTGCACGGCAGGAAGGTATGTCAGGCGAAAAAACCTAAACACAAAGAATGCGCGCTTTATGACATATGCCCGTCAAGGGATATATAATTCAGTGACTGTGTCCGTGCATAGAAATATGCTCAAATATATTGCCGCCCCTCAAAATTGTAATTATGCCGACAACAATTATAAAAACATAAGCCAATCTTTGTCCTAACATTCGGTCTTTTAAAATGCTCCGTGCAATAACTGTTGATAACAGCATTGCTGGCAGTGTGCCGAGTCCGAACACAGCCATTGTAATTGCCCCTGAAAATAGACTGCCTGCTGCAACTGCCTTTAGACCAACTGCATATAAGAGTCCGCATGGCAGAAAACCTGTCATAATGCCAAGGGGGAATGCCCTTTGACACGCATTAAGAGAAGAAAGTCTGTTTAAGACCTTTGCAAAAAAGCCTTTGCCATAAATAGCGGAGACTTCTATTATGTCTTTGCCCGGGATGATTTTGAGAAATATTATTCCAATCAACATCATTAAAATACCCGCAATTATGGAAAAGGTATTCTGGAATAAAACAACGCTCTTAATAAAATTGCCAAAAAGACCTAGCAAGCCGCCAAGCACTGTGTATATAAATATCCTGCCGCTGTTGTATGCAAGGTATGCTGAATAAGTTGCCTTCCCTTTATCATTGTTTAAAAATGCAAGGCATATTGACCCGCACATGCCGACGCAGTGGATGCTGCCCAAAAAACCGATTGTAAATATTAAGATATAGTCTGACATAGGTATTATCCATTCGGCCAAAGCAGGAAATATGCAATGCCCCATGCAATAAGCGCCAGATAAACAAAGATGAGCCATTTAGGGATAATCCCGCGCCTTTCTTCTATGTCTGCGCTTTCATATTTATATTTTTCTTGTTTATCCTCAATCTCTGCTTCCAGAGCCCGATATTTTATTCCTTCAATATCATCAAACTGCCCGCTCCGTACAGCCCATATAAAAATGCCAATGTCCGAGCGTTCTGCTGTATAATTCCCTGCCTGTAAGTTTCGGCATGATGTAATAAACAATGCCCATGAGCCACATTGTAAATACGCCGAATATTGCAAGATGCGCGTGTCCGACAACCCAGTCTGTAAAATGGATAACAGGCTGGATGCTTCTAAGCGCCTGCGTCGGTCCCTGAAGGCATGTGATTACATAGAATACATTGCCTATAATCAAAAACTTGACTGTAAAATCCTGCGGGAACAAATGCCATTTGCCGCGCATTGTGCCGTAGAAGTTTGTAACAACTGTCCACACAGGTATAATGAGCATCATGCTTGTTACTATTGCGACTGTCTGCACCCATGTCTGGATTGGGCTGAATAGATAATGGTGCGCGCCGGTGAATGGATAGAAAAACGCTATTGTCCAGAAACCTATTATAGATAATTTATGGCTGTATAAAGGATTTTTTGTCGCGGCAGGCAGGAAATAATATGCCGTTGCAACGCCCATCGGCGTTATAAGCACGCCGACTGTGTTGTGAAGATAAAAGCCGTGTATGTCAGCGCTGTTCACGCCTGACACAAGATACACCCCGATAAAATTGCCTATTATGTAATTGAGCGGCGACCATATAATGCTGCCCATTATATACCAGAGAGAAACATATAAATGAGGCTCTTTCCTTTTAAAGACCGTGCCGAACACATTATATGCAAGGAGGAGAAAAGAGATGACAACAAGGACATCTATCTGCCAGACAGCCTCGCCAACCTCTATGCCCTGATTATAACCAAGCGCCAGAGTTACGACCGTAAGAAGCATTGTGAAGTTCCATAGATATAGATGAACCTTTGCAATATTTTCGTTTATTAAAGGTCTTGCGCAGAGTTTTGGCACAACATAATATATAAGTCCGAATGTGGCTGTTCCCCACCATGCGAATGCGGCTCCATTTACATGGATTTGTCTAATACGGCCGAACTGAAGCCAAGGGATGCCTTTGAATATGTCAGGGAGATAGAATTCAAGGGATGCGATAAGCCCGACAAATGCGCCGAAAAGAAGCCAGACAATGGAGGAATATATAAAACCTTTGACAAGGTCTTTATTTACCACTTCTTCTTGCAATCCGCTGCCTCTTGATTTTATACAGAGCGTCATAACTTCGCATAACTGCGTTGCTCCTCGGCTCGTCGTTGCGGCGTATGCTTAAAATACGCCTCTTTCCTAGCCCGACCCACGCCGCTTGGCGTGGGTGCCCCCGCGCCTTATTCTGCTTTGTTCTGACGCTCTGTATGCTGTTCTACTTATGACGCTGTGTTTAGCAGATGGTCTGGCAGTCCCGGCCTTTTTTTCCTTTACCCTGCCAGCCTCTGCAAGTTTATACAAAGTAGAATGTTTTAAAACATCTAAAAATCTTGCCTCCGCCTCTTTCCATATTTCATGCACAGGACATATCTCATCTCTATCGCAAAAGCCTTTATGTATAAGGCAGTCATTGAGGAATATCTTCCCTTCCATTGTTTCTATAATCTCAAGAAGGGTTATATCAGAGGTAGGACGCGCAAGCAAAAATCCTCCGCCCGGGCCTCTGTATGACCTTACAAAACCTTTTTTTGCAAGGGTTTGAAAGAGTTTTGCAAGATACGGCTGAGGCACATCTGTAGCCTTTACAATCTCCTCAATATAAGAAACCTTGCCTTCCGGCTGCATTGCCATATAAACCAAACCCCTTATTGCATATTCAGCGCCTTTGCTTAATCTGAACATAAGTAATCCTCTCTTTTTAATCTGTCAAATGCGGATGCTTTATTTGTGTTTAATCATCCTCAAAAAATATCCTGTGCTTCTCGCCTTCTAAATCATCAAACTGCCCTGTTTTTAATGCCCACAGGAAGCATATTACGGCAAACAACCCAAGGATTATTGACACTGGAATCATAAGGTATATTGTTTCCATAAATCTTCTCCTCCCTATATTTTGCAATCCTCATAGAATTTCCAATCACAATGAGAGATGACAAGGGCATTGCAACAGCGCCGACCATCGGTATTATATATCCCATAAAAGCCAGAGGTATGACAACTGCATTGTAAAGAAAAGATAAAAATAGATTTTGTTTCATGGCGCTGAAGGTCTTTTTTGACAGCCTTAATATTTCAGGTATTGAATTAAGGCTGTTGTTTATAAATATTATATCTGCCGCCTCTATTGACACATCGCTTGCAGAGCCTATTGCAATGCCGACGTCCGCCCTTGTCATCGCGATTGCGTCATTTATGCCGTCTCCGACCATTATAACAGTCTCTCCATTCTTTTTTAATTCCTTAATAAAATCATCCTTTTCATGCGGCAGGCAATTTGCAATAACATTATCAATGCCGACTTGTTTTGCAGCATCCATTGCAGCAGACTGGCTGTCGCCTGTGAGGAGCGTTATATTTAATCCCATATCTTTTAAATCTTTGATTGCTGCCTTTGCCTCTTTTCTTATGATGTCGGATAGTACAATTGCGCCGATGACACTGTTGTTCAATGAGCAGTAAACTGTTGTCTTTGTGTCTTGCATCTTGTGCCCTGCGTCTACTTTTTCAGACACAAATGATAATCTGCCGATCCTTATCCCGCCAATATCAGTCTTTGCAAAAACGCCTTGCCCTGCATTGGCAATAAAATCATAAGCATGGACAGCAGAAATCTTTTTCTTTTTTGCCTCTTCATTTATTGCCTTTGCAATAGGATGTTCTGAAAATCTTTCCACTGATGCGGCAAGTTGAATTATTGCGTCTGGAGAAAATTTATCTGAAAATGATACTGCCCTGTCAATGCCCATTTTGCCCTGCGTAATCACACCTGTCTTATCAAGCACAATATGCGCGGCCCCATTGGATGCCAACTGTAATGCCTTTGCCGCAATCTCCATAACATCTCCGTTTTTAAAAAGCATCCCGTTTTTTGCGGCATAACCTGTTCCAATAATTACTGCTGCAGGCGTTGCAAGGGCGAGCGCGCACGGGCATGTTATTATAAGTATGGTTACTGCGGTTAATATTGCCTGTATTTGACTGTAAGGCTGCCAGTAGAGATATGCGCCAAGCGCAGTCAATAAAATTACAAAAATAAAATAGCCTGCAATGTTGTCAGCCAATTTTTGTATTCGGGTCTTTGCTGAGCCTGCATCCTCAATCAGACGGATAATCTGGGACAGGACAGTATCATCGCCGACCCTTGTCGCCCTGAATACGATATTGCCGTCCATATTTATTGTTGCGCCTGTAACACTGCTCCCAGCGGATTTCTTAACAGGCATTGATTCTCCTGTAAGCATTGACTCGTCAACATTAGCGCCTCCATCAATAACAACGCCGTCCACAGGTATTTTATCCCCCGGCTTTATTTCTATCAAATCATTGACCTTGACATCCTGAATCGGCACGGAGATTTTTTTGTTATCGCGTATTACCACTGCATTTCTTGCGCTGAGATTTATGAGCCTCTCTGTCGCAGAAAACGCCCTCTGTCTTGATGTTGATTCAAGATATCTTCCAATAAGAATAAAAAATATGAACATTGTTACAGAATCAAAATACACCTCGCCGATGCCTGCGATTGTAACAACAAAAGAATATATGTATGTAACAAGGATGCCGATGGTAATAGGCAAATCCATATTTACTGCGCGGTTTGCAACGCCTCGGTATGCGCCCTTGATAAACGGAAACCCTGAATAAAAAACAACAGGCGTCGCAAGAAAAAGGCATGTCCAATGAAATAAGTTTTTATACCCTTCCTCAATGCCTGAAAAATAACCTGCATAAAGCGCAGCCGCTATCATCATTATATTGCCTGCGCCAAAACCTGCAAATGCCATCCTGAAGAGGAGGTCGTTATTTTTATTTTTAATGGATGCCTCAAGCATTTGGGGATTATACGGATGGGCCTTGTAGCCGATTGAAAAAATCTTTTTTGCAATATCTCCAAGACTTACAATGTTTTTATCCCATTTTACGCTTAATCTGTTTGTAGTCATATTGACCCTTGCATCTAAAATGCCATTTGCCTTTTTAAGCGCCTTTTCAATGAGCCACACACACGCAGCGCAATGGATGCCGTCCACAATAAGAGAGGCCTCTTTTATATCCCCATGGCCTTTGACAACCCTGTCATCTGCAAAACTTGCATTGAAGTCCTTAATCTCAATATCATCCGGAGGGGCAATGGGCATCACATCCCTTTTTTCATAATATGCGCCCATGCCTGCATCATATATATAAGAGCAGACTGCCTTGCAGCCATTGCAGCAGAATACAAGGTCTTTATTGTTTATGCTGCTTTTAATCCCGTTGCCTGATGGTATCTCCTGTCCGCAGTGATAGCAGATTTTATTATTATCACTCATCTATCCTAATCCTCTTTGTTTCTTCAAACCTATCCTCGCCCTTTGCAATCATAATCTTTACATCCCAGTTGCCTGAAGACGGAAGAATAACTTCGCCTGCATAAACGCCTTTGCCTGTATTATCAAGTTCAATAACCGTGTCTTTGCCAGCGGATGTTGGACGGATGAATTCAAGTTTAGCAGTTGCGCTGTCAATAGGCAATTCGTTTTTATCTGTAAGGAATATCCGCGCTAAAACCTTATTTTTCTCTGAAAGACCAACTGATAAATCCAAATTCCAGCCGAGTTCTCTCTGCCTTTTTTCCTGCTGTATAACATCATTATATTTGAGTCCTCTTTCATAGTAATTTGCAAATACCAATCCATCGTAACTCTTGGCCGCCGCATACACAAGATAGATATTGACAATCAGGATTACAGAGAAAAATGCAGTGATTATAAACGGCCACGGACTTTTTTTGGATTGCTTCATATCAATTCATCGCTGTAAAAAATGTGCTTTGCTTTTTTGCCATAAGCATTGGGTTGTCAATATCCTGCAAGATAAAATTAAATCTAATTATCTTGGTGTCTAAAGTCTTTTTATCTGTAATCAGATATACATCCGCTGTATATACCTCGCCTGATTTTACAAAGATGGGATTGCCGGCCATAACAATCTCTGCATTATTTAAGCCATCTGCAATTATCTTATAGGTATGTTCTTTTGTGTCCATATTCATTGCCTTGATTGTATAGACATTGCTTACCCTGCCGTCCGGCATAATATTATAAAGCGACGTCCTGCTTCTTATTATGTCAATCGCCATTGTTTTTCTGCCGGCAAAATCATACACAATCCCTGATGCCATAAAAAAAAGTATAACAGCGTAAGCAATCACCCTTGGCCTCATTACTTTAATTTTCTGACCTTCAAATGAAGCCATTGCGCCGTAGCGGATAAGCCCTTGAGAAAAGCCAATCTTTTTCATCACACTGTTGCACGTATCAATGCACTGGGCGCATGCAATGCACTCTATCTGCAAGCCGTTCCTTATATCTATGCCTGTCGGGCATGCCTGAACGCACATACTGCAGTCAACGCAATTGCCTGCTTTTCTTTCAACACCGCGCCTGAAGATGTCTCTTGGTTCTCCGCGGCTTTTATCATATGCAATGACAAGCGTTTGCGGGTCAAACATTGCGCCCTGAAATCTGCCGTATGGACAGACATAAATGCACATCTGCTCCCTGAAACCTCCGCAGTCCCAGTATGTGGTTATTGTAAATAATGCAAGCCAGAATATGTTTGCGTTTGTAAGCGCGGCGCTGACAGTCCTTTCAATAAGAATGCCGGGCGGCACAAAATATGAAACAAATGTGAATGCAGTCAAAAACGACGCTGTTATCCATGCTAAGTGCTTCCATGTCTTTTTTGCAGCCTTTTCAAGAGTCCATTTTGATTTATCAAGTTTTATCTGATTTTGCCTGTCGCCTTCAAAAATCCTTTCAATCCAAAGAAAAAGGTCTGTAAAAACAGTTTGAGGGCATCCATAACCGCACCATAAGCGTCCTGCAATTGCTGTAAAAAAGAATAAACCTATTGCAAGGAGTATGAGGATAAAGGCTAATATGTATATATCCTGAGGCCAGATGATTATGCCGAAGACATAAAACTTTCTTGCAGGTATATCAAATAGAAGCGCCTGCCTTCCGTCAACCTTTATCCAAGGAAGGAGAAAATATATGCCGAGAAGCGTCCAGAGAAAGAGCCACCTTATTGTGCGGAACTTGCCATTCACGGCTTTCACATAAATCTTCTCTTGTTTTTTTGTCGCAGGGTTTGACATAAGAAAATAGGCTAATGGCTGATGGCAAAAGGCATAATGGAAACAAAGGTTGTAGAATTTTCTAACCTTTTGCCTTTAGCCTCTCGCCATCGCCTTTCTTTAACTTCCCCCTCCAAGACTATGCACATACACCGCAGCCTTATTTATCTTTTCAGAGCCGAGCGCCTTCCACGGCGGCATACCCTTTGCTGTGCCGTTTGTAATTGTATTGACAATTGCATCAGCCGTGCCTCCGTAAATCCATTCCTTATCAGTCAGGTTTGGGCCAATCTTGCCTTTTGCATCAGGCCCATGACATGCCGCGCAATTTTGGTTGAATATTGCCTTACCTTCTTCAATAGCAGACTTGTTTCCTAAAAGCGCTGTTACACCTGCGCCTTTGCCTTCGCTTTCAGCAGGTTTTGAACTGGCAAACATAGTCTTTGCTGTTTGCAGTTCGCTTTCATACTCTTTTACAGATGAATAGCCAAGAATGCCCTGCCAAAAACCGGGATATAAAACCAAATAGATTATGCTGAATATGATTGTTATATAAAACAGCCAGAGCCACCATCCCGGCAATGGATTGTCATACTCCTCAATCCCGTCTATTGCATGACCATGCTTTTCAATATCTTGAGACATAAGACCCCTCCTAGTTACTTGTAGTTTAGCGGATTTATCGGCGTTTTTAAAAAATGTAGTTGCGGACATTTATGTCCGCTTTGTCCGCCGACCTGAAGGTCGGCGGCTGCAGCCCAATAAATTGGGCAACTACTCTTCTTTAAGCGGCATGTGCCGGCACTCTTCAAACCTGTCTTTATTTTTTCTTCTAAATGCCCATATCAAAATGCCGCAAAAGATTATAAAAAAATATATAAGCGCAAATTGTTTTGAAATTATCCATATCATGTCTGTCATATATTAGGCCTCTTCACTGCTGTGCCAAGACCCTGAAGATATGCAATCAGGGCATCAAGTTCAGTCTTGTCTTTTACTGATTCATCTGCCTTTTCAATGTCTTCATCAGTATATGGAACACCCAATTTTTTCATTACCTGCATCTTTTTTCGGGTCAAACTCGTATCAAGCAAGGTGTTCTTAAGCCATGGATACCTCGGCATAACAGACTCAGGCACAAGGCTTTTGGGGTCTTCCATATGCTGGATATGCCATGCGTCAGGATATTTTCCGCCGACCCTTGCCAGATCAGGGCCTGTCCTTTTTGAACCCCATTGAAACGGGTGGTCATACATTGATTCTGCTGCAAGCGAGTAATGCCCATACCTTTCTGTTTCTGCCCTGAACGGCCTTATCATCTGGCTGTGACAGTTGTAACAGCCTTCTCTGATATAAATATCCCTTCCTTCAAGTTGAAGCGGCGTATAAGGTTTTACACCTTCAACATGAGGGATTGTGCTTGGCAGAAAATACAGCGGAACTATTTCAACAAGACCGCCGATGGATATAACAACCGCAACAAGTATTGCCATTATAAGACTGTTTTTTTCCAATGTCTCGTGCCTCATACATTCACCTCCTTGCCTGCCTGTCTGACGGTCATAAATGCATTATATGCCATCAACAACATGCCTGAGAGAAATACAAGCCCGCCGACAAGCCTTATGACATAATACGGATGCATTGCCGCGACAGTCTCCGCAAATGTGTATGTGAGACTGCCGTCAGGATTGACTGCGCGCCACATAAGACCCTGCATTACCCCTGATATCCACATTGCCGTAATATAAATAACAACACCTATAGTTGACATCCAGAAATGCGCATTGATAAGTTTTACGCTGTAGATTTCAGTCTTCCATAAACGCGGCAGCATATAATACAATGCGCCGATGCTTATCATGGCGACCCAGCCAAGCGCTCCGCTGTGAACATGCCCTATTGTCCAGTCTGTGTAATGTGAAAGCGCATTAACGGTTTTTATTGACATCATTGGCCCTTCAAATGTGGACATGCCGTAAAACGAAACAGCAACTATCATAAACTTTAATATCGGGTCTGTCCTTAACTTGTCCCATGCGCCTTTTAATGTCATAATCCCGTTTATCATCCCGCCCCATGAAGGCGCAATCAGCATTAGGGAAAATGTCATGCCGAGCGTCTGAGTCCAGTCAGGAAGCGCTGTGTAGTGCAGATGATGAGGACCTGCCCATATATAAAGGAATATTAAAGACCAGAAATGGACTATAGAAAGCCTGTAACTATAAACCGGCATCTTCGCCTGTTTTGGAAGGAAATAATACATAATGCCTAAAAAACCTGCTGTCAGGAAAAATCCGACTGCATTATGTCCATACCACCATTGAACCATTGCATCCTGAACGCCTGCATAAACTGAATAAGATTTCAGCCATGAAACAGGCAGTTCAAGGCTGTTGAATATATGAAGGACTGCGACCGCTATAATCATAGCCATATAGAACCAGAGCGCAACATATATGTGGCTTTCCTGCCTTTTATAGAGCGTTCCAAAAAAGTTTATCCCAAGCGCAACCCATACAACAGCAATCAAGATGTCTATTGGCCATTCAAGTTCAGCGTATTCCTTGCCGGTCGTGTGTCCTGTGAGGAGCGTAACTGCGGCAAGGACAATTATTATCTGCCAGCCCCAGAATGTAAAGTTTGAGAGAAAATCGCTGAAGAGTCTTGCCCTGCAAAGCCTTTGGACAGAATAGTAGATTGCGGCAAAAAGCACACAGCCGCCGAATGCAAATATTACGGCATTTGTATGGAGCGGCCTTAACCTCCCGAATGTGATATATGGGATGTCAAGGTTCAAGGCTGGAAACGCCAATTGCGAGGCAGCGACAACCCCTGCAAGCATCCCGACTATGGCCCATACAATCGCCATAATCGTGAATTTTTTTACAACAGCGTCGTCGTATTTGGTTTCACTTTCCATTTAAAAGACCTCCTATTTAGATATTTAAGACCATAACTATCCTATTTATCCGATATTGTCAAGAAATTTTTGGGCTATTTTTAAAACAAGTTTTAATAGTGCTGTTATTGGGATTTAAAATCGGGGGTTACATAGTAGCCAGGACATCATCTTTCAAGCGCTTTTTTTAATTCCTTTTCAATATCAGTTTTACCTGCAAACCCCATAAAGACATGCCTGACTATACCTTTTTTATCTATAATAAAAAGCCACGGCTCTCCTATGACACCGTATGTTTCGCCTAATTTTACTGCCTCATCTTCCGGTCCCCAGAATTTGGATGCCCGATGGGTCTTGAGAAATGCAGCAGCATCCTTTTCATATTGCGGCAATATATCCCTGATGTTTGCCCAGACCTTTTCACAATAGATGCAGTGGTCTGGATTGCCGAACATCAGAAGGATTACCTTCCCATCTTCATGCGCCTTTTTAAGGTCAGCGGTTTCTAAAGGCGCTTTATCACCAACCTCTACCCTTGACTTGCCTTCAGGCATCCCCCTTAAACCTGCGTAGGAATGGAAAGGAGATAATATTAAAATAAGTATTGCTAACAAATAAATCCTCATGGTCTGTCTCCTATGAAAGAAATTGATTACACAGTAGAAAAATTCCTAAATCCTAATGTCTAATTCCTAATGAAATGTTCAATGACTAAATTCCCAATTTTTTTTTGGCATTCCTGCTTGTCGTCAGACAAGTGTATTTTATTAGAAATTAGGACTTAGAAATTAGAAATTTGTTTTAATCTGTGTAATCCGCCTTTATAATCGGTGTAATCTTTCATATCATCTCCTTATTTAGTTATATTCAGCATAATGATTGGGACATCCGTTACATTCTGCACCCCCTGAGATTTACGGGGAGATTCATGGGTATTGTGAGATTGATGTCCTGTTGATGCCTCTTTTGCCAAAAGACTCCTGGCGCTTTCTGGTAAAAAGATACTGTGATAGAATAAATACTTACCAGTTCCCTTTGCTGTTATAACTACATCATGCCTTTTACCCGGAAAAATAGTTAATGCCACATCCCTCCTTTGTTCCGGAACAGGATACCCATCCTCGTGGGTAATGATAAATCCATCAGGATACCTGATCTTGTGCGGAAGATGCCCGATATTGGCAAGTCTTATTTTAATCTTTTCACCTGCCATTGCCTGAATCATAACCGGGTTATCCCCTTTAACAACCCTGTCATTTATGGTGAAGATGTCATTATCCATTATTGACATGGGATGCCCTGCCTCATGGTGTCCTTCTCCCTTTGCTGCCTTGCTGCTCCAGTCGCTCAGGATATAGACAAACTCTTTATCATATTTCGGTTCATCCTTTGCCTCAACAATAAATGCCCCATACATGCCTCTGGTCAAATGCTCTGCCATATTAAAGCCGCAGTGGTAAAGATGTGTGCCTGCAGGTTTTGCAGTGAATTCTCCGTAGGTGTATTCATATCCCGGGTCAACAATAATCTCTTGCTCCTGAAGACTAACCCTGGGATTGACATGAAGCCCGTGAAAGAAAAGCCCGTGTTTTGCGCTGCTCTTGTTTATTAATTTAACCTTTACTATATCCCCTTCTTTTACCCTGATTTCAGGGCCTGGAAAAATGTCATTATATTTCCAGACCATAAATTCTGTCCCGTTAAGTTCAATCTTACCATCGGTAACAGTAAGGGTGAATTCCCTTGTTTCAGCAAAAGATACTGTAGGCAGCAAGCAGTGAACTGTAACCAGCAGACAAAATAAAAAGATTTTAGAATTTAGATTTAAATTCGTAATTCGTAATTCGTAATTCGTAATTGTCTTCTTCATTCCTTCCTCCCTATGATATTATCCAGTATCCCTTCTAATTCCTCTCCGGTAAAAAGTCCTATAAGTATCTTTCTCAATACCCCTTCCCTATCTATAATAAATGTCCACGCATCGCCCATAGTGACAAAGCCGTAGAGTCTTTTTAATTCCAGAGTCTCTTGATCCGCGCCCAATATATCCCGGCCGCCTGCCATAATAAAAGAGGAATTATCTTTATATTTTTCCGTCTCCTTCTCAAGAAGGTCTATAAGCGAATCACAACGTCTGCACCCCATCGGATTTGGGAGGAGCGTAAGCACAATTACCTTTTTCTCTTCATTTATCTTTTTAAGCATCTCTGTGAGAGGCGCATTCTCTCCAATTTTAACCTTTTGTGTCTTTAACATTTCCTCTGCTGCGTAAAGAACAGTAGGCAATAGACAGTAGATAGTAAGCAGTAAAAGAATTTGAGATTTAAGATTTACGATTTTAGATTTTAAATTCGTAATTCGTAATTCGTAATTCGTAATTGTCTTCTTCATCATTCCTTACCCTCCCCTAAAAGTTCCTCTACATTTCTTTTAAACACATCGCTTGAAACAAATATCTTATAGACAAACCTAACAATTCCCTGTTTATCAATAATAAAAAGCCACGGCTGGCCCTCAACACCAAATACCCTTTTCAATTCTATCCCCTCATCCGGCGGCGCTATCATCTTTGCATGTTCTGTTTGTGTCAAAATAAAAACAGCGCGATTGTCAAAATTGTTTGTATCCTTCATAATCTCACGGATGTATCTGTCCATCCTGTCGCACCACGGGCAGTGGCTTGGATAACCTAACATCAGGGCTATAACCTTGGCTTCGCTATTTGCCTTTTTTAGTTCCTCTGTAATAAGCGGCGACTTATCTCCGACCTTAATATTAGATTCACCTCTTGCTATACCCCTTATCGGCAGTTCTGTGGCAGAGGCATGGGATGAAAGTATGAAAAATAGTGTAAGCAGTAAAGAACAAACAGTGAATGATAAGTTTTTCAAAAATTTCATAGTATGCCTTGCATTTCATATTCTAAAAAAGCAGGAGGGCATGCTGCCCTCCTGCTAACAGGTCTAAAGACCTGTTTCTACCTTTCTGCTCCCTTCTGTCTTCTGTTTTCTTTATTTAGACGAGATGGCCATTTCATATTCTAAAAAAGCAGGAGGGCATGCTGCCCTCCTGCTAACAGGTCTAAAGACCTGTTTCTAGCTTTCTGCTCCCTTCTGTCTTCTGTTTTCTTTATTTAGACGAGATGGCATCAAAGGGCTTTTCCCCTATCTTTACAGGCTTGCCCAGAGGATATGCATCCAGGTCAATGCCGCTGCCATCAAGAACCCCGCCATAGAGCCCAACACCATCCTTTTTGGGATGCAGAGAGACTACCGCCATCAGGAGACCTCCATGATAAACGGCGTCATTGGTGGCATGTGAAACAATATGGCAGTGCCATACCCAACGACCATCCTGATTTGCCTCAAATATATAATCCTTTCTCTCACCCGGAATGACCACTACAGAATCGGATTGCGGCTTGCCAGGTGTTGGCCTTCCATCCTGAGTTACCTGTGTAAGGGTGTGTCCGTGGAGGTGGATATTATGGGGCCAGCTGCCCATATTTATAAACCTGGTCCTTATCTTCTGCCCCTGCTGTGCCGCAATGACATTCGGATATTCATCTGTCCAAGCATTGCCATTGATGGTAAAGAAGTTATAATGGGCAAGGTTTCTTGGATGACCCACCTCTGCGCTTTGCTTCTGCTCAGCGCTAGTTGGCTTAAATCCCTCTTCCTTTGAGAACTTGGAATCCCACTCATCCAGAATAACAAGCAAATCCTGGTCAACCTTGTCATCATTCTTGCTGTGGATGATAATAGCGCCGTAAAGCCCCATATCCATATGCTCATTGGCATTCACATGGCAGTGATAGAGATGTGTGCCGACCGGAGATGCCACAAACTCATAAGTGAACTCCTGGTCCATCTTTACCGGCGTCTGAGCCACACCCTGCGTCCCATCATGGTCATATGCAATAACAGTTGGCCCATGTATATGGATGGTATGATTATTCTTGCTCTTGTTCCTTAAGATAACCCTTACAATATCCCCTTCATCTGCAATGATGGTTGGACCCGGGACAGGGCCGTGGGGATTTTTAAAGCCCACTACCTTATCGCCTTTTACTTTATTGCTCGGCACAAATGCCCATACAGGAAATTCAACGCCGGCAATATCCTGGGTAGACTCAACAGCGGTTATATCATAAACAACTGTCTTGCCCGACAGATTTACGCCAATCTTTTTTGCCTGACCTACAGCCCACTGGCCTCCCTTTGTCTGGACATCAACCTTGTTTATTACCTGCGCCTCGCCTCTCTTGACAGCAGAATCCACGCTGCTCACATCTAACAGGAATCTTATCTCTTTAACAGGCAGTCCAGGCTTGAATGCCCAGCTTGGCGCCGCCGTAAAACCAGATAAAAAAACTGCGGCTGCAAATATAAATAATATTCTCTTCATTTTAATACCTCCTTTT
>JACRNI010000077.1 GCA_016234925.1 Deltaproteobacteria bacterium | reverse complement strand
TAGGGTTCAAGGGATTGATTTCTTTATCACCTGACCCCTTGACCCCTTGACCCCTTGCCCCTTTCTTTATCATCCTTGCCATATTTATACTCCCAAGATTGCAGGACTCATATGGCAAAAGCGGCTGCTCTCCACATGGGTTTGTTGCCTCAATCTCGTATATATGCGGTGTTGGGTTTGCCTTATTTATCCTGTCCATGAACACAACACCCGGTTCGCCGCCTTTCCATGCAGAGAACGCTATTAAATCAAAAATCTCTTTAGTTTTTTTATATGAGACTATCTCTTTTGTCCTCGGATTTATCAAAGGATAATCCGCATCTTTTTCAAGCGCATCCATAAATGTATCTGTTACTGCCACAGAAAGATTAAAGTTTGTGAACTCGCTTGGGTTGTCTTTTACTGTTATAAATTCCTGAATATCAGGATGGTCTATCTTTAGTATGCCCATGTTCGCGCCCCTTCTTGTGCCGCCCTGTTTTATCACCTCTGTTGCCATATTGAATACGCGCATAAAAGAAACAGGGCCGCTTGCAAACCCGCCTGTTGATTTGACAATATCATCCTTTGGTCTTAATCTAGAAAATGAAAATCCTGTCCCTCCTCCGCTCTGGTGTATTATTGCAGTCTCTTTAACAGCGTCAAATATTGAATCAAGTGAATCATCAATTGGCAGGACAAAACATGCGGACAACTGCTGGAGTCTTCTGCCTGCGTTCATGAGGGTTGGCGAATTAGGAAGGAATTCAAGGTTTGCCATGATTTCAAAAAAATCATTTTCAAGTTTTTTTGTATTTACGGCTGATTTATAAAGGTTTTCTGCTGATGCAATGTTTTTTGCAACTCGTCTAAACAAATCTTCAGGTGTTTCTTTTATTCTGTTGTTTTCATCTTTGGCAAGATACCGTTTTTCAAGGACAACGGCGGCATTTTTTGAAAGGGTTATTTGGGACATAAAAACTCCGCAGGTTTACTTTGTAAAATAAGTTTACCAGCCAATTATATGGATGGCAACTTTATTTTTAAAATCTCGGGCATTTCAAATATTTTCTTGACAGGCATATATAATGTATATAAAATTCACCAACATATTAAAAATAAAGATTTTTTAGGCACGTAGCTCAGGGGTGGAGCACTACCTTGACACGGTAGGGGTCGGCGGTTCGAGACCGCCCGTGCCTACCATTAAATTGAACGGAGAAAAATGTTTTAAAATTTAAAAAAGGTATCAGCCCTGAATTATTTGTAGCCGCAACCTTTAGGTTGCGTGATTTCGCAGGCTAAAGCCTGCGGCTACCGAAAAGAGGGTTGATGCCTTTTGTTATTTTATCAATATGAGTAATTTAATAAAAATAATGCTTCCAGATGGCAAGGAAAAGGAATATGCGCTCAATTCAAAAGAAGGTCTTGAAATATACCGCCATTCAACATCGCATATAATGGCGCAGGCTGTAAAGGAACTCTTCAAGGATGCAAAGATTACAATCGGGCCGTCCATTGAGGACGGCTTTTACTATGATTTTGATTTGCCTCATCCGTTTACGCCGATTGATTTAGAAAACATAGAAAAGAGGATGCTGGAGATTATAAAGGATGATAAACCTTTTATAAGAGAGGAGATGAATAAGGAAGATGCAATTAGATTTTTTGAAAAACAAGGCGAGACTTACAAGATAGAACTTATAAAAGAAATCCCTGATGAAAAGGTAAGTTTATACAAGCATGACAATTTTGTTGATTTGTGCAGGGGGCCTCATCTGCCGTCAACAGGATGGGTAAAGGCATTCAAATTATTAAGTATTGCAGGCGCATACTGGCGCGGAAATGAGAAAAATAAGATGCTCCAGAGGATTTACGGCACAGCATTTCCAACAAAAAAGGAACTTGATGAATATTTAAACAGAATTGAAGAGGCAAAGAAAAGAGACCACAGAAAACTCGGCAAGGAACTTGATTTATTCAGCATAAACGACGACATTGGCGCCGGGCTTGTGTTATGGCATCCAAAGGGCGCAGTCATAAGGGGCATTATAGAGGACTTCTGGAAAAAAGAGCATTACAAAAACGGTTATCAGATTATATATACCCCCCATATCGCAAGGGTTGATTTGTGGAAGACAAGCGGGCATTGGGAATTTTATAAGGATAATCTTTATTCTCCAATGGATGTTGAGGGACAGGGCTTTATTGTTAAGCCCATGAACTGTCCGTTTCACATACAGATATACAACAGCCATTTGAGGAGTTACAGGGATTTTCCAATCAGATATGCTGAACTCGGAACTGTTTACAGGTTTGAGAGGTCAGGTGTGCTACACGGGCTTTTGAGGGTTAGGGGTTTTACTCAGGATGACGCGCATATATTTTGCAGACCCGACCAGTTGGAACAAGAGATTGGAAGTGTCCTCAATTTTACAATTTATATATTAAAATCATTCGGGTTTAATGAATTTGATATTTATCTTTCAACAAGGCCTGAAAAATATGTTGGCAGTTTGGATAATTGGCAAAAGGCAGAAAGCGCATTAAAGACTGCGCTTGAAAATGCAGGGCTTAAATTTCAGATTGATGCAGGCGAAGGTGTTTTTTATGGGCCAAAGATAGATATAAAAATCAAGGATACCATTGGCAGGGCATGGCAGTGTTCAACAATTCAGGTTGACTTTAATCTGCCAGACAGGTTTAATGTAGCATACAGGGGGCAGGACGATAACCCGCATCAGCCGATAATGATACACAGGGCTTTGATGGGTTCTCTTGAAAGGTTTTTCGGATGTTTGATTGAGCATTATGCAGGCGAATTTCCTTTATGGCTTGCGCCGACACAGGCAGTTGTGTTATCTATTACGGATAAAAGCGTAGATTATGCAAAAAAGGTTTATGATAGATTGATGCTTGATGGCATCAGGACTGAAATTGATCTAAGGAATGAAAAACTCGGCTTAAAGATAAGAGAGGCGGAATTAAAGAAGATTCCATTTATGCTGGTTGTAGGCGATAAAGAGGTTGAAAACAATACTGTTGCGCCGAGGACAAGGATTAAAGACATAGGCGCAATGCCTGCAATTGGGATTGAAAAAAAAATAAAAATATTTAATGCTTAATGTTTAATGTTTAATTAAGAATTCAAAATTAAAAATTCAACATTGTATTTCAAACAGGAGGTGATTTTATAAAGGAACCAAGGATTAATATTAATCTGGGAATAAGGGCGCCAAAAATCAGGGTAATTGATTCTGACGGCCAGATGCTAGGCATATTATCTGTTAGAGAGGCGGTTAATATAGCGGAACAAAAGGGTTTTGACCTTGTTGAGGTTTCGCCGAATGCAGACCCGCCGGTATGCCGCATAATGGACTATGGCAAGTATAAATATCAGGTAAGCAAAAAGGCGCATGATGCCAAGAAAAAACAAACTGTAATCCATTTAAAAGAAGTTAAAATGACGCCAAAGACAGGCATTCATGACTTTGATTTTAAGATTAAACATATAAAACGATTTCTGGAAGAGGGTAATAAGGCAAAGGTAAATGTTGTTTTTAAGGGCAGAGAAATCACCCATACACAACTTGGCAGGGATATGCTTGAAAGGGTGAAAGAAGAGATAAAGGATGTGGGGGTTATAGAGCAGCAGCCAAAACTTGAAGGCAAGAGCATGACAATGGTGATTTCACCGATAGCAAAATAGTTCGCGCTGAAAAATGTCCATCTGCTGCGTTGTCGCTGCGGCTTCTTCGCTCAACATACTAAAAAGTATGCCTCGCTTGAAGCCTTGCTCCGCCTTGCATCTGGAACATTTTTGAGCGTGAACTTACTATAAGAATATTTTTCAGTATTAACTGAGTTAAAAAATTTAAAATTAAGGAGAATTATTTATGCCAAAGATTAAAACAAACAGGGGCGCTGCAAAACGTTTCAAGGTAACAGCAACAGGAAAGATTAAAAGGAAAAAGGCTTTTTTGAGGCACATCTTAACCTCAAAGACATCCAGCAATAAAAGGAGTTTGAGAAAGGCAGGTTATGTGGATAAGACAAATCAAAAGCAGATAGAAAGATTGCTGCCTAACAGATAATTTGAAATTTGAGATTTGAAATTTAATTAAGGGGGATTCACATATGCCAAGGGTAAAAAGGGCTGTTCACGCAAAGAAAAAAAGGAGAAAGGTGCTGTCTCTTGCAAAGGGCAAACGCGGCGCAAGGGGAAGGCTGTACAAGATTGCCATTGAGGCAGTTGACAGGGCAATGGCTTATGCCTACAGGGATAGAAAGGCAAAGAAGAGGGAATTTAGAAACCTCTGGACAGCAAGGATAAATGCCGCTGCAAGATTAAATGATATTTCTTACAGCAAGTTTATATGCGGCTTAAAAAAGGCAAACATTGAACTTGACAGAAAGGTTCTCGCTGAAATTGCTGTAAACGATCCCAAGGCATTCTCTCAGATTGCATCCATAGCAAAGACAAATCTTGCTGCATGAAAAACGGCTTCTCAAAAAGTCCAGACCCATGACTTTGTCATGGGTGCCCCCTGCGTTGTCGCTGCGGCTTCTGCGCTCAACATACTTTGTAGTTGCCCAATTTATTGGGCGCATTGTAACTCAAGGCTTTAGCCTTGAAAAACTCAAACCTGAAGGTTTGAGTTACAAGCGCCGATAAATCGGCAAACTACAACCGCCTTGCATCTGGAACTTTTTGCTTTGCCGTATAAATTTAGACTTTTAAAAAAATATGCATGAAAGATGCGCTGAAAAAACTTGAAGAGTCAGTTTTAAATGAACTCACATCTGCCAAGGGTAAAGAAAAAATCCTTGAGATAAAAACAAAATACCTTGGCAGAAAAGGCGAGTTGGCATTGCTTATCAGAGATGTAAGCAAACTCCCTCCAGAAGAACGACCAATCATAGGCGACCTTGCAAACAAAATAAAAACCAATCTTGAACAGAGGGTAGAACTCCTTTTAAGCAAGATGTTTGACGAGGAAAAATCCGCAAAACTTATGCAGGAGGGTGTTGATGTATCGCTTCCGGGAAGACATCTGCCTTTGGGACACTATCATCCGATTACGCAGATAATGGATGAAATAAAAGAGATATTTCTTGAAATGGGTTTTACAATTGCCGAGGGACCTGAGATTGAAACGGATTATTATAATTTTGAGGCGCTGAACATTCCAAAAGACCACCCCGCGCGGGATATGCAGGATACATTTTATGTTAGTAATGACCTGCTTCTCCGCACCCACACATCTCCTGTTCAAATCAGGGTTATGGAAAAACTAAAGCCTCCTTTAAGGGTGATTGCGCCCGGGACTGTCTATCGCAAAGATTCTGATATAACGCACACGCCGATGTTTCATCAGGTTGAAGGCTTCATGGTTGACGAAGGCATTACATTTGGAGATTTAAAGGGCGTGCTTACAGTTTTTCTGCACAAGATTTTTTCTAAAGACTTGAACCTAAGATTCAGGCCGAGTTTTTTCCCGTTTACAGAGCCGAGCGCCGAGGTTGATATACAGTGCGTTATGTGCAAAGGCAAAGGCTGCCGTGTGTGCAAGATGAGCGGCTGGCTGGAGATACTAGGCGCAGGCATGATACATCCAAATGTATTCAAAGCCGTGATAAGGCTCTTTTTTGAAAATGATGTGAGGTTTTTGAGGCAGTTTTAGTTCAGTGTCAGTTTACAGTGTTAGTGTCAGTAAAAAACAAAAACATTAAAACTGATACTGACACTAATCACTGACACTAATCACTGACTATGAAGATAACTTACAATTGGCTAAAAGAATATGTTGATATTGATGTCTCGCCGCATGAACTTGCTGATAAACTCACAATGATTGGGTTGGAGGTTGAGTCAATTGAAGAACTTGGCAAGGACATAAAAGGTGTTGTTGTCGCTGAAATAATCTCTAAAGAAAAACACCCAAATGCTGACAGGCTGTCGTTTTGCAAGGTTAAGACAGACAAAGGCGTCCATGAGATAGTCTGCGGCGCAAATAATATGAATGCAGGCGATTTTGTCGCGCTTGCATTACCGGGCGCAACTTTACCGAAAGGCATTAAGATAGAAAAGACAAAGATACGGGGTGTAACATCAGAGGGCATGATGTGTTCAGAGGTGGAACTTGGGCTAAAAGACACATCAGAGGGCATAATGATTCTGCAAAAAGATTTAACACTTGGCGAAGATATAACCAAGGCGCTTGGCATAAAGGATTTTATACTTGATGTAAATGTAACGCCAAACAGGCCTGACTGCTTGAGCATTATCGGCATAGCAAGAGAGGCTGCAGCAGCGCTCAATAAACAGATGCAAGTTTCAATCTTGCCCCTGCAAGCAGTAAGCAGCAAGCCTGCCCCTGCAAGCAGTAAGCAGGGGTTGCAAGAGATAGACAAACCGATAAAAGACCTTATAAGTGTTGAAATAGATGAGCCTGAACTCTGCCATAGATACACTGCAAGGGTGATTGAGGATGTTACAGTCAAAGAATCGCCGGACTGGCTCAAAAAAAGGCTGACTTCGCTCGGCATAAGGCCAATAAATAATATTGTTGATATTACAAATTATGTGATGCTTGAATATGGACAGCCGCTCCATGCCTTTGATTACGATAAGATTGCAGATAAAAAAATAGTTGTCAGAAAATCAAAAAAAGGCGAGGGCATTACAACCCTTGACAGCGTTAAAATGGCATTGGATGAAGGAGTTTTGGTTATTGCTGATTCAAAAACACCTGTTGCATTAGGAGGTATAATGGGTGGAGAAGGTTCAGAGGTTGCGTCCAATACGAAAAACATACTTTTAGAGAGCGCATATTTTGAACCTGCAAATATTAGAAAGACATCAAAGGCGATAGGGCTTTCAACAGAGTCGTCATACAGATTTGAAAGAGGGATTGACATAGACGGCGTTCCAAAGGCGCTCAATAGGGCGGCAGAACTTATATCAATTCTTGCAGATGGAAAGGCTGCAAAAGGTTTTATTGATGAATATCCAAAGCCTCATAAACCATTAAACATAAAATTCCGTTCAAAAAAAGTAAATGAAATACTTGGGACAAATCTGGAGGAAAAAGATATTGAGATATGCCTTGCAAGATTGGGTTTTTCTTTTGACAAACCTACAGGCACAGTTGTTCCGCCATGTTTCAGAGTTGATATGAAAATAGAAACAGATTTGATTGAAGAGATTGCAAGGATGAACGGCTATGATAATATACCGCTAACCATTCCAAAGGCAGAACTGTCATCAATAATAAAAGCAGACAAAGAGATTGTTATAGATAAAATCAAGGGATTTTTGGTTAATAATGGTTTTTTTGAGAGTATAAATTACAGTTTTATTTCACATGAACTTTCTGGCATTCTTGATGACAGGCAGGATGCCTCTCCTACCATAAAATTATTAAATCCTCTTTCAGAAGAGCAGTCTGTAATGAGAAAAAGCCTTATACCCGGGCTTCTTTCAAATCTTAAATATAATATAAATCATAAGAATTTGGATTTACGGCTCTTTGAAACAGGCCCTGTATTTAATCAAAAAGATAATATTCCAGAGGAGAAAACCTTTGTTTCAGGACTTATATCAGGCTTGAGGATGTCTGAACAAGGATTGATTTGGGGCAAAGACTATGTTGACTTTTTTGACATGAAAGGCATAATGGAAAATATATTAGGAATAATAGATATAAAAGATTTTGCATTTGAGCCAAAAAAAGATATATCATATCTCCATCCCGGAAGGGCATGCAGTATTGCTGTAAATAAAATCAATATCGGCATTTTTGGAGAGATACATCCATCAGTTGCGGATAAACTTGATTTAAAACAGCCTGCCTATGTCTTTGAACTTTATATTGATAAGATTGCAGGTTTATTTGATAATTTGGGGCAAGGACAAAAGACATTCAAGCAGATTCCTTGTTATCCGTCTATTGTAAGGGATATAGCCCTTATCATTGATAATAAGGTTTCTTTTAGAGAATTGGCTGACGCGATAATTTCAATGGATATTAAACTTGTTGAAGATGTTAAGGTATTTGATGTATACTATGGCAAAAATATCCCAGAAGGGAAGAAAAGTGTTGCGCTGCGTTTGATATATAGGTCAGATGAAAGAACATTGACAGACGATGATGTGAACACAATACATAATGATGTCATAGATAAACTCATGAAAAAAATTGGCGCGGAAATAAGAGGGATATAATTGAAAATTCAAAAATCAAAACGCAAAAGTCAAAATTAAGGAGGTCTGTATGACTAAGGCGGATATAGTAGAAAATATCTTTGACAAGGTTGGTCTTTTAAAAAAGGATGTCAGCGATGTTGTTGAACTTGTTTTTGAAACAATAAAACACACGCTTGCAAAGGGGGAAGAGGTAAAACTCTCAAGTTTCGGCACATTTACAGTGAAGCAAAAAAGGCCGCGGAGGGGCAGAAATCCCAAGACCGGCCAAGACATGACAATTACGGCAAGAAAGGTTTTGTCATTCAAATCCAGCCATATATTAAGAGATATTATGAACCGTAAATAGGTTTTGAAATGGAAATCCAGATTCCAGACAAGATGTATTTCAGGATCGGTGAGGTTAGCAAGATAACCAGGGTGCAGCCTTATGTCCTCCGATATTGGGAATCAGAATTTAAAATCATAAAGCCGCAGAAATCTGTTGCAAACCAGAGGGTCTATAAGAGAAGTGATGTAGAACTCATACTTGAGATAAAGAGGCTTCTGCATAAGGAAAGATATACGCTTGACGGCGCTAAGAAAAAGATTAGAGAGATAGTCAAAGAGATGAAGGACAGGCAGATGGCATTTGCGCTTGCAGAAAAAAAAGACGATGGATATTTGAGGACACTGAAGTCTATTAAGGATGAGTTGGTAGTTATCGGGGCGTAGCGCAGTCTGGTTTAGCGCACTCGCTTGGGGTGTGAGAGGTCGGCCGTTCGAATCGGCTCGCCCCGACCAAAAAAACATACAGCAATGAAAGGTGTCATTGCGAGGGACTTTAGTCCCGAAGCAATCACTTTGAGATTGCTTCGCTTTGCTAGCAATGACTGCAATGCGTGTATTTTTTTACACATCCTGTTAGAATACAGACAGCATGAAGCCCTACCAATAATAGGGCTTTTAAATTTTTAAGAGGCAGCAATTGAATAAAATAATATTAGTATCAAATGATGATGGTGTTCATTCCGAAGGCATATTGAGCCTTGCAAAGGCTTTAAAGAAATTGGGAGATGTATTTGTCGTTGCGCCTGACAGAGAGCGGAGCGCTGCAAGCCATTCACTTACGCTGCATAGACCTTTGCGGGTTACAAAGATTAGCCACAATATATATGCAGTTGACGGCACGCCCACAGACTGCATAAACCTTGCTGTCAATGGTATACTGGGCGGCATCCTTCCAAAAAGACCTGACATTGTTGTCTCGGGCATAAACAAAGGCGGAAATCTAGGAGATGATGTTACATATTCCGGCACAGTATCTGCTGCAATGGAAGGGACTCTTATGGGCATCCCGTCTATTGCAATGTCGCTTGTTTCAAGGGATGATTTTGATTTTAAACAGGCTGCAAGGTTTGCTGCAAGGCTTGCAAGGTATGTTTTAAAAAATGGTCTTCCAAAGGACACGCTTTTAAATGTTAATGTCCCTGCTTGTCCTGAAGGGTTTAAATTCAGGAATGCAAAAGGTAAAGAGATAAAAATATATAAAATAACAAAACTTGGCAAAAGGATTTACGGAGACGCGATTGTTGAGAAGATTGACCCAAGGGGAAAAAAATATTATTGGATCGGCGGAGATAATATGAAGTGGACAGGCGGCAAGGATACAGATTTTGAGGCAATTGCAAATGGGCATATATCAATAACGCCGATACACCTTGATTTGACAAACTATGCTGCATTCAAAGAGATACATGAGTGGAAGATATAATACAAACGCAAGAAATGTCTTTATACTGCGTTGGACTCCTCGGAAAATCCTCAACATACTACAATAGTATGCCTGCGGTTTTCCTCGTCGTCCGCCTTGTCTAAAACCATTTCTTGCGTTTGTATCTGTTAACTTGTTTAATCCGTTTGTATTAGAAAGGCAATAAATAGGGCAATAGGAAATAGGAAAACTTATAACTCATTGCCCATAGCCTATAGCCTATTTTATTATGTTTTCAAACCGCGACAATTTTGTAAAATCCCGCAAGAGGATGGTTGAGACACAGCTAATCCCAAGGGGCATTGCTGACAAGAGGGTCTTGGACGTTATGCAGTCAGTTCCCCGCCATCTTTTTGTTGAAAAGGCATTGTGGGAGCAGGCATACAGCGACTATCCGCTTCCAATCGGCGAGAAGCAGACAATCTCTCAGCCGTATATCGTAGCGCTAATGACTGAGGCTCTTGAACTCAAGGGTGATGAAAGGGTGCTTGAAATCGGCACAGGTTCAGGGTATCAGACAGCAGTCCTTTCTAAACTTGCGGAAAAGGTCTTTTCAATTGAGCGGAACTTCATTGTTCAAATGTGGTTGTAAGGGTTTACGATGGAACAGTGGGATGGAAGGATGAATCGCCGTTTGATGCAATACTCGTAACTGCTGCATCGCCTGACATCCCTCCTCCATATATAGAACAATTAAAAATAGGCGGGAGGCTTGTAATTCCTATTGGCGATTTGTTTTCTCAGGTGCTTACAAAAATTATAAAGACAAAGGAAGGTATAATAAAATCTGATTTGTGCGGATGCAGATTTGTTAAACTTGTTGGGAGGTACGGATGGACGGAAGAGGAAAGAGAAATATTATAAGAAGGCTTTATGACTGGGTGCTTCACTGGGCGCATACCCCCTATGGCACATGGGCGCTTTTTATCCTTGCATTTACAGAGTCGTCATTTTTTCCTATACCGCCTGATGTTTTGCTTATTGCCCTTGCAATATCACTCCCTTTAAAATCTTTTAGATTTGCCCTCATATGTTCCATTGGTTCAGTGTTTGGCGGGCTGTTTGGCTATTTCATCGGGTATCAGTTAATGGACATAATCGGGCTTCCAATTATAGAATTTTATGGCTTGATGGATAAGTATGAGATGATTAAAAAATCATATGAAGAGAATAATGCACTCATTGTCTTTATTGCCGCATTTACACCAATCCCATATAAGTTAATCACAATAACAGCAGGCGCATTTCAACTTAATATATTCACATTTACACTTGCATCTATAGTAGGAAGGTCTGCAAGGTTTTACATAGTTGCATGGCTGATACACCACTACGGCGAGAGCATAAAGAAGTTTATTGATAAATACTTTAACCTCTTGACAGTAGTATTTACTGTCCTTTTGATACTTGGTTTTGTTGTTGTAAAATTGATGCTATGAATAAAAAAAGTTTCAAGTCTCAAGTTTCAAGTTTTTACTTGCAAATATAACCGACACAAGGCAGGTAGAGGCTGGGCAGAAAATCTTTATACCCGGCGCAGAAAGGGTTTTGGAGGTTAAGCCGTATGTTCCGAAGGGTCAGGGGTCATGGGTCAAGGGTCAGGAAAAAAATAAAGAAGAGACAGAAGGCAAGATAATATTTGAAAAAGGCAGATTTATCTGGCCTGTGAAGGGCGAGGTTACATCAGGCTTTGGCATAAGAAATGGTCAAAAACACGATGGGATAGACATATCAGCGCTTTCAGGCACAGATGTTGTTGCAGCAGATGACGGCGAGGTTATTTACAATGGCGACGGCATGAGGGGATACGGAAATATCATAATAATCCAGCACAAGGAGAAATTTGTAACCATATACGGACACAATAAGGAAAACCTTGCTAATGTTGGGAAGAATGTAAAAAAAGGCGAACTAATTGCTAAAGTCGGGAACAGCGGAAATTCAACAGGCTATCATTTGCACTTTGAGATAAGAAAAGACACAAAGCCGAGAAACCCGCTTTTCTTCTTGCCATAATTTCTGGATTATTATAACATTTAGCACCTGATGATTTTTTACCATTTTCCTCTAAAATATCAATTGGTGCTTATATGCGTCAAAAAAAAGATGAATTTATTGAGGAAGGATATAGGGAAGAAGATTTAAGAAGCAGCGCAGATAAAGATGCAAACTTTTTAAGCGATAGTTTAAAGGCATATTTTAATGATGTAAAAAAACATCATCTTCTTTCCCATGATGAAGAGATTAGTCTTGCAAAAAAGGTAAAACGCGGGGATAAGGCTGCGCGGGAAAGGATGATAGAGGCAAATCTTCGTCTTGTAATAAACATTGCCAAAAGATATTTAAACAGAGGACTTCCATTTCAGGATTTAATAGAAGAAGGAAACATCGGACTTATAAAGGCTGTAGGAAAATTTGACAGCAGAAAAGGGTGCAAATTTTCAACATATGCAACATACTGGATAAGACAGGCAGTGGAAAGGGCAATCTTAAACCAGTCAAATACAGTCAGACTGCCAATCCATGTTTCAACCCATATAACAAGGATGCTCAAAACCAGCCGTGATTTGTCAAAGAAACTGAATAGAGAGCCTTCCATTAGCGAGATATCTGATAATATGGCAACATCCGGCAGGCATGTTAGAAAACTCATGCTCATTGCTAAAAAAACATTTTCATTAGATTCGCAGGGCATATACGGAGAAGATTCAGACCAAACCCTGCTTGATGTTCTGGAAGACAGGAATATCACCTCTCCTTTTGAAATGATTGAAAAGGCAAAAAGGTTAGAACTTATTAAGGAATGGCTTGGAGCGCTTGAACAAGCAGAACGTTCCATAATAACCCTGCGTTTCGGTCTTGAAGAGAAAGAACCGGAGACATTGGAGTTAATCGGCAAAAGGTTTGGCGTTACAAGAGAGCGCATAAGGCAGATAGAGTCAAAGGCAATGGAAAAATTAAAACGGATTATAAAGAAAAAAAATATTATACTAGATGACATAATATAATCAAATAAAAGAGGAAATGATATGATTACGCAGATTTTGAAATGCGATTACACAGATTTAAAAACGCAGATGTGTTTTAATCGGTGTAATCTATCTTGTAATCTGTGTAATCATTTTCTTTCAAGAGGAGGGGTTTTATGCCGCAGAAATTAAAAAAGATAATAAGAGATGTGCCTGATTTTCCAAAGAAGGGCATAGTATTCAAGGACATCACAACGCTTCTAAAGGATGCTGTTTCATTTCAGAGGATGGTTGATCTGATGAGCCACCGTTATGTGGGCAAGGGGATAGACCTTGTTGTAGGCATCGAGGCAAGGGGTTTTGTTGTCGGCGCTGCGCTTGCCTACAAACTTGGCGCAGGTATTGTAATTGTAAGAAAGCCGGGCAAACTGCCGCACAAAACATACAAGGCAACATATGAACTTGAGTATGGAAAAGACAGCCTTGAAATCCATCAGGATGCGATAAGCCACGGACATAAAATACTTATTGCAGATGATGTGCTTGCAACAGGCGGCACTGCAGCAGCAGTTGTCGGACTTGTGAAAAAGATGGGCGGGAATATAATTGAATGCGCATTTATCGGCGAGATTGAGGCATTAAACGGCAGAAAAAAACTTGAACCGCATCCTGTGTTTTCCCTTATGAAATTTTAAATGGTGAAGTTTTAAAGTTCCACCAAATAAAAAAGGCACGAATAAAATCGTGCCTTTTTTTATTCACTTTTTAAATCCATTAGCGCTGTGTATAACAAGGTTGTGCTGAAAAATACGCTAAAAATTTAAGAGTGCATTTGAAAGGTTAAATATGGTATAAACGGCTTATCCCGTTTAAATAAATAACGGGACAAGCAGAGGCAAATTATATGCGGATACTTGGCATTGACCCGGGCAGTATTATAACAGGTTACGGCGTAATAGACAGCGATAAGGGAAAACTGGTTCATGTCTGCGACGGGAGCATTTCCACTGATTCAAAGACTCCATTGCATGAAAGGCTCAATATAATATTTGATTTGCTTCATGTTGTTGTCAGGGATTATCAGCCTGACGCTGCGGCGATTGAAGAAGTGTTTTTTGCCAAAAATGTAAAGAGCGCAATAATGCTGGGACATGCAAGGGGCGTTGCAATGCTGTGCGTCGGCAAGGCAAGGCTGCCGCTATTTGAATACAGCCCCGCAAAAATCAAGCAGTCTGTTGTGGGTTATGGAAATGCGACAAAGGAGCAGGTTCAGAACATGGTTAAGGCGCTTTTAAAGATGCCGAAGATTCCAAAGGCAGATGCCTCTGATGCGCTTGCAGCGGCGATTTGTCATATACACCACAGTCGACATTCTACGAATGTCGCATTGCAAATTGAAGATTGTAAATTGAAAATTTTAAAATTAAGAAAATAGATTTACAATTTAAAATTTGCAATTTACATTTTACAATGGAGCGGAGCGACAGTGATTGCCCATATAAAAGGTAAAATAATACACAAAACTCCTGAGTCAGTTATAGTTGATGTCAGTGGTGTCGGCTATGAGGTGCATATACCCCTTTCAACATACTATAAACTCCCTGATGTCCACGAGCATGTAAGCCTCAATACCTATACCCATCTCAAAGAGGATGCGATTCAATTGTATGGTTTTTTGACCAACAGGGAAAAAGAGATATTTCAATTGCTCATAAGCGTTTCAGGTGTTGGACCAAGGCTTGCCAGAAATATTTTATCCGGCTGCGATGCGGATGAACTTGCGGGCGCATTATCAAACAGCGATATGTCCAGATTAAAATCCATCCCCGGCATCGGCGGCAAAACAGCAGAGAGGCTTGTAATTGAACTCAGAGACAAGGCCGGCGCAATGTTGATTAGAGCAGGGGATGCGCACCACAAGGTTAAAGGCGACGGCAGGGATGAGATGTATAAAGACATATTATCTGCGCTTTTAAATCTCGGGTATAAATCTCAGTTAGCAGAAAGGGCGGTAGAAAAGGTTAAGGCAAAAAATGCTGACGCTGCATTTGATGTCCTATTAAAAGAAACACTGAAGGCGCTTGCAAATGGATGATAGAGAAATAACACCAATTGTATTAGAGGATGAAAAGGTCTTTGATGCTACCCTGAGACCTAAATTTTTAAATGACTATGTAGGCCAGAGTGCAACAAAGGAAAACCTAAAGGTTTTTATTGATGCTGCAAAAGGCAGAAACGAGGCGCTTGACCATGTTCTATTCTATGGCCCCCCGGGTCTCGGCAAGACAACCCTCGCATACATCATATCCAATGAACTAAATGTCCACATAAAGGCAACATCAGGCCCTGTCATAGAAAGGGCCGGTGATTTGGCTGCAATACTCACAAACCTTGAAGAGCACGATGTGCTTTTCATTGACGAAATTCATAGATTATCCAGTGTTGTAGAAGAAATCCTCTATCCTGCAATGGAGGATTATCACATAGACATAATTATAGGTCAGGGGCCGTCTGCGAGGAGCGTTAAACTTGACATACCAAAGTTTACGCTCATTGGCGCTACAACAAGGGCAGGGCTTTTGACATCGCCGTTAAGAGATAGATTTGGAATTATTTCAAGGCTGGATTTTTATTCTCCGCAAGAACTTAAAACAATCATTACAAGGTCAGCAGGGATTTTAAATATTGAGATAAACCAAGGAGGGGCTGCTGAGATTGCAATGCGTTCAAGAGGCACGCCGAGGATAGCGAACAGACTTTTAAAAAGGGTTAGGGATTTTGCGCAGGTAAAGGCAGACGGCATTATAACAAAGGATGTTGCTGATGAGGCTTTAAAATGTCTTGAGATAGATAAAAAGGGTTTTGACAAGATGGACAGGCAGATTTTGATGGCAATCATTGATAAATTCGGCGGAGGACCGGTCGGCATAGAATCCCTTTCAGCAAGCCTGCACGAAGAAAAGGATGCGCTTGAAGATGTGTATGAGCCATTTCTAATACAAGAAGGCTTTATCCAGAGGACGTCAAGAGGCAGGGTTGCGACAAAGTCGGCGTATGAGCATCTGGGGAGGGTGTATAGAGAGGGGCAAAATAATCAGCAGGAAAAGTTGATTTAACAATCTTTTGTAGTCGCCGACCTCGTAGCCTCCGACCTTTAGGTCGGAGGTATGTCGGCTATTTGGGCGGACATAAATGTCCGCAACTACATAATCTATGTCTATGAAACTACTCGTCCACATCTGCTGCGGGCCGTGTGCAATCTATCCACTGAAGAAAATCCTTGACGGGAAGCCTGTCCCTGAAGGTCTTAATCAGGGAATGGATGTCTGGGGATTTTTCTTCAATCCCAATATCCATCCTTACACAGAATATAAGAAAAGGCTTGAGGCTGTAAAAATCCTTGCGGACAAGATGGATATTAAGATGATTTACAGGGATGAATACGGTCTTGAGGAATTTCTGAAACACACTTTGAGGACAGAAACTGTAACTCAAGGCTTTAGCCTTGAGAATGTCAAACCTGAAGGTTTGAGTTACAATAAAAGAGCGCGCTGTGGCTACTGTTACTCATCCAGACTTGAAGCAACTGCAATCGCTGCCAAAGAAAATAGGTTTGACTATTTTTCATCTTCGCTTTTATACAGCAAATATCAAGACCACGATGAGATAAAAAAGATTGGATTGGGTCTGGCAGATAAATACGGCGTGGCATTTTATTATGATGATTTCCGTATCGGCTGGAAAGAGGGCATAAAAGAATCAAAGGATATGGGGCATTACAGGCAGCAGTACTGCGGGTGCATATTCAGCGAAAAGGAAAGGTATTTATACAGAGCGTCATAACTGTGCATACCTGCGTTGCTCCTCGGTTCGTCGCTGCGGCGTAGCGTAAAACTACGCCTCACTCCTCACCTTCGTCGCGCCTTGGTCTGCTTTGTTCTGACGCTCTGTATGCGGATTTATTTTTGACGATGTATTTAGTGAGTAGGTTGGGTTGGCTTCATTAACCCAACCTACGATAATACGCAATAGTGGAGGCAACAATATGAAAACAAAATCCATTTTTCTGTTTCTTGCAATTGTTCTCATGGTAGGGTGGGCTGCGCCCGCCTCTATCGTAGTGCGAGGCTTCAGCCTCGCTTCAGCAGAAGAAAGAAGCGTAACCGTAAAGCCCAAAAAAGGTGCGGATGCCGCAGCATCAGTCAATGCAAAATACCACGCCCTCATCATCGGCAGCAACAACTACAAATACCTTCCGAAATTAAAGACCGCAATCGCAGACGCAAAGGCAGTAGAGGAGATATTAAGAACGCGATATGGATTTAAAACAAAACTCCTCATAGACGCTACAAGAGAAGACATACTGAACGGCATGAATGATTTAAGAAAAGGGCTTGGCGAAAAGGACAACCTTCTGATTTATTATGCAGGGCATGGGGAATTTGACAAGACAGCGGATAAGTCATACTGGATACCTGTAAACGCAGAAAGAGATAATCCTACAAACTGGATAATAGCGGATGACATAACATCAAACATAAAAAGGATAACATCAAAACACATCTTAATAGTATCCGATAGCTGTTACTCAGGCACATTAACAAGGGCGGTATCAGGAGACCTGTCAAAGAGCGGCGAGAGAGATGAGTTTATAAAAAAGATGATGGAAAAACCATCAAGGACGCTTATGGCAAGCGGAGGCAATGAGCCGGTGGCAGACAGCGGAGGCGGCGGCCATTCTGTATTTGCCTCTGCATTCTTAAAGGCATTGAAAGAGACAGAAAAGAATGTATTCACAGCAGAAGAATTGTTTCACGGAAGGGGAAGTGTAAAAGAGATGGTGGCTGGAAAATCAGACCAGGTGCCGGAATACAACACCATAAAGAACTCTGGACACGATGGAGGGGATTTTGTGTTCATGGCAAAGGCGGGAATAATCTCCCCCGCCCCCTCTTTAGAAAAGAGGGGAGAAGAGGAAGTCAAAGAGGATACTGGGTTTCAAACCCAGTATCCTCAAAAAACAGAAATCAGCGAAGAAATGAAGAAGATAAAAGAGGAGAAGGAGCGATTAAAAAGCGAAAGACAGGCATTAGAACAGCAAAAGGCAATAATGGAAGAAAAGAATCAACTTGAAGAAGAGCGTCAAAAACTTGAGAAGGAAAAGACAGAACTCGCAATGGCGCCGGCAAAAAAGTTCATGGATAAAATAACAGGCAAGACCTTTACAGACCCCTTAACAAACATGGAATTTATCTTTGTCAAAGGCGGCTGTTTTCAGATGGGAGATACATTCGGAGATGGTGGTAGTGATGAAAAACCCGTGCATGAAGTATGCGTGGATGATTTTTACATGGGCAAATATGAGGTTACACAAGGGCAGTGGAAAGAAGTAATGGGAAACAACCCATCTTATTTCAAAGACTGCGGAGGCAACTGCCCTGTTGAAAAAGTCAGTTGGGATGATATTCAGGAATACATAAACAAACTGAATGCAAAATCCCCCTTTGGAAAAGGGGGGCAGGGGGGATTTCGCCTTCCCACAGAGGCAGAATGGGAATACGCTGCAAGAAGCGGAGGCAAGAGCGAGAAATATGCAGGCGGCGATGATATTGACAGTGTAGCGTGGTATGCTAGCAATTCAGGAAGCAAAACCCATGCTGTAGGACAGAAACAGCCCAATGGACTTGGCATATATGACATGAGCGGAAATGTATGGGAATGGGTGCAGGATTGGTATGACAGCAGTTATTATAAAAACAGTCCTAAAAACAATCCGAAGGGACCAACAAGCGGACAATACCGGGTGCTTCGCGGCGGTTCGTGGTCCTTCTTCTTCCCGCGGTACTTGCGGGCGTCTTACCGCGATAGGCGCGAGCCTGCGGACCGGATCAGCATCTACGGTTTTCGTCTGGCATTCTCCGCCCATTAGTTATTTTCTGAGTAAGTAGGTTGGGTTGGCTTTATCAACCCAACAATAAATAAAACAGAAAACAAAAATGTTGGGTTAAAAAACACAACCCAACCTACAAAAAACTGCGATTATCCACGATATATTAGGGGTAGGTTGGGTTGGTTTCATCAACCCAACAATAAATAAAGCACAAAACAAAAATGTTGGGTTAAAAAACACAACCCAACCTACAAAAAACAATGCAATACCGCAGGGCACGGACAAAAGGCGCAACATTTTTCTTTACGGTTTAGAGGATACTGGGTTTCTAACCCAGTTTTAAATCATGAGCAAATATAAATCATATATTGACCCCAATCATTGCTACTTTGTAACAACATCATTAATAAACAGGGGTTTTAAGTTCTTACAACAGGATTGCTATGCAGCGGTTATTCTTGATTCTTTAAACTTTCTCCGACAAAATCAAAAACTCTATGTCTTTGCATTTGTGGTTATGCCAAATCATCTGCACATACTAATAAAACCAAGATCTCCTCACAATGTTTCCCAGATAATGCATTCTTTTAAGCGATTTACCAGCGGAGAAATTAAGAAGACATTAAAAGGGGAGAATTACAATGTCTGGAGGCAGTTTCAAAATTTTGGCGGCGCTCTCTGGCAGGAAGGATTCCTTGATGAGAATATTTATAGTGAGAAATTATTTTTAGAGAAGGTTGAATATATTCACAATAACCCTGTTGCGAAAAACTGGAGGTTAGTTGATAATAGGGCGGATTATAGATATTCAAGCGCTTGTTATTATGATAGAAGTGAAAAGCCAATAATAGAGATTGATGACTTTTGCAGAGTTTTGATGTGATGATAGTTATGATACTGGGTTAGAAACCCAGTATCCTCAACAAGGAGGGAATTATGAAAAGGTTAATTTTTTTATTTTGTTTTATGGCAATGTTGTTGTGTCATGGGCTGCTTTATGCCGCACAATCCACCATCACAGAATCCGAAGGCTATGCGTGCATGGGCGAGGATAAATCAAGGAAGCAGACAGAGCAGGCTGCGATGGCTGATGCAAAGAGAAAGGCAGTGGAATCCGTGTCAACCTACATAAAGAGCGAGACGCATGTTAAAGATTTTGAACTTCAAAAGGATTTGATTGAGGCGTATGCAAATGCGTCTATCAGGATAATTCAGGAAATAGAGAAAAAATGGTATAAAGACGAATCAGCAGGGGATTGCTTTAAAATTAAAATCAAGGCAGAGGTGATACCTGACGAAAAGGAGATGGAAAAGGCTGCAAAGAGCAAGCAGGCAGCAGACGACCCCTCTGCGCCGCTAAATATAAATGTCTGGACAGATAAAAAGGAATATAAAAACCACGAAAAAATTAAGGTCTATATCAAAGGCAATAAGCCGTTTTACGCGAGGGTTGTTTATAAGGATGCTGATGGTAAAATGGTTCAACTCCTCCCAAACCCATACAGAAACAATAATTATTTTAACGGCGGTGTGGTTTATGAAATACCTTCAGGCGAGGACAGGTTTGAACTTGAGGTGTCTCCTCCATTCGGAAGCGAAGGCATAATCGTCTATGCAAGTTCATCGCAAGTCGGCGAGATTGATTTGAAGGCATCCGGCGGCGTATATGAAATCAAGACAAAGGCAAAAGACATTGGAGATAAAACAAGGGGCGTGGTGATTACAGAAAAGGGCGGGGATAAAAAAACCCCCTCTGAATTTTCAGAGGCAGGCGCGAATGTGAAGACAGGGAAATAACAACTGTTTCTCCAGATAAGTTATACGGCAAGTTTTGTGTATTTCAGGGAGAAAGATTTCAAGCGGGTTCAATTTTGTAAATTGATGGCATTGATAAAAATTTCTTTACACCTTGAGCCATAAATGAACCCGAATAGTTGGTAATTACGAAACAGGAGGTTCAGGCTGCAAACCTGAACCCGCAAGAGGTGCGAGATGAATGTGGCTATTAAATTTTTCGTGATTGCAATTTTATTTTTCAGCAGCGGGTGTGCCTCTGTCTTATTTCAAGAAAAGGACAGGCTTGCTATGGGTGGCCAGTATTCAGAACTTGAAAGAGCATTCGAAGGTGAATATAAAGATATTTCTTCTGCCAAAAGTGTAGACCTTATAGGGCTTTGCAACACCTACTCAAAATTGAAAAAGTACAACAAACTCTTTTCCTGTCTTGAACAGTTGGAAAACAACATAAAAAAGGGAGACAAGATAATAACGCACTACGGCTGGTTTTCTTGGAGTTACCCGCAAAATATAACTGTTATTCCCGATCTGCTTAAAGCAGAGGCGTATATAGAGTTGGGGGATTATGATAAAGCAGTTGCATCAGCTAAAAAGGCATATGAATTGCTGCCGACAATAGAGTGGTCTTTTAAAGACCGCCACAACTCTTGGGAACGTCGCTGCAAGATTCGCTCATTGGGCATACTGGCATTAGCGTATGCACTCAAAGGAGACAATAAGAATGCCTCGCAATATGCGGTCCAGCTTGAAAACGAAGGAATGGGTTTCTGGGGATTTATGAACACACCTGGTGGTGTAACGCTTGCAATAGAAAAAGAGAAGTCATTTGGATTGGCAAGGGCTTATATGGCATTAGGCCAATACGATAAGATTCTGACCGATAAAGGGGGTATTGTGGATGCCCTTGGTAGTTTTACTGAGGGTTACGTTGGTGTTACTTTTTTTGCCTTTGTGGATCTGCCAAAACAATTCATTATAAATAAAGCCCTTTATGAGACTGGCCATATCAAAGAGGCAAAAGAAGGATATGACAGGCTTTTAAGCAAACCTGAAACTAAATCCAATGGAGAAATCTACTGGCCCATATTATTTGACAGGGGCAGGATTTCGCAGGCCGAAGGAAATACTAAACAAGGTATAGAGTTTTACAGGCAGTCCGTTGATGTCATAGAAACTCAGCGCTCAACTATTAATACAGAGGCTTTTAAAATAGGTTTTGTTGGAGACAAACAAAAGGTTTATCACCAGATGATTTCAACCCTTTATTCAGATGGGCAGTATGCCAATGCCTTTGAATATGTAGAGCGCTCTAAAGCAAGGGCATTGGTAGATTTGCTTGCCTCAAATAAAGATTTTGTTATAAAAGACAGCAGGGAACAGGTCGCCTCAATGTTAAAAGAGATTGAAACAATTGAGACTGAAGGCAAGGCGCTTGATGTAAGCAGCTTCGCTGCTGACAAGATTTACGAGAGAAACACCAGAAGCGTTCAGATTAAAGAAAAGGTAAAGACCATAGCGCCTGAGTTGTCATCGCTAATTGCTGTTTCTATTCCCCATTCATCTGAAATCCAGTCATACATTCAGAGCGATGAAACACTTATTGAATATTATTATCACGGCGAAGACCTTTATGCCTTTGTTCTGACGAGAAACGAACTAAAGACTGTAAAATTAGACGGCAAAGAGATTATAAAAGACATGGAAGACTTCAGAAAGTCCCTGCAAGACCCAAAATCACAGGAGTATATTGAACTTTCAAAGAAACTCCATCAAAAGTTGATAAAGCCAGTTGAATCTTTTATCAATACCCAAAAACTGATTATCGTGCCTCATGGTGTGCTTCACTACCTGCCCTTTAATGCCTTAAACAGCGGCAGCGATTATCTCATAGACAAATACAGCGTCAGTTATCTGCCGAGCGCAAGCGTAATGAAATTTTTAAAACAGAAAAAGAAACAAAAGACAGAGAGCGTATTGATATTTGGCAATCCAGATTTAGACGACCCGAAATACGACCTCAAATATGCAGGAGAGGAGGCAGTTGCAATATCAAAGGAACTTCCTCATGCAAAAGTGCTTTTAAGAAAAGACGCAACAGAAACCAATTTTAAGAAATCTGCAAGTCAGTTTAATTACATCCATTTTGCAACACACGGCTCATTTGAATCAGACTCGCCATTAAACTCAGGACTCTTCCTTTCAAAGGATGCTGAAAACGACGGATTATTGAGCGTAAACGAACTATACTCAACCAGCCTGAATGCGGATTTGGTTACATTGAGCGCCTGTGAAACAGCGCTTGGTAAAATCAATGCCGGAGATGATGTTGTTGGACTCCAAAGGGGATTTCTTTATGCAGGGGCTAATTCCATTGTGGCAAGCCTTTGGAAGGTGGATGACATGGCGACTGCACAAATCATGACCGAATTTTATTCCAATTTGAAAAAGACAAATAAGCGCGATGCTTTAAGGAAGGCGCAGTTGGTTGTAAAGAAGCAGTATGAACATCCATTTTTCTGGGCAGCGTTTCAGTTGACAGGGATAGGAGAATAGGCAGAGGCATATGCGAAACATTGCAGTAGAAATCCTAAAAAACAAGCCTGTGGCAGAGCAGGATGTTGAGATTGTTGAAAGAAAAGGCATCGGACATCCTGATTATATCTGCGATGCGATAATGGAGAGCATCTCTGTTGCCTTGAGTCAGGAATATCTGAAAAGGTTCGGCGATATACTTCACCACAATATTGACAAAGGGCTTCTTGTTGCTGGGCAGGTGGAAAGGCATTTTGGCGGCGGCAAGGTCATTAAGCCAATGGAACTCATTATCGGAGACAGGGCAACATTTAAGGCAGGTAATAAAAACATAGATGTTGAAGGCATAGCAATTAAAACTGCAAAAAAGTGGTTTAAAGATAACTTGCGGTTTGTTGATGCGGAAAAGCATGTCAAATACAGGGTTGTGCTTGCCCCGGGTTCAGAGGAACTAACAGACATATTCAATAGAAAAGGGAAACTAAAAGGCGCAAATGATACGTCTGCCGCTGTCGGATATGCGCCGTTTACACAAACTGAAACGGTTGTTTATGAGGTTGAGAGGTTTTTAAATTCAAAGAGAATTAAAGAGATTTTTTCTGAAACAGGCGAGGATGTAAAGGTTATGGGTCTGCGCAAAGGCAGGATACTTGACTTAACAGTTGCCATGCCTCTGATTTCAAAATATGTTAAAGATGAGCGGGATTATTTTTTAAAAAGAGGAAGGATCAGGGGGATAATTAAAAGAATCATAGAAGAAAAGTTCTGGGATGATTTTAATGAAATAAATGTGCGTCTCAATACCCTTGACAAAAAAGGACAAGGGCTAAATGGTATATATCTTTCGCTACTCGGAACATCTGCTGAAGATGCGGATTCAGGACAGGTTGGCAGGGGCAATCGTGTGAACGGAGTTATATCTTTAAACAGGCCAATGGGAACAGAGGCTGCTGCCGGCAAAAATCCTGTGAGTCATGTTGGTAAGATTTATAATATCCTTGCACACAAGATGGCAAAGGATATATATGAAAATATTGAAGGCGTAAAAGAGGTCTATGTATGGCTCTTGAGCGAAATTGGGACAAGGATTGACAAGCCTCATCTTGCGTCAGCGCAGATTATTTTAAAGAAAGGCGCTGATAAAAAAAATGCAGGCAAAAAGGCAAATGATATAATAGATGCAGGACTTTCAAATATAAATAAACTCTGTATGGAAATTGCAAAGGGGAAATATCCGGTGTGCTAGCCAGAGAAAATTGTTTGAGTTGGAGAAGGTAGCCGCACCCTTTATGGGTGCGTCAATTTCGCAGGCTAAAGCCTGCGGCTACCGATATTTTTAAAAATTAACTATATGCCCGATAAATCGGGCAACTTTTGTAAAAATAGGAATAACTATGTACGAAAAATTCTTTTTCTTAAAAGAAAATCCATTCAACATAACCCCTGACCCGAAGTTTTTGTATTTAAGCGACAAGCACGGCGAGGCGCTTAATCTCTTGTTTTTCGGCATAAGAGAGAGAAAGGGCTTTTTACTTTTAACAGGCGAGGTTGGCACAGGAAAGACAACATTATGCAGGGCGCTCATGGACAAGATGGATGAGAAGATAGATACGGCATTGCTCTTAAATCCCCTCCTAACCGATATAGAACTCATTAAGACAATAAACGATGATTTTGGCATAGGTATAGACGGCAATTCTTTGAAAGATAATCTTGATGTATTGAATAGATTTCTCATTGAAGGTGTTGAAAACGGAAGAAATGCAGTGGTTATTATTGATGAGGCGCAGAATTTAAGTCCTAATACGCTTGAGATGATAAGACTTCTTTCAAACCTTGAGACTGATAAATCCAAACTACTTCAGATAATCCTTGTCGGACAACCTGAACTAAAGGCAAAACTATCTCTCCCTGAGTTAAGACAGTTAAATCAAAGGATTATTGTGAGATACCATCTCATGCCTTTGAATCATGACGAGACCAAGTCGTATATATTCAACCGCCTTGCCATTGCAGGCGGGCTTGGCAATGTAAGTTTTAATCCTGATGCGCTTGATGATATACATTGGGCAAGCGGAGGCATACCGAGACTTGTAAATATTCTGTGCGACAGGGTAATGCTTCTGGCATTTGTCGCTGAAAAAAGGCTTATAGAAAAAGGAATGGTAACGAATGCTGTAAATGAACTTGGAAAAGAGGGCGTTGTGTCTCTTGACGCAGGGCATTTGCCGAATGAAAGAAACAGGTTGATAAGGTATCTTATTTATATCGGGATACTTGCCGGCATTATTATCTTTAAAATATTTGAGGCAGTTGGAAAATAGATAAATTGATTACACAGATTTTGTAAAGCGATTACGCAGAAATGTCATTCCGAGCCCCCTCGCTTGTCATTGCGAGGGGGGCACCCATCCGAAGGATGGGTCGCCGAAGCAATCTCTTGGGATTGCCGCAGTCGCTTGCGCTCCTTCGCAATGACAATAAGTTGTCATCTGTGTAATCATATGGATATATATGAGCATAATATACGATGCAATAAAAAAGATACATGGAAGCAATCAGAAAGAGAAATCCGCCTCGTATTATTTTGAAGATAAAAACCGCAGAAAGCCGTTTTTAGTAAAGATTGCCATAATCCTTGCAGTGTTTATATTTGCCGGGATTGGGCTCATATACGGCTTTAAATTATTTAGTTTGGATGTAAAAGTAAGAAAAGAAGTTCCCGGTCAGTTTCCCCTGCCTACAGGGCGCACATCAGCGCAAATGCCGCCCAAACCGTCTTTTGAAAAGGCGGTTGAATTAAATAAAAAGGGCATGGATTTTTTTAGAGAGAAAAAGTTTATTGACGCAAAGTCCTCGTTTGAAGCGGCTTTGCAGATAGACCCGAATTATGCGGAGGCTTATAATAATCTTGGTTTGACATACAAACAAATGGGCAGTCTTGAGATGGCAAAGAAGAATTATGAGGAAGCGATTAGGATGAAGAAGGATTATCCAGAGGCATTGAATAATTACGGCTTGCTTTTATCCAGCATGGGAGATGATAAAAAGTCAGTGGAATATTTTAAGATGGCTATTGGTTCTGATAAAGATTATGCAGATGCATTTTTGAATATGGCGATTGTTTTAGAGAGGCAGTCTAATATAAGAGAGGCAAGAGAGGCATACAAAAATTTTATAATCCTAGCGAAAAAAAAAGGTGTTGATGAACACATGATAAACGAAGTTAAAAAACATATTGCTGAAATTGACCGAAAAATAGGCATAGAATGAGAAATGTTATAAGTTACCTGTCATTGCGAGAACCCGAAGGGTTCGTGGCAATCTCATTGGAAACTGTGAGATTGCGGAGTTTATCCCGAGCGACAAACGAGATTGCTTCGGCGACCCATCCTTCGGATGGGTGCCCCCCTCGCAATGACAAGCGAGGGACCTGCTCGCAATGACAACTTGCTATGTCTATTTTTCGGTATTGATTTGACACTTGATGCGAGGTGATAATATTGCTGTCATTCTTTAGCATGGACAATCTGGCAGGGGTTGATATAGGCGCAAGCGGCATAAAGATAGTAAGGCTGAAGAAAAGCGGCAGTTCATATGTATTGAAAGAGATTGGGTATTATAAATTTGGTGAAGTAGCGCTTGATAATATTCCTCTGCAAAAAGAGGCGCTGCATAAACTGATTACTGCAAATAAGATGAGATTTAAGGATGCCGCAACTCAAATCTCCACGGCTGCGCTTTGTATGAGGCATATATATCTGCCTGAGATGCCGAAAAAAGATTTGAAAGAGGCTGTTAAATGGGAACTGAAAAAACAGGTGGCATTTCCTCCCGAAGAAATGATTTGCGATTTCTCTATAACCGATACTGTTAAAAAAGGAGATGTAAAGGAATTTTCCATCATGGCGTTCGCTGTCAGCAGAAAAGAGGTTGACGGGCTGCTGGATATTTTTGCCGCCAGCGGGGTCAATGTTGTCTCTATTGATGTCCTGCCAATGGCGATGTTAAGGGCATTTGACGCAAACTATTCATGGGAGGATGGCGTTAACTATGCAATGATTGACATAGGCGCTTTAAAGACAGTCATTTCCATATTCAAAGACAGAAAACTTAAATTTGCGAGAGAAATCCAGTTGGGCGGCAACGACCTTACTATGGCGATTGTAAATGGTTTGTCTAAATCCCCAAATGGATATAATGGCGGATATTATGGCAATGCAGAGGCTGAAAAGATAAAGCATGGCATGACTGCATCGGATGATAACCGCGCAAGAGAATTCATTGTAACCGCTATTGACAGTTTGGTTTTGCAAATCCACCGTTCATTTGATTATTATCAGGCGCAGTTCAGGGAGACCCCTGTTTCAAAGGTGATTTTATGCGGCGGCACAGCAGGGCTTAAAGATATAGAAGAGTTCTTTACAGAAAACCTCGGTGTTCCGTGTTTCAGAGACGACCCTTTTAAAAATATAGCAAAGGACAAAAAGACATTTAAGATTGAAAGAGATGCGCTGCCGTTATTCACTACTGCAGTGGGGCTTTCGCTATGGCAAAAATAACTATAGAAAGAATAAACCTGCTTCCCGAAGATATAAGAAGGGCAAGGGGAAAGGCGCGGCTAAAACCCATGCTTATTTTTTTTACGGCAGTCTATATTTTTATCTGCGGATTTATTTATATATATCAAAAAATGGAGATCAGGGATAAGGTGAAAAAGGCAGGCAATATAAAAAATGAAATAGGCGCAACTGTTGAGCAGGGTTCAAGATACCAGCAGATTATGGAACAGATAAATATAACGGAAAAAAAAGAGGAAGAGATAAATAAAAGACTCCAATCTGTCGACGTCATAATGAAAAAACAGGTGAAGTGGTCAGGTATTTTAAAGGAGATTACCAACATAATCCCTGACAATGTATGGCTCACCTCTCTTGCCGTATATGACCTTTCAAAAGAGAAGAAGCCGAAAGAGGGGCGAGGCTTGAAATTTACAGGAACTGCGCTTTCTAATAAACTGCTGGCAAGGTTCATAGCGTCTTTGGAAAACTCTTTGCAGTTTCATAATGTGCATTTGCAGTACTCGCAGAAGAGAGAGGTTGATTCAAAAGGTTTTTATGATTTTGAGATTACAGCAGAACTTATATACAGCAACATAAAATAAATGCACATATAGAGCGTCAGAACAAAGAGAGACCTGTGGCGCGACGAAAGCGAGGAGTGAGGCGTATTTTCAGCATACGCCGCAATGAAGAGCTGAGGAGCAACGCAGGTATGCAAAGTTATGACGCTCTATATAAAGGGGCAGGGATATAATGCAAGGCATATCCTTTAAAGACATAAAACATCTTTTAGAATACAGGGCTGAATATAGGACAGAGATTCTGGCAGCTGCAGTTGTCATAATCTTTACAATATTTTTTTATAACTTTGTATATTCAAGCAGCAGGGATGAAATAAAGAAAATAGATATTCAAATAAAGGCATTCGAATTGGATAAAAGCAAGGCGCTTGCCGAACTTGAACAAAAAAGGAAAATGTCGGAAAAACTTAAGTCTTCAATGGAAGGTTTAAAGCAGGTTGAAAAGGATTTTAAGGAGGCGCGGAGCAGGCTGCCGTCTGAAAAACAGTTGTCCCAGATACTGGAAGGCATTATGGATGAGGACGCAAAAAAGGATATAAGATTTATATCTGTAAAACCCATGCCGGCGGAAGAAGGAAGGGAATTTATAAGGCTTCCTTTTCTCTTGTCTATGAACGGAAGATTCATACCTTTTGGCAAATATCTTGAAAACATTGAAAGGTCTTCCAGATTATTCACAATTGAGGATTTTAAGATAGAGACCAAAGAGGATATACAGCCTCAACTCAACATTCAACTGTATTTAAGCACATATGTATTGCAGGCTGGAGAATAGAATGACAACTTCAAGTTTTAAGTGCGTAGGTTGGGTTGCGTTTTTCAACCCAACGATTTATTGCAATGGTTTGTTGGGTTTCGCAAAGCTCAACCCAACCTACACTATTTTTATAGTATTATCAATAGTATTATTGGGGGTGACAAATGGATACTGTCAGGACAGTTATCGCCAATCTCTGTCAGATGTCGCAAGCATATCCAATGCCATTCCTCAAAAGCAAGTAGGGCGGGCTGTGCCCGCCAAAAAAAATGGCGGCAATGAATCGGTGGGCAAAGCCCACACTACTACTTGGGGAAAAGACCCCTTTGTGTCTCCAATAAAGGATGGGAAAGGCGCAGTGATGCCGAGTTCCTTGAAATTGTCTGCAATATTGTATGCAAAGGATAAGCCGTCCGCCATTATAAATAAAGACATAGTGTATATAGGCGATGTTATTGACGGCCAAAAAATTGTTGATATAAAGAAAGGGTATGTTATACTTCAAAATAAAATGGAAACATATAAACTTGAAATCAACAGGATTAGCGGAA
>JACRNI010000115.1 GCA_016234925.1 Deltaproteobacteria bacterium | reverse complement strand
TATAGCATTTTCAGATACTTAGAAGCACTATGGTTGATTATGGAAAAAATTCCATAACCATTGGAGGATTTCCAGAAAGGCAGCAAGAAATAATCATCAACCAAATTACAAACAGTTTGTAATTTGGCACTTGGTTATTATCTGTTTATTGGTGTTTGATTATTGGTTATTATTTGTAATTTGGCACTTGGTTATTATTTATTGGTGTTTGATTATTGGTTATTATTTGTTTATTGGTGTTTGATTATTGGTTATTATTTGTTTATTGGTGTTTGGACTTTACCCTTGATTATTATTAAAACCCGTATTCCTTTATCTTTGAAAGAAGGGTTTTATAATCTATCTGCAGCGCGGATGCTGCTTTTGATTTGTTGTTGTTTGTCAATTCCAACACCTTTTTTATTGTCTTTTTCTCAACATCCTTTACAGTCTCTTTAAGCGGAAGCAAAGCAAAACTTTTTTTGCCCTCGCCCTCGTTTCCAATTAAAAATTCTATATGGCTTGTCTTGATTACGCTGTCATCGCACACAAGGACTGCCTTTCTAATAACATTTCTTAATTCCCTAACATTACCGCTCCATGGATACCGCTTAAATAGATTTAATGTTTCATGCTCAATCTCCCTCACATGTTTATTGATTTCCCGAGAAACCTCGTCTAAAAACCGGTAAGCAAGAAACGGTATGTCTTCAACCCTGTCCCGAAGCGGCGGAACTGTAATCATAAACTCATTTAATCTAAAGTATAAATCCTCCCTGAACCTTTTTTCATTTACTGCCTGTTTTATATCAGTATTTGACGCGGCAATGATTCGGACATCTATGTCTGCATATTTTGTAGAGCCGACCGGATATATCCTCTTTTCTTCAACAGCCCTTAAAAGTTTAGCCTGAATATTGAAAGACATATTCTGGATTTCATCTATTAGAATCGTTCCTCCATTGGCAATCTCAAAAAACCCCTTCTTATCCTTTTCTGCCCCTGTAAATGCGCCCCTTTTATGTCCAAAGAGTTCGCTTTCAACAAGTGTCTCTGGTATTGCGCCAATGTCAACTGTTATAAAGGGTTTGTCTGTTCTCCTGCTCATATTGTGTATAGTGCGAGCTATGGTGGTCTTTCCTGTGCCTGTCTCTCCCTGAAGGATTATAGAAAAATCGCTGAATGCAACCTGATATATCTGTTTAACGGCATTTTTCATTGCCTCGCTTTTCCCAAAAATGCCTTCAAGGGATGAATACACTGTTTTATTAAGCCTTGTTACCTCTTTTTCAAGCGATGCCTTTTCAACTGCCCTTTTGATTGTAAAGATAAGTTTGTCAAATTCAGGGGGTTTAGTAATAAAATCATATGCGCCGAGTTTAATGGTTTCTATTGCAGTAGGGATGTCGCCAAAACCGCTCAATATAATGATTGGCGTAATGCCATCTATCTTTTTTAATTCCTGCAGCGTCTCAATGCCGTCCATATCAGGCATTTTAAGGTCAAGGAGGACTACATCAGGCGGTTCTTTTTTAAAAATATCTATACCCTGCCTGCCATTGGACGCCTCTATTGTTTGAAACTCATGTTCAGTTAAAACATCCTTCAGAGCAAACCGAACTGTCTTGTCGTCGTCTATAATCAGTATCTTTTGCATACTACTGTTTGTTTTCCAAGACATTTAACAAGACATCAGCCTCAACATAACCGGGTATTACCCTGCCGTCAGGGAGTATAATAAACGGTGTTCCGCTTATTCCAAGCGTTTTGCCAAGTTTTATATTTTCATCTATCTCTTTTGCCTCGCAGTCGGGTTTTGGAAGTTCCTTTCCATCAAATGCGTCCTCTAATAATTTTATAGATTTTTTGCATTGGATTGTCTTTGCCTTATTATATGCATTTGGGTGAGAGGCCAGCGGGAACATCTTTATATAAAATGCAATATCCTTTCTCTTTGTTAAAATCTTTTTTGCCTCTTCATGAAGTTTTTTACAGTACGGACATTCAGGGTCGTCAAAGACTATGATTTTTATCGGCGCATTGGGATTTCCCATAACAAGCGCGTCTGCAAGCGGAACTTGCGCAGGGTCAACCTTTTTTTGAGGCGCAGGTTTTCCAACATCTGAAACAGGGACAAACCTTGCCAGAACAATATATTTTTTTGAAAAATCAAGATATACTGTAAAATCCTTTCCTTCCTGAACACCGATTACCTCCCACAATCCCTTGACAGGACTCATCTTTATGGATTTTACATCTGCCTTTAAAATAGTCTTTGCCTCATCATTTGTAAGGGTGTGGCAGGCAGCGCATTCCTTTTCCCCGCATCCCGGGGGGCCTTGAAATGCATGGGCCTGAAATGCATGGGGAACAGGCAACAGGCAATAGGCGATGGGCAATAGGCAATAGAAAAAAATATTCTTTTTCATAATCACGCTCCTTAATAAGATTTTTTAATAAGATATTTAATATAAACTCACTTATAATTGCAAGGGCTTATTTCTAAAAAGATTACCGCCCAATCATAAGCCTCTGCGCCAATTGTCTTGGCAGTCCTGCATTTATAACCTTTTCACAGCATTTTGCAATATCATATTCAACCCTAAAAAATTTTATTTGCCTTTCATCTGCATCATATACAAGAAACGCCGCCATCGGATTGCCGTCCCTAGGCTGGCCAACTCCGCCCGGGTTCACAAG
>JACRNI010000129.1:1527-3286 GCA_016234925.1 Deltaproteobacteria bacterium | reverse complement strand
TCTCCTTTGCAATCTGATATGTGTAGGCTGTCTTGCCTTTAAATAAATCAGGCGAGAGTAATTGCCGCTTTTCTCCACCCAATGCATCTTTTGCATCTGATGAAGCAGTTGGGATAAACCAGAATAACAAACCAATACCAACTATAATCCCAATAATTATCATTCCTTTCTTTATGTTTCTTCCCATTTTATCCTTCCCTCCTTTTCTCTTTTAATATATTTTTCCGGGTCATTTTTAAATCTATCCAGACAACCCATGCCGCAAAAATAAAAAACCCTTTCATTGTATGTATAAGTCGCCTTTGCCTTATCAGTCAACATTTGCATACCACAAACGAGGTCTAGGATTAAATCATTTTCCCCCATATTTATTATCCCTTTTTCTTAATATTATTATATGCAAATGTAAAAATAATGCCAACGATTATGGAAAAGACAACAACACTTGCCAGCCCAATAAAAAAATCTACCAGAGTAATCGGCTTTGCAGATGCAATGAGTGTCAAGTCAATACCATGTATCCATGTATTAAAAAATCTTACTGCCTCAAGCGGTGAGATAGAAACCAAAACAGCGCAGAAAATAGAGATAATTCCAGATGTTATTGCCAAACTTAAAGACACAACTTTATAGTCTAACATACCTCCTCCTTTCTGCATCTGCACCAAACGCATGCGCAGTTCTCGCCATGACATCCTTTATCAACAAGGCGGCTTTTATACAGCAAACTGACAATAGGGAAAAGCATGGTTTTTAATATAGATGGATTATAATGCCTTCTCGCCTTGTCAATGGCGCTGCCTCTGGCAAGATGATTTATAAGATACGCATAACCTTTATTCCCGAGCCTCTCAAACAAAAATCGGTTTACAAGGGATGTTTTTTGCATTGGTATTAGATTTTCATTTAGTAGTGCCTCATAATCCTTATTTTCTATTATAGATTTTGCTGCAAAAAATCCTGATGCCATTGCATACCGCATCCCAAAACCCCACAGACAGTCCTGCAAACCTGCTGATTCGCCAATATAGTATTTTTCATTTTCAAAAACAGGTTTCCCAAAAAAGAAATTTCCATATCCGCCAAATTCCTTTTCATTCATTATATCAAGATTAGAAAAAACCTTTTTAAATGTCTCAACAGTCTTCTCAAAATATTGCCTCTCATTTTTAAAATCTTTAAACATGCAGGTTGCCATTGTTGCCCTGTTTTTATGAACTAAAAGATACGCATAACCCTTTGGCGCAAGTCTGTCATCTAATATTACTGCTGCTGTATCCTCCATTGTTGTATTAAAGATAATCCCCTTTGCAATTGCATCCGCTGCCTTCGGACCAATTCCAATAATCCCGCCATTTTCAAATTTATCAACCCGTTTATTAAAAATGACTTTAACACCCAGCCCTGCTGCTATCTCAAGGAGTCCTTTATCAAGGCAACCGACAAAACTGCCCCTTTGAACAAGATAAAAAAACGGTCTGTCAGATTTTATAATTGTCTTATTTAATCCAGCATCAAATACAGCAACCTCGTTATATGGCTGACATATAAAATCTCTGTATAACTTATTGTATATCCCAAACCCTTCAAGAATGGATGTTACATCCTCTTCAGAACTCCAGTTTTCAAGCCCCTGAAAGTCACCGTTAAACCTATGCCCGACTTCGGATTTTTCTTCATAGACCGTTACCTTGCAGCCTGCCTTTGCAAGATTTATGGCTGCCACAAGCCCTGCCGGCCCTGAGCCGACTATTTCAAT
>JACRNI010000129.1:0-1522 GCA_016234925.1 Deltaproteobacteria bacterium | reverse complement strand
TTTTCAAGCCCCTGAAAATCTCCGTTGAACCTATGCCCGACATCTGGCTTTTCTTCATAAACCGTTACCTTGCAGCCTGCCTTTGCAAGATTTATGGCTGCCACAAGCCCTGCCGGCCCTGAGCCGACTATTTCAATATCTTTAGTCATTCTTTAGTTGTTCTTTTTTTATGATGTAAGCCATAAACAAATTTTATGGCTTAGCAAAAATCATATTCTACATTATGTAGAATGTCAAGTAAAAATCATCTTCTTGTAACGCAAAAGACTCTGTGCAAGAGGGAAGTGATAACTCCCTCCGTAAAATAGCGATTAAAAACCTCGCTATTTTACAAACCTGCGATTTGCCTGCCATACTTCGTTATCGGACAATTTTTACTCCTCACCGTATCGGTGAACATACGGCTCGTCGTCCAAATTGTCCGCTGCCTCGTCTGGCAGCCAACTTGCAGGTTTCCCCAAAAATCAAAGTCTATTTTTGGGTTCATTCAGCTTTTTTTGAATTTATTATAAGCCTTGACGCATTTGCAGCAACTGCCAGGGCTGGCAGTTCCTCAAGTGCTGCTGCCATGACAGGGGTTAAGATACCGATGGATGCAAGCCCCATAGTGATTACATCCCATGTTATTCCAAGTGCAATTCCCTGTCTGATAATTTTGTATGTATTCCTGCCTACATTTAAAGCCTGCGGAACTAAAGTCCAGTCATCCCTCATAAGCGCTACATGCGCCGCCTCTATTGCAACATCTGTCCCTGCCACACCCATTGCAATGCCTGCATCTGCCTGTGCCAAAGCAGGCGCATCGTTTACGCCATCTCCAATCATACAAACCTTATGTCCTTCTGCCTGAAGTTTTTTAATTATCCCTATCTTATCTTCTGGCAAAAGGTTTGACTTATATTCTTTAATGCCAAGTTTATTTGCAATCCCTTTTGCAACCCTTTCATTATCACCTGTTAAGAGGATGAGTCTCATGCCTTGCTTCTTTAACTCATCTATTGCCTTTGGCGCCTCATCCCGCAAAATATCTGAGACAGCAATAATACCTTTAACAAAAGAATCTGCTCCAAGGAATAAAATAGTCTTGCCCTCTTGTTCCAATGCACCAGCATTTTTCTTTATCTCATCTGGGATAGATATATCCCTCTCATCAAAAAGTCTCTGATTGCCAAGTGTAACAGTCTTTCCTTCTATTACGCCTATAACCCCTCTGCCTATCAGATATTCAAATCCCTCAGGCTCTGCAAGTTTTATACCTTCATCTTCTGCCTTTTTAATTATGGCAGATGCCAATGGGTGCTCAGAGTGTTTTTCTACTGATGCGGCAAGATAGAGGACTTCATTAGCATCTCCCAGAATATCTGTAACATAGGGTTTGCCGAATGTTATTGTTCCTGTTTTGTCCATAACAATACAATCCACCTTTGCCAGAGCCTCCAGATACAGACCGCCTTTAATAAGAAGCCCCTTTCTGGCGCTGCTCCCTACGCTTGCAATTACTGAAAGAGGTGTGGCAAGACCC
>JACRNI010000128.1 GCA_016234925.1 Deltaproteobacteria bacterium | reverse complement strand
TCATCAATAACCCTGCCGCGTATAATTGATTCTCCCATTTTTATCATCTCCTTTCTTTTGCATCATAGCATAATGAAATTGGTTTCAACAAGAGGATATTCTGCTTGCTCCTCGCCGCCTCGTATCTGTGCGATTTTTGAGCGTGAAGAGTAAATAAATCTGTCCCAATTATTGTTTTATAAATTCAAATTGAGGTTACTTGTATTATCTTTTTCAATTTTTCCCATCCACTTTCTTCGTTAGATTTCCCAAAAACACGATTAAGAACACATTTACTGTGATGTTTTTTTTCATATCCCCTGAATGTTGGTTTTCGGCCAGTTTCCTTCCATAGGCTATAATAATCTTGCATAAGATGTTCCCTTTCTATATTTTTTTCCTGCAATACATTCCGTCCTAACGATTTTAAAAAGTTTCTCCACGCTGGTTTCCCAAATATACGCTCTAAAGAAGCAAATCCATGGTGTTTTTCTTGTACATATTCCGTTGCAGATGGTTGCCTCCCTAATTTTTTTTCTAAATCATAATAATCATTTATAAGAATCTCTGAATTAACACGGTATTTTGTCTTGCCTATAGACTTCAAAAACATACTCCAGCCGGGTTTACCAAATACACGGCCAAGGGTATGGATAGAATGGCATAAAGAAATATATTCAGTACAAGTTGGCTGTTTCCCCAATTTCCGTTCTAATTCATTGTAATCTTCAATGAGATGCTGGGGGGACAAATTCATTTCTATTAATAAATTCTTTCCCATGGCCTTTAAAAAAAATTGCCAACCAGGTTTACCAAATACACGTTGGAGTACAGTGTTATTGTGGTGTTTAATAAAATATTCAGCAGCATTCGGTTGCCTCCCTAACTCTCTTTCTAAACTATAATAATCTTCTATAAGGTGTTCTTTACTCAAAGTGTGTTCTTGCAACACATTTTTACCCAATACTTTTAAAAAACTTTTCCAGCCGGGTTTACCAAATACACAATCAAGGATTAAATTTCCATGACATTCCCTTGAATACTCTCCGCATGAGGGTTGCCTCCCTAATTTTTTCTCAAGTTTATAGTAATCGCTAATCAAATGTTCAGCATTTAATCGCTGAGTTTTCTTTTTCCTATATTGCGTCATATGGGAACACCTCCAATATAATGCTGGTGCAAGGCGGAGCAAGGCTTCAAGCGAGGCATACTAAATAGTATGTTGAGTGCAGAAGCCGAAGCGACAACACAGCAGATGGGCGTTTTTCAGCGTGAAGATCTCTACTACAACCGTTTAAATTGCTTGCTCAGCGACAAACCCTGTGATTGGTAGGATGAGCCTATATTTTTTCCGTAGATTTTCTGCGGCGCTGCCAGCAGTTTTTCGTAAATCAATCTGCCTACAATCTGTCCGTCTTCCAAAATGAAAGGCACTTCGTGCGAACGAACCTCAAGCACGGCGCGCGTTCCTTTGATATCATCATTGCCATAACCAAAGCCCGGGTCAAAAAAACCTGCATAGTGTATGCGAAACTCGCCGACTGCAGGGTCATATGCAACCATCTCCGCTGCAAAGTCAGGCGGAACCCGGACTTTTTCCTTTGACATCAGGATATAGAAATCATTCGGATTGAGAACAATGGACGCCTTTTTCGGCCTCCGAATCGGCTCCCAAAATTCCATAGGGTCGTAATGAGCAATCTTTTCAAGATTTATAAGCGGCGTGTGGCTTTTAGCCTTATACCCTATGATTTCCGATTCATCCCTGCCTTGAAGGTCTATGGATATTCTTAAGCCCTGAGAAATCTTTGCCTGCAAAGGCATGTCATCTTCCGAATAAACCAGTGTTTCCTTTTTATCCAGTTTATTCAGTTTAGCATCGCTTTCATCGCCTCCATTGCCGCATACAAAACGCAACTGGTTGAGTTTCATTCCTTCTTTAATAAGTATGCTGAATGTCCTCGGCACAACCTCAACATACAACTTCCCTTTGTAACCTGATGGAACCCGTTCAAATTCAGTCCCATGGTCAACAATAAGTCTTGTGAACACATCAAGGCGGCCTGTGGTGCTTTTGGGGTTTGCCTTGCCTGAAACTGATTTAGGAAGTTGGAGTTCCTCCATCAATGGCACGATATAGACGCACCCTTTTTCAAGCACAGAGGGTTTGCTTAAATCAATCTCATGCATCACGAGTTCATCCACCTTTGAACGCACTGTCGCTTTTTCGCCCGGAAGGAAACTTGCCCTGACCCGATATGCTGTTGCGCCAAGCCTCAAATCAATACTGGCAGGCTGAATCTGGCTGTCGGAAATCGGCATTTTTGCAGAGATGCACCCCGCCTTAATCAGTTCTTCAATCTTCTGGGAAGGAAAGATTCCTGATGCAGAAATCTCCTTCAACTCTTTTTCTAATTCAGGAAGCAGTGTGGCAATGTTGCTATTCATAATTTTACCTCGTAAATTTATTACATCTCACCCGCAGTCCGAATACCCGCAGTTGCACTTTGCGCAGCCTTCTTATTCCCCTAATGGAACGCCAACAAGATAATCTACGTGTTGCCTAGAATCAAAATGCTTTGATCTTTCTGAATAACGAGAGAAAATATCTAAGTTAGTTGCAATTTTTTGATGGGAAATTTTTCCTATCAGAACTTTGTAATGACTGTTTTTACCATAAACTTTTTCAAGAATTTTAGGTAGATTTCCAATTCTAAGATCTGAGCGAGGAATATCAAATTCTGCAACTTCAAATTGTTTATCACTTTTATACAACTCTTCCAAGGTTTTGATGTGAACTGTTGGTCGGCCAGGTCGCTTCATGGAAGGATTGGGGATGAAAAGTTCTTGTTCAAATTTTATTGGTACCACACTCCATACACTGCGCCATGCAAACTCACATTCTTGCGGTAACGATGAGTTTTTATGATATGGAAATTTGGGTTGCCATCTACAGAAGAATAGCAAGATATTCCATAGTCCCAAAAGTTTTAATTTCAAACAAAGCGCTCCAAGCGATACTCCAAATGATTGTTTCATCCTAAACAAATTCTGAAACTGTGCAAGATATTTTGAGTCGGAAGTTTCACTTTTGTCTTTGAAAAACTCTTTGCGAACACTTTCTGTTGGCATCAAAAGTTCTGATGCAAATGTATCGCACAATTGCTCTTCCACAGAATCCGCAAATGGAATTAATGGATAACGTAGTGGTGGCGTTTTTTCTAAATCATAAAAAAATGTATGTCCAATCTCATGGGCTACTGTAAATCTCCACTTTTCTTTAGACTTATAATATTTCAACCCCTCTTTCATGCGTATCTCAAAACCAGAGTCTACAGAAAATATCTTTGCCCGACATGATAGAGACGGGTCATATTTAATATCGTGAGATATATGTCTCAATTTTAATATTGGTTTAAGATTAAAAGGAGGAAGGGATTGCCGTGTTAATTGCAATAGTCTTTCAGCCTTATCTTTTATCCATGCTTCCGCAGATGAATAACCAAAGGCCATACAGATATATCTACCAAGCCGTGTATCTTTATAATCTGTCGCTACTTGTAAACTCATGATTGTTTCTTTTTTTGCTGTAAATATTCATTGATTGTTTTCTCTATATCTTGTCGCGTTATTTCAGATGTTGGATTGCCGTTATGGGCAGCCGCTGTAAGATTTTTGTAAATACTGTCGAGTTCGTCAGTTAATCCGGCACTTCTTGCAACAGACTCCAAGGTCTCTTTGATGGCAACCGACGGATCCTCCTTTTCAAAGATTCTTTTGCAGTGAAGACGAAGCTCATATTTTTTCTGTTTATCATCAGCTATTTCTGGACTTATTAAAACCTGTAACTGCCAAAGTTCTTTATGAGAGTCTAATATAGCCTTAACTTTGTTTTGTACCAGTTCATTATCAATATCTTTAAATTTTTTAATACCACCGTGCCATGTTACAAACATCTCGGCAGGTTTTAAATTCATGTCAGGGTCTGGACAATAAATTAAGATACTACCAGTCTTCACTCCTATGATTTCGCAGAGTATGTTTTCGGTTTTAGTTCTATTTTCAGCATTATCATGGTAATCTTTTTTTAAACGTTCAAGAGGGTCTTCAAGAGGGTTATCTCCTTTAATATCTTTTCTTTTTATTGCATAACCTAAACACTTATAGAGTTTTCTTTCATAAATTTTGTCTGCTAATGTTTTTGCAGGACCTGTATAATCTTTTCCATCGGCATCTTTTAAATTTCTTAAATAATTTAACAACTCGTCGTCTCCGAATTTATGGAGATTATCTAAAGTTAATAGATTATTTTGTTGAGCATCCCAAACAGCCGCACCTATCATTGCAGCTCCAATTATTTTGGCATGATGAAAATAAACCCGTTCGCTAAGAAAATATCGGTTTTCAAGCAACTGGATAAGTTCGCTGATGATATCTTGTCGTGGTTTAAGTTCATCTCTCTTCCAAAGTTTTATTGCCAAACGTTTACCTTCACGGGTCATTTTTTTGCCGTTGTGGATATATGGAAACTCTCCGTTATGTATGTAAAGAAAGTGTAAAAATCTATCTGGTATGGTAAGTGGAAGATTACAAAAATAGAAATCTCTTTTAAGGTAGTCAAGCAAGTCAGCACAAACAGTGTTCTTTACAATATCATACATATATGCGTGATTATCAAGTTCCCATACATATTTCCATTGTTTTGCTTTATCTCCGGGTTCTGGAGTTTCATCTTTTTTTGCTGTTAATATATCGCGCAAGAGATTATAGCCTGCCTCTCCGAGTTCATTCCAAATCTTCTTACCGATCGTTGTTTTCTTTCCCAAAACAATATCAAATCTGTCCTTATCTTCTTGATAACTCTCAATTACACAAGTTTCATCTTCAAGGGTATGTCCAAAAGGAATATTTGCAATATCATGAAGAAGAGCCGCCAATCGTATAATTTTACGTTCTTGTGGTTCTATTGTTTTCTGTTCTTTACCAACATGCCGATTGTTTCCTATACACTTCATCATATACTCAACTGTCTGAAGTACTCCTAATGAATGTTCAAATCTTGTATGGATAGCAGAAGGATAAACTAAATAGGTGGTTGTTAGTTGCTTAATAAATCGGAGTCTTTGAAACTCAGGGGTATCAATTATATCTTTCTCTAACTTGGTAACAAACACATCCCCCGTGACAGCAATTCGAATAGTTTTGTGCGGTTTTAAACTATCTTCATCAACATCATCATTTTTATTGTATAGTGATGGCTGTTCTTCATCTCCCTTTTGGGCGCTCTCTTTATTTTTCTTAGACATAGTTTATTCCTCCCATTATATAGTGCTTTTGTCAAACATCGAATAATGTAGAATCATATTCATAGTTGCATTCATTTATCCCCTAATTAATTCTTTAATTCCTTGACAAGAGGGTCGCTAACATCAATATCTCCCCAAACTGGATCACGGATAATCAGTATTTTATTTTCTTTTGTCATGTAAGTCTTTTAAAATAGGATTTACAAAAAATACTTTCTCTATACCCCTCTTATATTTTGATTTGTCTGTTTCAATTATAGGATACTCTATTATTTTCTTTAAAGCTTTTCTGAATTTTTTTATGCTCTCAAGAAATATATTCTTGTATGTGTCAATTTCTATCTCAAAGAATATTTGATTTTGATATGGGTTATAGAAAAAACGGTCAAATTTTATTCTACCTATCTTAATATCTTCCACAAAAATATCCTTTTCTATCCTATCATTTTGGACAGATATAACTTCCAATAGTCCCGCGCTTTTCAAGATTTTCAAAAAATCCGGTTGAGAAAAATCTGGTTGCCAGTTGAGGATGTTAGCTTTTGCTAATTGTGAAAAAATTATTTTAATACCAGCATCATTTTGCAGATGGGTTACTTCGTCTATAATGTTTTTTATACCTTCTTCATATTTTAATAACCTCAGTGTAATGAAATGCTGGGCATTTTTACTGCGAAGCCTCAGATAACTGCTATTCCTTTCCAGTGCGAAATCTTTTGTATCAAAGTATGTATCCACAATTTTATATTCATTAAGTTCCACTAGAGCAAATTCGCCTATTGATTCCCTCCCTATTATCTGTTGAAAACTTTTCTCATCAACATTATTTCCTAAAAACAGCTTTTGCTCTATTTCAGTAATTTGCATATAGTTCTCCTATTGAATCCAGATTAAAGGTTGGTGTTGAAAAAAATCTAATCAGCCACATTCTGTATAACCACATCCTCTACATACAACACAGCCATCTGCATGCTCCACACTTCCGCCGCAGTCGGGACAAGCGCCGCGGGCAAATACATCTGCAGCGGATGGAGAAGCGCTCAAGGGAACAGCCATATTTTTCTCCTGACCATGACCCATAACCCATGACCCATGACCCATGACCTGTTTCTTATAACCTACATACCACTCCAATGCCTTTGCAACTGCGTCTGAGCATGACAGGATTTTTCCATTGCCGTAGCCTTGAGGCACATGGCAGGATATGCCCCGCATCTGTTTTATAATCTCTTCTGCCTGTATGCCGCTTCTTAGCGCCAAAGACGCCATCTTGCCGATTGCCTCGCACTGGGATGCAGCGCAGCCGCCGGCCTTTCCAATTTGAGTAAAGATTTCAAACGGCCTGCCTTCCTCATCCTCATTCACTGTAACATAAAGATTTCCGCAGCCTGTCTTCATCTTTCTTGTTGCGCCGAATGTAACATCACCGCGGGGCTTGGGGGTGAGAAAAACAGGGTCATGGGATGTTGGATGTGGGATGTTGGTTTCCTCTGACTCTCTGACTCTTTGACTCTCTGACTCTTTCTGTTGTCCCTTATTCAACACCTGAATATCCCTTGAACCGTCCCTGTAAACCGTAACGCCTTTGCAGTTCAATCTGCATGCAAGTTTATAGACCTCTGCGACATCCTCGACTGTTGCGTCATTTGAAAAGTTCACTGTCTTTGAGACAGCATTATCAGTATACTTCTGGAATGCAGCCTGCATCTGAATATGCCGCTCCGGGCTTATGTCGTGTGAAGTTACAAATAGACCCCTTATCTCTTCAGGGATTTCTTTGATGTCATGTATGCCGCCTGATGCGGCAACCTTTTTCATCAGGTCAGGAGTAAAAACCCCTCTTGTATTAACAGCCCCTTCAAACAATGGATTCACCTCAACAAGTTCTGCGCCGTCCATTACATTTCTTGTAAACGCAAGCGCAAACACAGGCTCTATGCCTGATGAGCATCCGGCAATAATGGATATTGTCCCTGTCGGCGCAATGGTTGTAACAGTGGCGTTCCTGACATTTTGTCTGCCGTCATACATGCTGCCTTTGTAATTCGGGAATGCCCCTCTTATTTCCGCAAGTTCTTTGGATGCCTCTCTGCCATTTTCCTGAATAAAAGACATTATATCCTCTGCTGTTTTTATGGCGTCAGGGGAATTATAAGGGATGCCTAATTTTATAAGCATGTCTGCAAAGCCCATTACGCCGAGCCCGATTTTCCTGTTTCCCTTTGTCATCTTTTCAATCTCCGGGATTGGATATTTGTTCATGTCTATCACATTGTCAAGGAAATGAACTGCCTTTTTTGTTATGTATTCAAGCCGTTCCCAGTCTATCTCTGGCTCGGAAGATATTTTCACCATCTCTGCAAGATTTATTGAGCCGAGATTGCAGGATTCATAAGGCAGAAGCGGCTGTTCGCCGCATGGGTTTGTTGATTCCATCTCGCCGATGTGCGGTGTCGGATTATCCCTGTTTATTCTGTCAATAAAGATAATGCCGGGGTCGCCGTTCTTCCATGCCATTGACACAACTTTGTTAAAAACCTCTCTTGCATTCAATTTTCCCACAACCTTTTTATCTCGCGGATTTAAGAGAGCGTAATCCTCGCCATTTTCAACTGCCTCCATAAATTTTTCTGTTATTGCAACTGAGATGTTAAAGTTGTTGAGTTTATTGTTATCCTCTTTGCATGTTATGAAGTGCATTATATCAGGATGGTCTATCCGAAGAATTCCCATGTTTGCCCCGCGCCTTGTGCCGCCCTGTTTTATTGCCTCTGTTGCGCTGTCAAAGACAGTCATAAATGATATTGGTCCGCTTGATATGCCGGATGTTGAGCCGACAATGTCTCCTGACGGACGGAGTTGTGAAAATGAAAAACCTGTGCCGCCGCCGCTTTTGTGGATTAAGGCGGTGTGCTTGACAGCCTCAAATATGCTTTCCATCGAGTCATTAACAGGCAGGACAAAACATGCTGATAACTGCTGGAGTTCCCTTCCTGCATTCATAAGCGTCGGCGAGTTTGGCAGAAACTCAAGAGATGTCATGATTTCATAAAATTCATCGGCAGTTTTTTCAATGTCAGCCTTTTTGTCATAATTCATGTCAGCCTTTGCAATATTTTCCGCAACGCGGCGGAACATGCCTTCAGGGGTCTCTATCGGGTTGCCTGACATGTCCTTTTTTAGATACCGCTTTTCAAGGACTTTAACGGCATTTTCCGAAAGTCTGATAACAGGTTTTTTTGCGTCTCTATAATGCCTAGAGACCTTTCCTTCCTTGTTTAAAGCCTGCGGGGACAAGGTCTTATGCCTTCCCATAACAATGTTGTTTTCTACTGCCATAAACACCTCCTGTAAGATAAACTCAAAATTCAAAAATCAAAGTTCAAAATTAAGGTGAAAATTAAATGAAAAGTTATAAGTTTGAATTTATATTTAAAGTTAAAATGTGGCATATGTTGTGTTGGCGGCAATTCTATACTACTATATATAGTGTTGTCAAGGAAAAATGAAGGATATGATAATGGATTGAAAAGATTGGGTTTTAAGGTGTTGAAGGTTGTCTATTTTATGCTGCGCATACCTTGTTTCTGCCGCTCCTTTTCGCATCGTACAGGGCGTCATCTGTCCTTTTGATAAAACTGTCAAATGTATCGCCTTCATTGAATTGTGCAGCGCCAAAACTGCATGTAACAGCGCCTATGCCAGTAATGCGATGCCCTTCAACGATTGTTCTTAATTTTTCCGCAAGAATTCTTGCGCCTTCTATCTCATTATGCGGCACAATAATCATAAACTCTTCGCCTCCCCATCTGGCAAATATATCAATATCCCTTATGTTTTCGCTGATCAATTTTGTAATCTCTACAAGCACATCATCCCCTGCAAGATGTCCGTGGGTGTCATTGATGTCTTTAAAATAGTCAATATCAAACTCTATTAAGGAGAGAGGGGTTTTATATCTAACAGCCCTCTGCGTTTCTATCTCCAGCAATTCCTCAAATTTACGGCGGTTATATATTCCTGTGAGGCTGTCTGTTGTTGCCATCACTTTAAGTTTTTCTTCTGTTTCTTTGCGTATGGCAATTTCATCTTTCAGTTCCTTTAGTGTCAGTTGTAATTCTTTTGTTCGTAATATTACTTCATGTTCAAGGTTTTGCGCATACCCCTTAATCTCATTGTTTGCATGATTCAGCCTTTTTACCATCAGATTGAAATTTTCCTGCAGAATACCGAGTTCATCCATTGATTTTACAGGCAGGCTCACAGAAAAGTCCCCGTCTGCTACATTTTTTGATGCATGTGCAAGGGCTATTAAAGGCGCGGAAAGATTTCTGGAAAAAAAGAAACTTGAGAACACTGCAAGCGCTGCTATACCCAATGCTGCCGCGAAACCTATTATTAAAAATCTGTCTCTAAAATTGCTCCACATATTATTTACTATTTTATCCTGCTGTCTTGTATGCTCTTTTAATGGCTCCTTTGAAAAGATTATCTCTCCATAGCCTTGAATATCCCCTTTAATACTGATAGAGAATGTAAGCATATGAACATCCTCTGTTTCTGAAAGCAGGATTGGCGATAACCTAAAATTTGCAGCATCAATCTTCAACTGCATCCCATACGATGGGTTTTCTTTTGTCCCGTCGGTCAATACCTTTCCAGAGGCGTCCGCTATAAGAATGGAGGTTATATGCACCTCTTTTTTGAATTTGCTTATTAAAGAGGTGATGCCTTCTATATCCAATTGATAGAGGGGGTTGAAAAGCGCTTGGCTTAGATATCCGGCAAGGGTTTTCATTACTGCATGCTTCTGCATTTCATAATCTATTGTGTCATTTTCTTGCAGCCTTTTTTTAATAGAATCCGCTGCCTGCCATACGAGTATATTTCCTGCTAAAAGCGACATCATAAAAATACCCATGGTTATTGCAATAAAATAGCCTGCGTATTTCTGATGGATTTTAAATCTGCTGAACACTAATCAAGATACCTCATAATGCCCTTTACATATTCAAGGGATTTAAAGTCATTGTCTGTCAGTCTTTCAATCTTGTTTATGCGGGCTGCATATTTCAGCGCATCCTGTCCTTCAAGGTTCTGGTCCATATTGATAAGGATGTCCTCAACCGCATTTCTGATATTTTTCGGAAGATTGGGATGAAAAGACGCTACAAATCTCAAAACAGGTTTTGTCTCATGAATAATCCTGAACTCTCCCCGCACCTTTTGAGGCAGTTCATCCCAGTCATTGTTGTTAAATGCGCCTGCATCAGCCTTTTTCTGAGCGACCCAGAACGCCTGATTAAGTTCTGCTTCAGCAAATACATATCTTACTGCATGATTAGGCTGCATGGCTGGGGGGTTTTTATCTTTTAACGGCAAAACAGTCATGCCGTTTTTTACGAGCTCTGCCTTAGGCATCCAATAGGCAGATGTGGATTCAGGGTCTTCAAAGACTATGGTCTTTCCCTTTAAATCATTCAGGGTCTTGATGGGGCTGTCCTTTCTTACAAAGAACAATGCCTTGTATTCCCTGCTCTGTTTTTTCCAAAGAACTAATGATGGGATTGTGCCTGCCTTTTCCCGCGTTGTAACAGCGGAAAACGCGCTTTCAAATATTACATCCACTTCATTATTTCGTATCTTTTTTAATGCGTCATAAGTGTCAACCGCCACAATAACCTTTGCGCCCTTTATTACAAATTCAGGGCCGAATTCTTTAAGACGATTTGCAATATAATCTGCCATTGGGGTATATTCTTTGAGCCTTTTGTCAGGATATTTGCTGACAACGCAAAGTCTGAACTCCTTTTGTCCCTCTTCCTGCGCAAAGGCATTAGAAAAGACAGCAGCAGTCAAGAAGGCAAGAAATAGCGCTGATTTTATTAAGTTCATTAAAATTTCACCTCCACCTGTCCGATAAACTCATTATTTTTTACATCTGCCCCGCCTGTATCCTCGTCATTTATGTTGTATTCAAGTTTTATTTTGAGATTATCAACAAGGTCTATAATAAAGGCGAATGTATTCCTCTCCCTGTCCCATGTAACTGATTTGCTCGCGCTTGGCGGATGATTTACATTATAATCTTCATGCCTATAAAGAGGCTCTACTGCCTGAAGGTATCTTATGCCTTCTATCTTGAATTTATATGAAGGCTGGATATACCATGCATGCCTTTCTAGGCTGCCATCCTCTGAATATATATACTGGCTGAAGAGCGAAAATTCCTTAAACCTGTATTCCAGAGTTCCTCCAAACATTGTGTTTGTGTCTTTGTTTGATGTATACCCGGGAAGGTTTGTCTTTAGAAAAGATATGTCAGCATCGCTTAGACTTGAGAGGTATGAAAACAGCAAAAGGTCTATTTTATGGTCTTTCATAAACTTATCCTTATAACCTATGCCAATGCCGAACTCCTTTGAGTTATTATAATCCTTGTTATCATCGTCATCCTGAATTATCTTAAAAGAGGCATCCTCGCCAATCTCTTTTGTGCTTAACCTTAAACCATTTGAAACAGATAAACGGTAATAAAACGGCTTTATCTCTCCGCCTATTATCATGCCAATATCCTTGTCCCGCCAGAATGCAGTTCCTGCAATCGGATATGTTTCTGTCTTTCTGCTCGGCTTGATGAATCTGTCCTGAAGCCCAAGCCTCAAGTATGAATCTAATGGAAGGGCGGAAAAGGTTATATGCGCCTCATCAAGTTTTGTCTCATCAGGGTCTGTTTTTATCTCTGTGTAAAGGGTTACATCCTCCTGAAGTTTTGCCTCAAGATATAGTTCAAATTTGTCTATCTGGAACTGTCCGTATGGACTGCCTGTAGAGCCTGCAGCATGCCCCTTTTCATTCTGGACATCCCTGTATTCAAATTCAAGCTCGCCGCCGATTTTAATTTTCTCGCCTTTTAAGGACGGAAGCCATGCTTCAGTTGTCTTTTTCTCAAGGGCATTTATCCTCTCATCAAGCGTCTTTTGCGTCTGTTTTTCCGGTTTATCAAGAGACTTCTTTTCAATCGCATCCAGCCTCTGCTGTAATTCCTGAATAACCTCTTTTAATTGCCTGTTTTCATTTTCAATGGATTTAAGCCGTTGTTCAATCTCACCTGCTGTTGACTGTATTGGGATTAAAAGAATGATAGAGGTTATAAGAAGAAGTGATAGCGCGAGCCGCATCATAATTAACATCCTTAGATTTTTTAAAACAGCCTATTTCCTTGAAATCCTTTTAAAACCAGATGTGGCAATTATATCAACATCCTTTGCCATGATGTCATCAAGCAGGAGATTTATGCCAAGGGTGTCGCTTGACATATGCCCTGCGATTACGACATTTACATGATGTTTTTCAGCCTCTTTTTTGTGGTCTTCGCCTATGTGCATGCCGACAATAGTGCCGACGCCTGCGATTGACAATTTCTCAAATATATCTTTGCTTCCGCCTGTCCCGCCTGTCATATCAACAAAGACCTTTCCTGTCTTCCTCTTTTCAGAGCCTACAACAATCTTTGGCCCTGCCTTTTCATTTGCAGCGTTTTCATATTCTGGAATGTCTCTCAGCATGTCAATTATATCGGACACCCTTTCCGGTTTTTTATCATCAAATAATTTTTGAAGAAAAGATGTTACAGCATTGTCAGTGGGCGTATGAATGCACATAAATGGTATGTCTAACAGTTTTGCCGCATCAATAGCCCTTGTGTGGTTTACAGGCAGCATCCGCCTTTCAACCTCCTTGATTCTTTCCTGCATTAAATCTTCAGCAATATTTATAGGCACGCCGTATTTCAAAAGTATGCCTGACTGCATGCCCATTACTTCGTAAAGCGCTGCCAGCGCCCTCCCTTCCGGGTGATGCGAAAGGATGAGGTCAATAGGTTTGCCCCTTTCTTTCAGCCTGTCGGCAAGCACAACCTCGCCCACCTCCATATCAATGCCGATAAGCATCCTCTTCACATCCTTGTCAATATCGCCGTAAAGCACCCTTGTGTCGGCATATGGATTTGTAAGTTTTTCCTTGTCAAAATATTTCTTTTTTGCCTCTTTTAATTCTTCAAAATCCTTTTTTGCATTTTCAAGTTCCTTTAGAACCTCGTCCTTACCCCTTGGGTCAAGTTCAATGCCCCTTTTTACAGCCTTTTCATAAATGTCCTTTATCTTCAAGACAGCCTCCTTAAATTATTATTCACTCTCCACTCTCTAATTATCACCTTGTATTTTTATTGTCAAGAAAAGTTGAGATAAGGATTTAACAAAACAATTGATTAGAAAGTTTTTTAGGCATAAGATTAGAATCCATGTCAGGAAATAGTTAAAAACATTCCAAAAACGCATTAACTTTTGATAAAATAAACAGGAAATAATTTATGCTGAACCGAGTTAAGAAAACCATTGATAAATTTAAGATGCTTGAAAAGGGCGATAAAATCCTTGCTGCTGTTTCAGGCGGCATTGATTCTGTTGTGCTGCTGCATGTTTTGATGAAGTTGCAGGACAAATACAATCTAGATTTGTCGGTTATTCATCTAAACCATTCAATGCGCGGTAAAGAATCAAAAAGGGATTTTGTTTTTGTAAAAACCCTCGCAAAAAACATGGGGCTTAAATTTATAGGCAAGACAATTGATGTGCCTAAAATGATTAAAAAAGAAAAAGGTTCTAAACAGGATATTGCAAGAAAGGTTAGGTATAAGTTTTTTGAAGATGCTGCAAAAAAGTATGGGGCTGACAAAATTGCAACGGCTCATACCCTTGATGATAATGCAGAGACAGTGCTTATGAGGATTATAAAAGGCACATCTTTGAAGGGTTTGAAAGGGATTCCATTTGTAAGGGATAAATTTATAAGACCGCTGCTGGAGATAGAAAGGCTGGATATTGAAAAATATGCAAAAGAAAACAGCATTAAATATATTGAAGACAGTTCTAATAAAAAAACAAAATATTTTAGAAATAAGGTGCGTTTGAAATTATTGCCAATCCTTCAAACATATAATCCAAATATTAAAAAAGAACTTGCAAGGCTTGCAATGTCTGTCAAGAGAGATGAGGATTATCTGGAGCAAGAGGCAGATAAGGCGTATAAAAAGGCATTGTTAGAAGCCAGTGAAAAGAGGATTCTTTTTAATCTTGACAGGATAAGAAAATTACCAGATGCATTAAATACAAGAATATTTTTAAGCGCAATAGAATGCCTGAAAGGTGAGTCAGGGGGTATTTACAGTTATCATCTGGAAGATATTCTGGAATTGATAGACAGCAATGCGCCTCAAAGTTCTATAAATCTGCCTAAAAATATTGTTGTGCAAAAGGAATATGACAGATTGATATTTGCAAAGGATACGCAGAAGGCAGAAGACAGAAAGCAGAAAGCGGTATATGAAAGGCTGTTAAATATCCCGGGGAATACGAATATTAAAGAGATTGGCATAAAGTTCAGAACATCAATTGTCAGTCCTAAAGCCTTTAAGCCTTCAGCAAATGAAAATACAGCATACTTTGATTATGATAGATTAAGTCTGCCGCTCGTTGTTAGGAATTTTAGCACAGGAGACAGATTCAAGCCATTCGGCATGAATGGCAGCAAAAAGATTAAAGATTTATTCATAGAAAAGAAGATGCCTTTGCATTTAAGGAAAAAGACGCCAATCATTGTGTCAGGAAAAGAAATTATTTGGGTTGCAGGCGTGAGAAGGGGAGATGCGGCAAAGGTAGAAAAAAATACAAGAAAGATTTTAATGATTCATTTCTCCCAAAATCCGATTTAGGATTTTGGGAGAAATGTGTTGATGGACTAATTATTATCAAGGTTATATAATAAAAAAGGGTTACAGCGTATGCCGTAACCCCTTGATTTTTTGGCGTCCCCACCGGGATTCGAACCCGGGTTACCGCCGTGAAAGGGCGATGTCCTTGGCCTCTAGACGATGGGGACTTAAAAACAGTGATTAGTGACAGTGTCAGTGACAGTAAAAAGATAAGAAAACCTTTTGCTATCACTGACACTAAACACTGACACCGATAACTGAATTATTGGTGAGCCGCCCGGGATTCGAACCCGGGGCCCACGCCTTAAAAGGGCGTTGCTCTACCATCTGAGCTAGCGGCTCGCTATTAAGTTTCACGATTCAAGTCCCAAGTTTCAAGTTTTGTAACTTGCATCTTGCAACTTGAATCTTGAAACTATCTTTTATTCAAACGGATTTCTAATCACTATTGCTTCTTTCCTTTTTGCGCCGACAGATATTATTATTACATCAATACCTGGAAATATCTGAGGGAAAATCTTCTATTGTCCTGCCATTGCAGTCGTAGCCGACACACACCTTTATTTCATCCAGTTCATCAAGTATATCCAGTTTTGTTATTATAAGGGAATCAAGCCCGTTGACCCTTACTGCATGCTTTAATGCAACTGCATCAAACCAGCCGCATCTGCGCGGTCTGCCTGTTGTTGAGCCATATTCCCCGCCCTTTTCCCTTAATCTATCGCCCTCTTTGTCTTTAAGTTCTGTCGGGAAAGGTCCTTCGCCAACCCTTGTTGCATATGCCTTTGATACGCCGATGATTCTGTCAAGTTTTGTCGGTCCTATGCCGCTTCCTGTTGATGCCTCAGCAGCAACTGTATTGCTTGATGTTACAAACGGATATGTGCCGTGGTCAACATCCAGCATCGTTCCCTGCGCGCCTTCAAAAAGTATCTTTTTGTTAAGCCTGATTGCACTGTCTAAAAATAAAGATGTATTTGTAATATACTTCCCGATCTTTTCTGCATATTCCATATACTGATGATAAATCTCGTGCATCTCAAAGCCGTCTTCCCGCAGGATATTTTTTAGATAATGGTTTTTCTCCAAAAGATTTATCTTCAGTTTTTCCCTGAATACATTTTCATTTAACAAATCGCCGCATCTTATGCCGCATCTTGCAGCCTTGTCTTCATATGCAGGGCCTATGCCTCTGCCTGTTGTCCCGATTTTTGACTTGCCTCTCAGCCTTTCCCTTGCTGTATCAAACACCTTATGATACGGCATTATGAGATGGCTGTCCTCGCTTATCATAAGATTTGAATCATCTATATTGCAGCCCTTTTTCTTTAATGTGTCTATCTCCTCTAAAAGAACTGCCGGGTCAACAACAACGCCGTTACCAATGATGCACCTCTTGCCGGGATGAAGTATGCCCGAAGGTATGAGATGCAGGATAAACTTATCATCGCCGACAACTATTGTGTGTCCGGCATTATTGCCGCCTTGAAATCTGACAATAACATCGCTGTATTCGGTTAAGATGTCAACGATTTTGCCTTTTCCCTCGTCACCCCACTGGGCGCCGACAATGACTACATTTTTGGGCATTTAAACTCCGTATGATAGTCCCTTCCTTTTTCCCCCTCTCCCCTTGCGGGAGAGGGGTGGGGTGAGGGGTATCTACTTTAACACAGCAACTACATTCTCCACATCAAATGCAAAACCTGTTGCAGGGCATGGATACCCATATTTCTCAAGCAGGCTGTTGTATCTTCCGCCCCTTAAAAGAGGTTTTCCAATACCCTTTGCAAAGCCTTCAAATATAATGCCTGTATAATAGTCAAAACCCCTTACCTCGCCAAGGTCAATTGTTATATAATCTTTCAACCTCTTTTTTTCAAGTATATTTAAAATCTTTGTAAGATTATCAAGCGCCTTTACAGCCGTCTCGCCTTTAACATTGGGTCTTATCTTATCTATAACCTCTCTGCCCCCAAAAAGAGACGGAAGTTCAGCAAGAATTTTAATTGCGCCATTATTTTTATTTTGCCTGATAGACAGTAAAATTTCTTTTAAAGATGAACTGTCTTTTATAACAACAGCGTCTTTAATCTTTTTCTCAATGCCTTTATTAACCTTAATGTCTTCTAATATGCCTTTAAAAAAACCAACATGCCCTATATCAATCTTGAAGTTTTTAATCTTAACCTTTTTTAACGCCTCTATAGCAGTCGCTATAATCTCGGCATCTGCTTCAGGTGTGTCTTTGCCTATATACTCTGCCCCGATTTGAAGCAGTTCAACCGGCATCCCTCCCCTTGGCTCTTCATATCTCAAGACATTTTCATTATAATATAACTTGAGCGGCATTGGATAGTCTTTCATCCTCGCGGCAACTATCCTTGCAACCTGAGGCGTTACATCAGGCCTTATTGCAACGATTTTCCCTGAAGCAGGGTCAACGAATTTAAAGATTTTATCTTTTAAATCAGCGCCCAATCCAAGCAATACAACATCAAGATATTCCAGAAGCGGCGTAATAACCCGCTTAAATCCATTTTTCTCAAAAACCGAGATTATGGCATTTTCTACAAGCCCTGCCTTTTCAGCCTCTTCAGGAAGTATGTCCCTGACACCCTGCGGGAGGGATATGTTTGGATAATTAGCCATAGATTAAAAGGTTAAGATGTTAATAGGTTAATAGGCTATAAAAGGCTAAGAGGTTAAGAGGCTAAAAGATTAAGAGGTTTAAAACCTTTTTACCTTTTCATCTCTTTACCTATATCTTACCTTTTCACCTTTTCACCTTTTCATAATCTTACAACCCTTGCAGAGATTATATTAGGAAGTTTAAGGAGTTTTTTAAGCGCATCTTCTGAAAGCGGCGTGTCTATGTTCCAGACAGAGACAGCCTCGCCTCCAATCGCCTCTCTGCCAAGGTGCAGCCGCGCAATATTTATATTGTTCTCGCCTAAAAGCATTCCGATATTTCCTATAACACCCGGCTTGTCATAATTGTGAAGTATTAAAAGATACCCTTCCGGCACTGCATCAATAAAAAATTTATTTATCCTCACTATCCTTAAATCCCTTTTGCCAAAAATGGCGCCTTCAACAATATTCTCTTCTGCATTTGTCTTTACCTTTATTGTGATGCTGCTTGCAAAATCTGTTGGTCTGGAACTCTTTGTCTCAATAACCTTTATACCGCGCTCTTTTGCAACAAACGGGGCATTGACAAAGTTCACATACTGGTCAAGAACCTGATCAAGAATGCCCTTTACCGCTGAAGTTGTAACTGATGCAACATCATAATTTACAACATCGCCTGTGTATTCAACAGTTATCTCCTCTATGCCTCCTGTAAGCATCTGCCCCTGAAGACTTCCGAGTTTTTCAGCAAGGTTTATGTATTGCCCGAGTGTCAACAATAGTTCAGTCGGGACTGACGGCACATTCACAGCATTCCTTATTGTTCCTTTTGAAAGATATTCTGCAATCTGCTCTGCAATTGCAATTGCAACGCTTTCCTGCGCCTCAAATGTTGATGCGCCGAGGTGCGGGGTCAGTATTACCTCTTCCATCTGCAAAAGAGGATTATCTAAAGGTGTCGGCTCTTTTTCAAAAACATCAAATGCAGCGCCTGAAACAATGCCCGATTTTATAGCGCCGCACAAATCTTTTTCATTCACAATCCCGCCCCTTGCGCAGTTTATAATCTTTACGCCCTTTTTCATCTTTGAAAACGCCTTTGCATCAACCATATTCTTTGTCTCATTTGTCAAAGGCACATGGATTGAAATAAAATCGCTTTTTTTGTAAAGGTCGTCTAATGAAACAAGTTCAATGCCAAGCCTGTTTGCAGCCTCCTGCGATATAAACGGGTCATATGCAATCACATTCATCTTTAAGCCCATTGCCCTGTCAGCGACAACACTGCCGATATTCCCTACACCAAGTATGCCAAGGGTCTTTCCTGTAACCTCTGTGCCTTCAAATTTTTTCTTTTCCCACTCGCCCTTTCTCATTGACGCTGTTGCCTGAGGTATCTTTCTTGACAGGGAAAGCATCATTGATACCGCATGTTCAGCAGTTGTTATTGTATTGCCGCCCGGGGTGTTCATCACAACAATGCCCCTTTTTGTAGCGGCATTTGTGTCAATGTTATCAACGCCTGTCCCAGCCCTGCCTATAACCTTTAGATTATCCGCAGCATCAATAATCTCTTTTGTAACCTTTGTCGCGCTCCTCACAACAAGGCCGTGATAATCCTTTATAATGTTTTTTAATTCCTCTGGCTTTAGTTTTGTATTGACATCAACCTGAATGCCTGAAACATTCTTTAATATCTCAACGCATTTGTCAGACATGCTGTCGCTTATAAGAACCTTCATTAAACCTCCAAATATCACAATTCCCAAATTACAAATTCCAAACAATATCCAATAACCACAATCTCAAATTCCAAATTGTTTGGAAATTGATGCTTGAGATTTAGAACTTGTTTGAAATTTGGTGCTTGGTTATTGAAATTTTCATTTATGCCCTTAACCCTGTGTTTGCCAGAGACACAGGAATTATATGAAATAAAATTTATATTATAGATTATTGCTAAAAGCAAGAATATTTTTGTAATTTGTCATTATTGACATTTAGAGGACAGTCCGCCGAAATATCCAAATTATAGGAACACCTTGCTTTGCGGCGAAATAAATATAGTGTCCCCAGAATTACAGATTCCCTGATAGGCAGTTTTTTTATTTGCCATGCCTATAAGTTTTATGTTATAGTTGCATCGTGGATTGGATAATTGATTATTACAAGGATACACAAGGCAATGAACCTGTAAAGGAGTTTTTAAATTCTCTGTCTAGAACAGCAAGGGCTAAAGCAATGAGGCTGATTGAGTTTCTAACAGAGCGTGGAGTTTTACTCAAAGAGCCATACACAAGGCAGGTAAAAGGTAAGATAAGGGAACTACGGATAAAGGATATACAAGGGGCTATAAGGATTTTATATTTCACCTATACAGGCAAGCGGTTTATCCTTTTGCATGGTTTTATCAAAAAGACTGAAAAGACACCTGAAAGAGAGATAGAGATTGCAGAAAAAAGAATGAATGATTTTATAAATAAAGAAGGGGGTAAATTATGATTACAGGAAGTTTTAAAAAACATCTTGCAGAGCAAATGAAAGACCCTGCATTTAAAAAGGCATGGCATGACCTTGACTCTGAATTTGAATTGCTTGAGAGTATGATAAAGGCAAGGGAAAAAAGCGGGCTTTCACAGAGTGAACTTTCAAGAAGGACAGGGATAAAACAGCCTGCCATATCCCGACTTGAAAAAGGAGGTTACACAAAGGCAACAGTGGAGACCCTAAAGAAGATTGCAGATGCACTTGACAGCAGATTGGTTATCAAGTTACAGCCTAAAAGGGCTTAAAATCTATTGACTACGACAGTATTGATTTAGAGATAGCGGTGTAAAGGCATGACAATTATCTCTTTGCCTTTGTATTCTAAATGTGATACACTTTTTTACAATAATATAATGGAGGTGTTTTATGGCAAAGACTGCAATGGTAATAGCAAGGGTAGAGCCTGAATTAAAAAAGGATTCAGAGAAGGTATTAAAGAGATTAGGCATGTCCATAACAGAGGCTGTTAATCTCTTTCTCTCACAGGTTAGGATACAAAAGGGCTTGCCCTTTGATGTCCGGATTCCTAACAAAACTACCTTAAAAGCCATGAAGGATGCAAATGAGGGAAAGAATCTCACAATATGCAAAGATGTAGATGATATGTTTAAAAAGTTAGGGGCTTAAATGTATCAGCCTGTTTATACGAGACAGTTTAAAAAAGATGTAAAGCGGATTGAAAAATCTGGAAGCAGAGATATTGAAAAACTAAAGGCGGTCAGCAAGATATTAACCGAAGGCAGGCAATTATCCTTATCTTACAGAGACCACAAGTTAAGAGGTGATTATACAGGGCATAGAGAATGCCATATAGAACCAGACTGGCTGCTGGTTTATAAAATCAATGCGCAAGAGAACATGATTATCTTTGAAAGGACAGGCAGCCATGCGGATATTTTTGAGTAGTTGACTATGACAGGATTGATTTGCAGATAGCGGTGTAGATGGTTTTCTATCAAGAATCTAGGAAGATGTCCCTCGTCAATACATAAAATGACTGATGTTATTAGCAGGTTGCGGAAAAAGGCCAAATTGAACCCAAAAGTTGTCATTCCCGCGAAAGCGGGAATCCATAACATATTGATTTTACAAAGACTGGATTCGTCCCCGAATGTTTCTATCGGGGATAAAAACCCCTGATTAAAGCATTCAGGGGCAGGTCTCGGGAATGACAGAAAAAGAGTTTTTCAGCAAACTGTTAATCTGCATGACGGGCAAATAAAATTATGCAAAAAGAAGCCAAAGCCAGAATTAAAATCAATGAGTTGCTTCAAAATGCCGGTTGGAGATTTTTTGATGGCAAGTCGGGCACAAAAAATATTGAGGTTGAGGGCAATGTAAATTTGGAAAGTTTGGGTGATGATTTTGAGCATGGCACAGGCTTTATTGATTATCTTCTTTTAGATACAAAAGGATTTCCTCTTGCTGTCCTTGAAGCAAAATCTCAAAGCAAAGACCCTGTTGTCGGGAAAAAACAAGCGGAAGATTACGCAAAAGCGAAAAGATGTCGTTTTGTTATTTTAAGTAATGGCGATACCCACTACTTTTGGGATTTAAACCAAAACGCCGAAAAAATCATTTTGAAATTCCCGACTCAAAAAGATTTAACGAAGTTGCTCACCGCAACAACAGCAATGCCTTTGTCGGGTATAGATGTAAAAGATGAGTGGATTGTTCAAAGTCAAGGCGCTGTTGCAGAAGCGGATAAAAAATATCTGCGCGATTATCAATTGGATGCAATACAAACAATTGCCTCAAAATTTGATAGTGGCAACAGACGCTTCCTTTTGGAAATGGCGACCGGCACGGGCAAAACCCTTGTTTCCGCAGGCGTGATTAAACTCTTCTTGAAAACCGGCAACGGCAAAAGAATTTTGTTTTTGGTTGATAGATTGGAACTTGAAGACCAAGCCCATAAAAATTTCAAGAAAATTCTTCACAACGATTTTACCAGCGTGATTTACAAAGAAAATCGCGATGACTGGCAAAAAGCGGAATTCCCCCCAAACCCCCCTTCCGCTTTTCTCTTGCTCAAATGGAACGGGAACGGCAAGCACGAGCGGGCAAAAATTCCTTCCCCCCAACCCCCTTCCTTTTTGCCCGCCTGCTTGGGCTTCGCCCCTAAAACTTTTGGACGGACGGACGGCGGGACAGAAAAGAAAGATAACACAGCGGTAAAAGCACTTGCCCCACCCTCCCGTGCGTGTGCTTTTGGTTTTTTTACTCCCTTTCTGCTTTACCTTTATCATATATTTTGGTACTATTAGATTGTGGGAAGTGATGAGGTTCATATATTAAGTATACCACAATTTAATATTACTAATAAATTATGGCAGAGTCAAGTAAAAACAATATAGCAAAAACTGTAAAGAGACTGCGAGAAAAGGCGGGCTTATCGCAAGAAAAATTAGCTCGTCTTGCCGATGTTTCCAATAACACGCTTATTAACATTGAAGCAGGAAAACAGGGCAACCCAACTATTGAAACCCTGAAAAAGATCGCTAGGGCATTAAATGTACCTATTGAGGATTTAATAAAATAAAACTATGACAAACAATACTTTAGACAAAAAAGAAGCCATAAAATCTATTGTTAGAACAGCAGTAGAATCCTA
>JACRNI010000127.1 GCA_016234925.1 Deltaproteobacteria bacterium | reverse complement strand
TGATGCGTTTTTTGCTACTTCTATTACTGTTGCTGACATCTGCTCTGCTGCTGTTGCTACTTGGGCTGCCTTCTGGGTCTGTGCTTCTGCGCCTTTTGCGATTTGGGTGGAGGAGGCGGATAACTGCTCGGAGGAGGAGGCGATATTGTTTGTAACACCGCCTATGGTTCCAACAATATCTGAGAACTTGTCCATAAAGGTATTGAACCCTTTTGCCAGAACGCCGACTTCATCGCTTTTATTGGTATTTATCCTTTTTGTGAGATCCCATTTGTGGGTTGTTTCTTCAATGGCTTCTTTAACCTCATTAAATAGAGCCAGACTCTTCCTGAGCGAAAGATAGAGCATAATGCCTGATGCAGTTAATATAATGCCAAACAGTACTGCATTGACAAAGATGGCCTTCCATACGGCGCTGTATAGACCGCTCACATCCCTCTGAAAAAAGAGTATGCCGACAATATCTCCTGATACATCTTTAAATGGTCCTATCCCAACAGCATATCTTGCGTTATTTAAATCTACTATGGTTGTTGTAAGTTCCTTCAGCCCCTTTTTCATATCAATCTTTTCAGCAAGTTTAAGGGCAATATCCTCGTTTGTAGAATCAAGGATTGTAAACTCACCCGCCTTTTTATTTTTCATCTCGCTGGACTTACCCTTCAAAAAGTCATCTGTCAAAAATATGCTTGCATCATCGCCTGTTATTTCTTTGAGTTGTTTTATTAAATGGTCTATCTCCTGCGCCACCTCTAAATATCCTATCAGACTATTGTTATATGATACAGGATGGATAGCCCTGAGCGAAAAGAAGTTCTTGCCCATCTCTAGACCGCTTGCAAGTTTATTTGTTTCAGATGCCTTTTTATAAGTCAACCTTGTAAGTTTATCACCTGATTGTTCTGGTTTATGCACCCTTAAAAGAACCTTGCCGTCAGGCTCTGCAAAATACATATGGGTTATATTGTTTTTTACCTTTATATCTTCAAATAGCGGTTTGGCAGCGGCAAGCAGTTCTTCCTTTTTCCTTTCTGAAAACGGTTTAAGCAAACTCTCCATCCTTGTAAAACCTGCAAGCGCCCTTGCAAGCCCGTCTGCATCTGCTGAAACCTGTGCTGGGAATAGACTTAATTCAGACTGTTCCTTGTCTTTAATAACCTCTATCAACTGGTTCATATGACTTTTGTATGTAAATAATGCCATAATTGCAGCGCTTATAATAAAGATACATATTGCCGTTGTAATTACCCTTGCCTTGATTGTTAAATCCTTGAACATATTTTTCTCCTTGATTTTATGGATTTTCATGCCGCCGATTACATCGGATTTAGTGTTTAAGAACTTTAGATAAATTTTAAAATATAACCCTTATTAGATTGGATAGGTATGTCATTACCCCCCCCAAAAAAAAGTCAAGGTTTTTTAGCAAAAAAGAGTTTTAATAAGTTTCTGAAATGAAAGCGGGGCAGATTTTAAACCTGTAGCGATGGTTATGCCGTAAAATAGCGATTGAAAAAATCGCTATTTTACAAACCTGCGATTTGCCTGCCATATTACACCTCCTTAAAAGTTTTGATAATACATTTAGCAATTGGCGTGCCAATTCATTTAAAAAGGCTAACTCATTGATTTTAAACGAAATTCTTATGGGGGGGGGTAATAGTGATGAGTCTATAAAACTATGGAATCATTCCATAATTATGGAATGATTCCATAAAAAGAATGCAAAATGCAGATTTTGGGTTTAAATTTTTTCTTATATTATAGTATGCGTTAAGCCTGCATCTGCCTTATTTTATCAAGGCAAAAAATTTTTTAAAGACCACCTCGCCATATTTATTGAGGGTCTCTATATTCTTTGACGTGTCTTCCAAAATATTTTCGGGATTGATATATGCCTTTACAGATTTTAGTTCGTTGTCATTCACATCTATCCAATCCCTTATCATCTCTTCTGTTACCTCAAGATGAAACTGCAAGCCGTAGGCATTTCTGCCGACCTTTATGATTTGATTCGGAAACAAATCAGATGACGCAAGATTTTTAGAATTATTTGGCGCATCAAATGTATCCCCATGCCATTGAAAGACTGTAAATTCATCAGGCAGCCCAATAAATATTTCATCCCTCTTGCCTTCCTCTGTTAAATTTATCTTATACCAGCCAATCTCCTTTTTCTTTCCCTTATAAACTTGAGCGCCTGCTGCCTTTGCAAGAAGTTGCGAGCCAAGGCATATGCCAAGTATTGGAATATTATTTTTAATGGCATTTTTTATAAGCGCAATCTCATCCTTTATAAATGGATAAACATCTTCCTCATAAACACCCATTGGACCGCCAAGGACAATGAGCGCATCATAACCATCAGCGGTCTTAGGAACATGCTCATCTTTAAAGACCTTCACAAAATTTGTATCAAATCCTCTTTTGCAAAGGATGCCGCCAATAGTTCCAAGCCCTTCTGATTCAACATGCTGGATTACAAGGATAGGTTTTTTCACGGCTTCTTTCCTCCGAATGCGGATATTATCGCAAGGGAAACCTCTTTCATGGACTGCCTTTTGTCCATGCTCGTCTTTTGAATAAATGCAAACGCCTCTTTTTCTGCAAGACGCTCCTTTTCCATTAAAAACCCCTTTGCCCTTTCAATGAGTTTTCTTGCCTCTATTGCCTCTTTTAAATCAATATTTTCTTTTTTAACCGCCTGAAACTCATTAAATCTTGCTATGGCAAGTTCTATTGCAGGGAGGAGTTCCTCTTCCCTGACAGGTTTTACAAGATATGCAAAGACGCCAGCATCCGTCGCCCTTTGTATGGTCTTCTCATCCTTTTTTCCGGTTATCAATATGACAGGCAATGGATTTAAGTTTTTTATCATATTGACCGCATCTATGCCGTCCATGCCCGGCATTGCTACATCCATAAAAACAACATCGGGCGTTTTATTTTGCAAGAGTTTGACAGCATCCAGACCGGATGCGCCTTCAGCAATAACCTCGCAGCCAATATCTGTCAAAAGCCCCTTTAACACAAACCTCTGGTCAGGGTTGTCGTCTATGATTATTATTTTTCGTTTTTGTTGAAAAACTCAACAATCTCTGATTACGCAGATAAAAGATTAGATTACACCGATTAAAACTCCTTGAAATATCTGTGTAATCATTTTTTCTAATCTGTGTAATCATGGCTGTTGATGGCTTTTTCAACAGCCTGTTAGTTTCAAAAAGCAATTATAATGCCAATATGCCGACAGGCTATTTTATTAGATAATTTGACGGGCAATATATTTTTGTGGCTTTATATTCGGCAGGTGTGTATAAAAATTGGGCAGATTATTTGCAAAGTTTTTCATACAGTTCAACATACCTCTTCGCTGACCTCTCCCATGAAAAATCCTGTTTCATTGCATTCTGCATAAGGCTGTTCCAGAGTTGTTTGTTGTCAAATGTTTGAACTGCCTCTTCAACCTTTTTAAGCAAAGAACCTGAATTGTAATCAATAAATTTAAAACCGGTTCCGCTGCCTGTTTTTACATCAAAATCCTCAATTGTGTCGTCAAGCCCGCCTGTTGCCCTAACAATCGGGATGGTTCCGTATTTTAAACTATACATCTGGGTCATTCCGCATGGTTCAAAGAGAGATGGCATTAAAATCATATCGCTCCCTGCTGTAATCTTATGTGCGATGGCATTGTCAAATGCAATCTTTACCCCGAGTTTTTCTGGATATTTTCTTGCAAGGGTTAAAAATATATCGCTGTATTTTTTCTCGCCGGAACCAACTACAACCATACATACATTCATAGACATGATTTCTTCCATTGCCTCACTTAGTATGTCAAAACCCTTTTGTTCGACAAACCTTGATATAATGCCGATTAAAGGAATTTGTTCAGATATTTCCAAATCATATACTTTTAACAAATCCGTCCTGCATACTTTCTTGTTTGTCAGATTATCATTGTCATAATTCGCTGCAATAAATCTATCTTTAGAAGGATTCCACTCATCATAATCAACGCCGTTCAATATGCCGAATAGTTTATCTTTTCTTGCCTGCAAAACACCTTCAAGTCCGCAGCCTGCTTCATTCGTCTGTATCTCCTGTGCGTATTTTTCACTGACAGTTGTTTCAATTTCTGAAAATACAATGCCTGCCTTTAAAAGATTTATCTTGCCCCAGTATTCTATGCCTTCTGGATTGAATATTGATAAAGGAAGCCCTGTTAATGAAAATAATGATGATGGAAATAAACCCTGATATGCAATGTTGTGAATGGTGAATAATGTTTTCGTATTTAAAAAGAAAGGGTCGTCTTTGCAGATGGTTTTCAGATACGCAGGTATAAGCCCTGTCTGCCAGTCATGGCAGTGGATAATGTCAGGTTTAAAATCAAGTTTTTTTACTGCCTCAAGAACAGCCTTTGAAAAAAATGTCCACCTTTCAAGGTTATCAGGATAGTCGCTGTCCGGTGTGCCATAAAGATATTCCCTGTCAAAGTATTCATCGCATTTTAGAAAGTATGTGGAAACATCATTGCTGAATGTCTGAAATAATTGCGCAGCGATTTCTCTATCACCAACTTGGAGAGAAACTTGAATGTTTGTATTTTGGAATTCGGAATCAATCTGCCTGTAAAACGGCATTATGAGGATGACTTCGCAGCCGAGTTTTTTTAATGACTTGGGAAGCGCGCCGCATACATCGCCAAGCCCGCCTGTCTTTGCATAAGGCGCTGCCTCTGATGCGGCAAATAATATTTTTAAGGGTTTCATTTCAACCCCTTCAACCTTTTAATCCCTTGTTCAATCTTTTTCTTTTTCTGAACGAGTTCATCCATCCTTGCCCTGTCTTTTGCAACAACCTCTTCCGGCGCCTTTGCAATGAAGTCTTTATTTGAAAGCCTTTTCTCCAATCCTGTCATCTCTTTTATAATCTTATCCATCTCCTTTTCAAGACGGATAATCTCTTCATCAATATTTATAAGCCCTTTCAATGGGATGAATATTTCAATGCCGCCAATAACTGTTGAAACAGCATCAGAGGGTCGAGAGTCGGATGTAGAGAGTCTAAAGATTGATGTCCTTGCAAGATTTTTTATATAACCCTCTCCAATTTCCAATAATTGTTTTTCATCATCATCTGCGGCATGGCAGATAACTTCTATATTTGCTGAAGGCGGGATATTCATCTCGCTCCGTATATTTCTTATCGCCTTTATAACATCCATGAGTCTATCCATCTTGATTTCATCATCTTTAAATATAGTCTTTTCATCTGCTTCAGGAAAAGGAAAGGAAAGTATACTATGGCTTTCTATCTCTTGCCCCTTTTCATCAGGAAGTGTTTCCCATATTTCCTCTGTTATAAACGGCATAAACGGGTGCAGGAGTTTCAGGGAATCTTTTAATACATTTAACAAAACAGACTGCGCAGTCTTTTTTCTTTCCTCACCATTTTCTCCTCTTAAATCAGGTTTTATGAGTTCAACATGCCAGTCGCATAGTTCATGCCAGATGAATTGATAGACTGCATTTGCAGCGTCATTAAATGAATATCCGTCAATGCCCTTTGTAACTTCTTCTATGGTTTTATTCAGGCGGGTTAAAATCCATTTGTCAGCAAGAGAATATTTTTCTTCTGACCCTTGACCCTTGACCCTTGACCCTGCTTCTATATTCATCAAGGTAAATCTTGCCAGATTCCAGATTTTGTTTGCAAAATTCCTGTATCCTTCAATCCTATCCTCTGCAAGTTTTATGTCTCTGCCCTGCGCAGCCATTGCAGCAAGTGTAAAACGAAAAGCATCTGTTCCGTATTTTTCCATCATAACAAGAGGGTCAATAACATTACCCTTTGATTTGCTCATCTTCTGGCCTTCTGCGTCACGGACAAGCGCATGGATGTAAACATCCTTAAAAGGCGCATCGTTTCTGAATTTAAGCCCCATCATGAGCATCCTTGCGACCCAGAAAAATATAATATCAAAACTTGTTACAAGGGTTGATGTTGGATAGAATTTTTTAAGTTCCTTTGTGTCATTTGGCCAGCCTAAGGTTGAAAACGGCCAGAGCGCTGATGAAAACCATGTGTCTAAAACATCTGTCTCCTGCTGGATTTCAGGGGATTTGCATTTTGCGCAAACCTTTGGCTCTTCAACTGAAACAGTTATAAAATCACACTGCTCGCAGTACCATGCAGGGATTCTATGCCCCCACCAGATTTGTCTTGATATGCACCAGTCGCGGATATTTCTCATCCACTCAAAATATGTATTCTCCCAGTTTTTCGGGATAAACTTTGTTTGTCCATCTTCAACAGCCTTGATTGCTGGCTCTGCCAGAGGCTTGATTTTTACAAACCACTGTTTTGATTCTGTCGGCTCTACAACAGTCTTGCACCTGTAGCAGTGTCCGAGATTGATTTTGTATTTTTCGATTTTTTGCAGAAGCCCAAGTTCTTTTAAATCCTCTATAACTTTTTTACGGCATGCAAACCTGTCCATGCCTTTGTATGCGCCTGTATTCTCATTCATCCTGCCTTCTAAATCCATTACCTTTATATAAGGAAGTTTATGCCTTCTCGCTGTTTCAAAGTCATTAAAGTCATGGCTCGGTGTGATTTTTACAGCGCCTGTGCCGAACTCCATATCAACCATAGAATCTGAAATAATTGGAATCTCTCTTTCAATGAGCGGAAGGATTATTGTCTTGCCGATTAGCGATTTATATCTTTTGTCCTCTGGATGGACAGCAACAGCCGTATCGCCAAGCATTGTTTCTGGCCTTGTTGTTGCAACTGTAATTGTTTTTGAACCCTTGAACCCTTGAACCCTTGAACCCTCTTTTATTTTTACAGGATAATCAATGTGATATAGATTGCCGTCAATCTCTTCTGTCTCAACCTCTAAATCAGAGAGCGCTGTATGGCATCTCGGACACCAGTTTATAATATAGTCACCGCGGTATATAAGCCCTTCACTATATAATCTCACAAAAACTTCACGAACAGCCTTTGAAAGCCCTTCATCCATTGTAAATCTGAGTCTTGACCAATCACACGATGCACCGAGTCTTTTTAACTGATTTATGATTGTGCCGCCTGATTCCTCTTTCCATTTCCAGACACGCTCAATGAATTTTTCCCTGCCAATTTTGTGCCTGTCTGTCCCTTCATTTGCAAGCATCCTCTCAACGACATTCTGGGTTGCAATGCCGGCGTGGTCTGTTCCCGGAAGCCACAGCACATTAAAACCCTTCATCCTCTTGTATCGGGCTAAAATATCCTGAAGCGTGTTGTTTAAGGCGTGTCCGATATGAAGCGAGCCTGTGATATTCGGAGGCGGGATGACCATTGAAAATGCCGGCTTATCTGAATCCGCATCTGCATGAAAGAGATTCTTGTCAAGCCAGAACTTCGCCCATTTATCTTCAACAATCTTTGGATTATAAACTTTATCCAGTTCTTTTTTGTCCATAGAGCCTCTTGTAGCCGCAAACTTTAGTTTGCGATATTTTTACGCAGGCTAAAGCCTGCGGCTACGGGTCTGTAATTACAAGAAATTCTTACCCATAGATATAAAAAAGGGGATTAAATATAATCCCCATTTTAACAAAATTGCCAATAACCCGAAAAATGTTTTTAACTTTTATTTTTCGGGACAATAATATTTTAAGCGATACTTAACCCTTAACTGTCTTTAAAATCGCCTCTTTTATCTTCTCCATCTCCTGCCTCATAACCCTCTCTACAACATCAGGGATGACTTCCCATGCAACCTCTTCAATCACCTTTTTTGAGATTTTTGCAATTACTTGTTCCAGTTTTTCTTTTGGAATAGCCTCAAACCCTTTAAATTCCTCTGCAACAGCCTCTTTTGCCTTTTCCTCTATCCTTTCTTCAAATATGGCCGGAGCAGGCATCTTTATTTCAGGCATTGAGACCTCTGGTTCAGGAAAGCCCATTGTTGGAGGCTGCATAGTCGGCTCTATCAATGGCTCTGCCTCTTCTATAATCTCTTCCAATGGTTCAACAACCTCAAGAGGATGGATTTCTTCCACTTCTTCAACACCTAGTTCTAACGGCTCTTCTTTTTTAACAGGTTCTTCTGGTTTAATCTCTTCGCCGAATCCGCTGCCAAGTTCCAGACCTATTTCAAGGGTTTTTTCTTCTTTTTCAGGCATCTCCGGAATGCCGATTTCTATAGTTTTTTCAGGCTCTTTTACCGGTTCTTGTTTAGACGGCTCGCCAAGAAAACCCTCTTCAGTAAATTCTATTGCAGGCTCAAGCACAATCTCAGGTTCTTTTATAGGGGCAGGCTTTTCCTCTTCCTCAATGCCTAGAAAATCACCAAGTTCAAATGCTTCATCTGATGCAGGCGCTGATATCGCTGGTTCAACCGATGCTTCCTGCACAGCTCTTGAAAGCAGGCTGTTGACCTTATTTATAAACTCCTGCGATTCAAACGGTTTGACTATGCTGTCGTCAATACCGACCCTCTTTGCCTCTTCTTCATTTAACGGCTCAAATGTGCCTGCAAGGAGCATGACCGGGATATGCCTTAAAGCAGGCGTCTTTTTAACAAAATCGCAGACCTCATAGCCGTTTTTATTAGGCATTACAACATCAGCCATAATTAGGTCGGGCTTTATTTCGTTTATCTTCGCAATCGCTGACTCGCCGTCGCTGACAGAAATCAATTCATATTCATCGCTTGCAAGGATAAGAGATACAACCTTTTGTATTGTTACGCTGTCGTCAGCCAGAAGTATTTTCTTTGGCATTTAGCCCTCCTTCTAAAACAGTAAAAATTTTCTAAAAATACCCCCCAAAAAATACCATTGCCCTTTAGTTAAAGTCAAGGCTTATTTCCGTTAACCATGCCTTTTATCTTGACCATTTTATATATTTCTTGTTACATATAACGCCATGAAAAAGATTGCTATCATCGGCGGCGGAAAGGGCGGGTTTAATCTTTTAAGCCTTTTAAAGGATACCGAAGGCATTAAGGTTGTTGGCATAGCAGATATGGATGAAAATGCGCCTGCAATGAAACTTGCCAAAGGCGCTGGTATCCCGGCAATAAATGATTACCACGATTTACTCAAGAAAAATAATATAGACATTGTAATAAATGTTACAGGAAGCAAGGGAGTATCATATGATTTATGGACAACATCCGGCGGCCGTGTAGAAATCCTTGAGGGCGAGAGCGCCAAACTGGTTTGGGACCTTGTAAAAAAGGTTCATAAAGAAAAGGATGAGGTCAACAAGACCCTTCTTGAAAGATCCACGCTTTTGGAGGAACTTGCAGAGAAGAATAATGCATTGCTGGAAGCAAAGGAATATCTAAACAATATCTTAAATGACTCTGCTGATATGATTATAACAACTGATATAACAGGAAGGATTGTTGAATTTAATAAAGGCGCAGAGCGGATATTGGGTTATACAAGAAGCGAGGCGGCTGGCAAGGATATGTCTGCTTTTTATCAGGACAGCCGTGAGCGGGAAAATATTCTTGTGTTGTTAGACAGAGAAGACCATGTCTCAAATTATGAGACTCGTCTTATGACAAAAAATGGAAACCCCATTGATATAAGCCTTACAATCTCCCATATTAGAAATAATAAAGGCGATATCATAGGCACTGTCGGCATCAGCAAGGATATAACAGAGGATAAGAGCATAAGAAAGGAGATACAGAATAAAAACAGGGAACTAAAGGAACTGAAAGAAAAAAAAAAAAAAAGGATATTTGAGAGGACAATGGAACTTGAAAATGCAAACAAGGAACTTGAGAGGTCAAACAAACTCAAAAGCCATTTTATTGCAAGTATGAGCCATGAACTTAGAACACCTTTAAATTCTGTTATTGGTTTTTCAGACATTCTCCTGTCAAGCACATTCGGCGAATTGAATGAAAAGCAGACAAGGTATGTTACAAATGTGCTTAATTCCGGCAGGCATCTCCTGCAATTGATAAATTCTATTC
>JACRNI010000116.1 GCA_016234925.1 Deltaproteobacteria bacterium | reverse complement strand
GAATTAAGCAGACAGGTTTTTACACCATTATCTTTAAAAGACCAGTTACTGAAGGGTTGGATGAAAAGAGGGTAGAAAAGGCGGCGGAAGATACTACCCAGAAAACTACACAGAAAACTACCCAGAAAACTACACAGAAAACTACCCAGAAAACTACACAGAAAATCATGGAAGCCATCACGAATAAACCTGATGTTACTCAAAAAGAACTGGCGATGCTTATCGGAATAACTGAAGACGGCATAAAATATCATATAACCAGACTAAGAGAAAAAGGCGTTCTCAAACGCATAGGCCCCGATAAAGGCGGGCATTGGAAGATTGTTGATATATCCCCTAGGGAGACCGACTAAACGACTATGCCCAAAATAAACGAGGCGACATATACGGATCCCTGTTTAATACCCCCGATAGAAACATTCGAGGGCAGGCTTGCAGAGCCTGCCCCGTACTTGATACGGGGGACAAGTTTGAAAGTTATTGAAAGGGGACTGCATCTCGCGGCTGGAAGCGGGGGGATACTTTGCCTGCCTGTGCGTAGCACGCAGGCAGGCTTTATCAGCAGGAGTATGCTTTGAGCCCAGAAAATCAAAAAATATTTGATGGCATATTTTCAGAAAGGTAACTGCCTATGAGGTCATTTGAATACGACTATTTCCTTGAAACGCCGATATCACCCCCATTTCTGACGGCGATTCGAACCATTGGAGAATTTAAGGGGCGACAGATGCTTTATGCCGAACAGCCCCCTGACGTGTTGGAGACACTGCGGCGTGTCGCAATGATCCAGAGCGCCGAATCATCAAACAGGATAGAAGGGGTTACGGTTGCGCCCGGCAGGATTGATGCTCTTGTTCTAAAGAAGACGCTCCCTATGGATCGCCCGGAACAGGAAGTAGCCGGATACCGGGATGTGCTGTCCTCCATCCATGCCAACTATTCCAAAATGCGGTTGTCTGCCGATCTTATCCTGAATTGGCATAAAACCTTGTATCGCTATACAAAAGAAAAAGGCGGGGAGTGGAAGACCAGAGATAATTCAATTCTGGAAGTCATGCCTGACGGCAAGCAATTTGTCCGCTTCCAGCCTGTTTCAGCCCTTGCCACACCCAAGTTCATGGATCGCCTTATCAAATCGTTCAATAACTCAACGGCAGAGGGGGAAGTAGACCCTCTTCTTTCTGTAGCAACATTTATCCTTGATTTTGAGTGCATTCACCCCTTTATGGACGGCAACGGCAGGATTGGACGGCTGCTGACGCTGCTGCTTCTTTATCAAAGCGGATATGAGGTCGGCCGCTACATAGGTCTGGAGCGGATAGTGGAGGAGAGCAAGGAAACTTACTACGAAGCGCTTTATAAAAGTTCTCAGGGATGGCACGATGCCAAACACGACCTGCGTCCGTGGTGGAACTACTTTATAGGCATGTTGACAGCGGCATATAAAGAGTTTGAAACAAGGGTGGGAACAATTACATCCGCACGAGGCGCTAAAAGGGAAATGGTGATGCGAGCCGTAGAGAGCCTGCCGCAGCATTTTACCATAGGAGACTTACGGCGTGTTTGTCCCGGAGTAAGCTATCCGACCCTTCAGCGGGCTCTTGCCGATTTGAGGAAAGGAAAAAAGGTCAAATGCCTCGGACGCGGACCCGATGCGGAGTGGGAGCGAATCAAGAGGTGATAAGATAATCATATCACCAAACCGATTTGTGATAAGATTAACTTGTCAAGGATGTGTTTAGGTTATACCAAGAATAAACGAAGTCTTGTAGGGTGGGCTGCGCCCACCATTTTGATTGTGCCGCAATTCTGGCGGGCATAGCCCACACTACAGGACTATTTTGCTATAATACAGGAAAAACGGAGGAAATATGGTATATACTTTTTTAAGTCTTGCTGAAGACATTCTGAAGACATCAGATAAGCCTATGACATATCAGGAGATATGGGAAAAAGGTAATGAGCAGGGTTTACATAGTAAGGTAAGAATCTCTGGGAAAACTCCTTGGCGTACTTTAGGCGCTCGTTTATATGTTGACGTCAAAGATAATGAAAACTCAATATTTATAAAAGCCAGTAGGGTGGGCAATGCCCACCAAAAAGGTGTAAAAAACTATAGACGATTGATTGAAGGTGATTTGAATCGGCAGAAATGGTGTTTACCACTCTATTTGTAGAAAGTCAGGTCTGGCGGGCATAGCCCGCTCTACTTATTTTATTAGAAATTAGGATTTAGAAATTTATTGCTCACATATGTCTAAATTACAGGTTGGTAAAATGACTTTTTTAAGATTTCATATGACATACAAAAGCATCCAGAGGCTTCGCCAGATTGTGTCTGTTTTCATCAAGCACGGCTTTTATCCACTGATGGAGAGGATACATCTGCACAGGCTTATATCTCTTCCCCAGAGGCTTTTTGGCAAAAAGGCCGGTGAAAAAGAGGCAGTCTCATTTGCTGTTCGGCTGAGGCTTGCATTTGAGGAATTGGGCCCGACATTTATAAAACTTGGGCAGATATTATCCACAAGGCCTGATATGCTTCCAGAGGAATTTGTTAAGGAATTTTTAAAACTTCAGGATGAGGTGCCGCCGTTTTCTTTTGATGAGGCTGCAAATATTATTGAGCAAGAATTTGGCGCAAAGATAGAAATACTTTTTAAGACCATTGAAAAAGAGCCTGTTGCCGCAGCATCAATAGCGCAAGTGCATCGCGCAAAAACGATTGAAGGCGATGATGTTGTTGTAAAGGTTCAAAGACCGAATATCCAAGACACAATAACTACGGACATAGTAATACTCCAATATATTGCAAGGCAGATTGTTAAATATATACCTGATAGCAATGTTTACGACCCTGTCGGCATGGTGGATGAATTTTCAAAGGCGATAGTGAAAGAGATGGATTTTACGCTTGAGGCAAGTTATACGGAAAAGTTTAAAAAGAATTTTTCAGGAGATGACAGGATAGTAATCCCAAAGGTATATTGGGAATTGACAGGCAAAAGGGTTTTGACTCTTGAAAGGATAGAAGGCGTCAAGGTGGATAACATTGAAAAACTTGCGTCAATGGGCATTGACACAGAGAAGACAGCACTTTTAATAGTAAGGACATTTTTTAAACAGGTCTTTGAGCATGGGATTTTTCACGGCGATTTGCATTCAGGCAATATCTTTGTTTTAGAGCAGGACAAGGTTGCATTTGTTGATTTTGGGATTGTCGGCAAGGTAAGCAGGGACATGATGGACAATCTTGCTGCTATATTCATAAGCCTTATGGATGGGAATTGCGACAAATTGATAGCAATATACACAAGGATGGGCATTATAGGCGAGGATGTAGACAAGGAAGGATTTAGAAATGAATATGAAGATATGCTCCTGCACTATTTCGGCAGGCCTTTTAAATTTACAAAACTCGGCGAACTCATCAGGGAGTATATAAGGATTGCGTCAAAGTATAATATAAGAATGCCGCGTGATTTGTTCCTTCTTGATAAGTGCATACTTGAACTCGAAGGGCTTGGAAGGGTTTTATACCCTGATATTGACATCTTGAAGGAAGGGCAGGATTTCGCCTCTGATTTAATCAAAAAAGAGGTTAGTTTAGACAGGGTCGCAGGCGATGTTATTGACACGGTAAATGATTATAAGGAACTTACACGGGCTTTGCCTCAGCAGTTGAATCAGATATTCAAAAAAATGGTCGGCGATAAATTTACAATAGATTTTATGCACAAAGGGCTTGAGGATTTAATAGGCGAGGTTGACCGCTCGTCCAACCGAATAACATTTGGGCTTATGATTTCAGCGCTTATTATCGGGTCGTCGCTTGTAATGACATTCGGCGTGGGCCCGAAGATATTTGGGTTTCCACTCTTTGGCATAATTGGGTTTGCTGCCGCAACTATATTGAGTTTGTGGCTGGGGATTATGATACTTAGGTCAGGGAAATTTTAAAGTTTGACGGCTTTGTAAAAAGGGGTCGGATTTATCCGACCCAAAATATGTAGCCGCAGGCTTTAGCCTGCGTTTAAACGCAACCTAAAGGTTGCGGCTACTTGATAAATCAACCCCTTACAATGTTGGAGGTATTTTCAAGTGAAAGTTTTAAGTCCACAATGCAGATTATAAAAAAAACCAAAAAAATAAAATCAGGTATCCTTACTCTCGGCAATTTTGACGGCGTCCATCTCGGGCATCAGGAGATTTTGAAAAAGGTTAAGACACGCGCTGAATTGCTTGGATGTCCGTCCATTGTCTATACATTTGAGCCTCATCCAATTAAGGTTGTTGCGCCGCATAAGCATCTTCCGCTTATAACAACACTGGATGATAAGATTGAACTGATAAAAGAATTTGGCATTGATTTTTTGTTCTGCGCGAGATTCACAAAAGAATTTGCAAGCCAGCATCCAAGAGAGTTTGTGAAAAATGAACTTATTGAAAGGCTCAATGTCCAAGAGGTTTGGGTTGGACATGATTACGCATTTGGAAGAAGTAAACTTGGCACAGTAGATTATTTAAAGGAGTTGGGAGAGGAATTTGGTTTTAAGGCGCATGTTGTCCCTGCATTCAAAAAACTCGGCATTATTGTCAGCAGTTCAAGGATAAGAGAGACAATATTAAACGGCGATGTTAAAAAGGCTAAATCTTTATTGGGAAGATTTTATTCCATCTCAGGCAGGGTTATAAAAGGCAAAAACAGGGGAAAACAGATGGGTTTTCCAACGGCAAATATAGACACACAAAATGAACTCATACCTAAAAACGGCGTGTATGCTGTATTTTGCGAGGTGAACCCCGTTAGAAAATTATTTTCTAACGAGGTGAAGGGTTTGCAATATCCAGCAGTCGTTAATATAGGCACAAACCCAACATTTGAAAATGGCGATAATATAAATATAGAGGTTCACATTATGGACTTTAACCGCAGTCTGTATGGCAAAAGGTTGAAGATACATTTTGTGCAAAGGATTAGAGACGAGATTAAATTTAAAACAGTTGATGAACTTGTGAAGCAGATAAAAAGAGATGTTAAAAAGGCAAACTCAATAATATGAAACATTCATGCCACAGGTGGCACAAAGGGCAATGAAAATGTCATTGCGAGGAGCGTAAGCGACGAAGCAATCTCAAAGGATGGGATTGCTTCGCCTTTGGCTCGCAATGACAGGATAGGGGCATTTTCAGGTGAAAATCACGGGCAAAACAAAAATCCTTGGCATATTTGGTTATCCAATAACCCACACCCTTTCTCCGCTTATGCACAATGCAGCGATAGAAAGACTTGGTCTTGATATGGTCTATCTTCCTTTTGAGGTTGAACACAAAGACCTTAAAAATGTTGTTGATGCAATAAGGGCATTAAATATTATCGGTGTTAATATTACTATTCCGCACAAAGAATCTGTAATTAAATTTCTTGATGAGGTTTCAGATGACGCAAGACTCATAGGCGCTGTCAATACAATAGTCAATAAAAACGGCAAACTAATTGGATATAATACAGACGGCGAGGGCTATGTAAACTCTTTAAAAAATGAACTGGGCTTTGATGTTAAAGGTAAGAACATTGTAATACTTGGCGCAGGCGGCGCTGCAAGGGGTATTGTCTTTGCAATTGCTAAAAAAGGCGCAAAGAAAATTGTAATAGCAAACAGGACAATAAAAAAAGCAGTTTCTCTTGCTAATGAATTTAAAAGGCATTTTAAAGAGGCGGAGATTTTAGCATCTGGCATAGATGAACAAAGTTTTAAAAAATACCTTACAGATATTCATCTTATTATAAATACAACCTCCATTGGCATGAATGACAAAGGGGATTTAAAAATCCCGTTTGCTCTAATCCCTAAAAATGCGGTTGTGTCCGACATTGTCTATAAACCACTTCTTACAAAATTTCTTAAAAATGCAGAAAGATTCGGCATTAAAACCCACAGCGGCTTGGGCATGCTTGTTGAGCAAGGAGCGCTTTCTTTTAAGTTGTGGACAAAAAAAGATATGCCAAAAATTATTGTCTATAAAACACTGCAAAAAAAACTTGCCAGAAGTGGCAGGATATTGTAGACTTAAAATGTAACAAATGTAACATCATAGGGGATTGAAATGAGATTTTTATGCCAAAAAATATTGCTATTCGGGGTATTGGTTTTATCCATCGCCTATCATCCATCGCCTGCATTTGCCGACATATACACATTTACTGATGAAAACGGGGTTATACACTTTTCAAATGTCCCCACATCAAAAGGCAAATGGCGTTTAAAGATGAAAGAGGGGCATTTTGATTCAAAAAAACTATCCTCTGGGAATTATGACAGGCTAATATATAGTACTGCGATAAGATACGGGCTTGACCCTCTTTTAGTAAAGGCTGTGATAAAGGCAGAGTCTGATTTTGATGTTCTTGCCACCTCGCATAAAGGCGCTATGGGGCTTATGCAGTTAATGCCTGAAACAGCAAATGACATGGGCATTGATGACGCATATGACCCTGTTCAGAATATTGAGGGCGGCGTAAAGTATCTTAAAAAACTCATGGGCACATATAAGACAAATCTGTCTCTTGCTATAGCGTCTTATAATGCAGGCGAAAAGGCTGTCCAGAAATACAACGGCATTCCGCCATATAAAGAAACACAGGAGTATGTTAAAAGGGTTTTAAATTATTTGAGAACATATAAAAATGCCTCAAATGCATCATTTGAAATCGCAAGCAAATAATAAAATCAGACAAGATGTAAATGAAATAAAACCAGCAATTACAATTCCTGAAATAAATTCAAGCCGCTGTTTTCATTCCCTTTACATTCAGTTTTAAATCCCTGTTCCCATTCCATTCCTCTATCTGCGGGGTAAATGCCATATCCATATATTTATCTGACAGCGGGTGCATATCGCCAAAACCAAATGCAATCGCATTGAATACACGGTTTTTCTGCGTTGCCTTAAATCTCAAATGATTTGAACCGACAATCTGGCTTTGAACAACCCTTGTCTCTCTTGAACAGAACAAAGGTTCAGGATTTCCAAGTCCAAACGGCGCAAGGCTGTCCATCTCTGTTACCATTTTTTCGTTTAATTCATCAAGATGTATGGATGCGTCCAGAGATAACGCGGGTATAAAATCTTCATGTTTAAGATGTGTCGCTGCATTTAAAAATGCCTCTTTAAAAGCAGGGATATGGCTTTTATTTATTGACAGGCCTGCCGCTGCCTTGTGTCCGCCAAATCTTTCCAGATGCTGGCTGCATTCCTGTAGGCCTTCAAGAATATGAAATGCCTTTATGCCTCTGGCAGAGCCTTTTCCAGCATCGCCTGACAAGGATATGAGTATTGTCGGCCTATAATAAATATCAACCAGTTTTGATGCGACAACGCCTATTACACCTTGATGCCATTTTTCTGATGCAAGTATTATTGCATTTTCTATATCTTGACCCTTGACCCCCACCCGTCCTGCGGACGGGTACCCGCCTTGACCCTCTATCATTTCAATTGCCTGTTTGAGTATCTCTTTTTCAATATCCTGCCTTGCGCTGTTTTCCATATCCAGTTCCCTTGCAAGTCTTGCCGCCTCATCTGCATCATCAGTTGTTAAAAGTTTTACAGCGATGTCCGCCCTTTCAAGCCTGCCTGCCGCATTTATTCTTGGCGCAAGTTGAAAACTTATATGTCCAGACTTATCAAAGGAACCATGTCAGCGATTGTTCCAAGCGCAACAATATCAAGATAGTTTTTTAGATTCGGCTCTCCGTTTGTAAAACAGCCGCTGTCCCTTAATCTTGAACGGATTGCCATTGCAAGATTAAATGCAACGCCAACGCCTGCAAGTTCCTTGAATGGAAATCTGCAGTCTGCCTGCTTTGGATTTAAAATGGCAAATGCGGGCGGAGTTTTTGATGTAACCTCATGATGGTCTGTAACAATTACATCCAATCCGAGAGAATTTGCAAACGACACCTCGTCGTAACTTGATATGCCGCAGTCAGTTGTAATGATTATGTTTGCGCCGTTTTTATACAGATTTTCCAGCGCAGGTTTATTTAAGCCGTATCCCTCTTTTAATCTTTCAGGTATATAATACGAAACATTTGCGCCGACCTCTTTTAAAAATAAATACAAGACAGATGTCGCTGTTGTGCCGTCAACATCATAATCGCCGTAGATTACAATATCCTCTTTTTTTTGCAAGGCAGTAATAATCCTGTCCACCGCCTTATCCATATCCTTCATTAAAAACGGGTTGTGGAGATTTTTTAGATTCGGCGACAAAAAACAAGAGGCATTGTCTATATCTACAATGCCTCTATTGATTAAAAGCTGCGCTGTAATAGGGGATATTTTTAATCCGTGGGCAAGAAAGTCCTGAAGTGCATTGTCAGGCGGGTGAATAGTCCACCGTTTATTTCTTATTTTGCTGATTTGCCTATTGCCCATTGCCCATAGCCTATTGCCAGTTTTTTTATTTCTTCTTCCACAAAAGCACAAGCGGGCTTGCAACAAATATGGATGAATATGTGCCGACTATAACGCCGATGAAAAGCGCAAAAGCAAAATCATGTATTACCTCTCCGCCTGCAACAAGAAGCGCAATCAAAACCAAAAGCACTGTGGATGATGTTACAATCGTCCTTCTCAAGACCTCGTTTATGCTTCTATTGATAAGCGCATCAAGCGTTTCCTTTGTCCGTTTTTTTAGGTTTTCCCTAATCCTGTCAAATACAACAACTGTGTCTGTGAGAGAGTAGCCTGCGAGTGTTAATAGCGCAGTGATAATCAAAAGGTTTATTTCTTTGTTGAGCATATAGAATATTCCCAGAACAGCAAGCACGTCATGAAATGTTGCAATAACAGCGGCAATGCCAAAACTAAATTCAAACCTCCATGCAACATATATGAGTATGCCTATTAAGGAGACTGTAACAGCCCATAGCGCATCTGTCTGGAGTTTTTTGCCGACTGTGGGACCAACCTCTTCAGTAGAATCAATTGTAAATTTATTGTCAGGAAAGCCTTTGGCAAATATGCTGACTATGTTTTCGGAAATCTTTCTCAAATCACCTTCAGGTTTTTTTAATCTTATTAAAAGTTTGTTGCCTGCCTTGAATTCCTGAAGTTCGCTGTGTTTAATGCCTCCGCTCTCCACGAGTTTTCTCGCATCCTCTATTGCGACAGGCTTTTCAAATTTTAATTGTATGCTCACCCCGCCTGCAAAGTCTATCCCAAGATTTGCCCTGCCCATTGGGATAAGTACAGCAGCGGCAAGTCCAAGCAAGGCAAGTATGCCTGAAAATAAAAACGCAAAATTCCTCTTGCCTATAAAATCTATCTTTGTTTCACCCCAGATGTCCATCAAAACCTCCGTTGATTAGGAACTAATATTTAAAATTCCTAAATCCTAATGTCTAATTTCTAATAAAATATCCAATGACTAAATTTCCAATGCCTTTACTTTTGACATTTGACATTTTATTAGGAATTAGGATTTAGAAATTTTATTAGACATTAGGATTTAGAAATTAGGAACTTTCATTATCCCATGACACTGCTTTTATATGCTTACCCTTTCCACTTTTCTGCCCTGATGCATTATGTCAAAGATAACCTTTGTGCCGACAAGCGCTGTAAAAAGGTTTATCAATATCCCAAGGCTTAATGACACTGCAAAGCCTTTTATCGGACCGCTGCCGAATTGGAACAAGACCGCTGCCGTGATAAGCGTTGTTACATGGGAATCTATGACAGTCCACCACGCCCTGTCATAACCCGCATCAACTGCAGAGCGGGCCGTTCTGCCTGTACGGAGTTCCTCTTTGATTCTTTCAAATATCAAAACATTTGAGTCAACGCCCATGCCGATTGTCAATATAATGCCTGCAATGCCGGGCAAGGTTAGTGTTGCATTGAACCACGCCATTGCACCCAAAAGCATTACTATATTTAACACGACTGCAAAGTCAGCAATCACTCCCGCAGTCTTATAATAAAATGCCATGAATATTAAAACCAATATGCCGCCGACAAGCGCAGCCTTGACCCCTGCCTCGATAGAATCCTGTCCAAGCGAAGGCCCGACTGTAACATTCTGAATGATATTTACAGGCGCAGGCAAAGCCCCTGCCCGCAAGACTATTGCGAGGTCAGATGCCTCTTCATGAGAAAACCTGCCTGTTATCATCGCCTTGCCGCCGCCAATCTTTTCTTGAATATTAGGCGCTGAATAGACAGTTCCGTCAAGGATTATCGCAAGCCTCTTATTCACATTCTCCGTTGTTATCCTTTCAAATTGCCTTGCGCCGTCGCTGTCAAATGTTATTGAGACATACGGCTCATTAAACTGTGAATCTATTGCAACCCTTGCATCTGTCAGAGAATCCCCTGTCAATAGAGTTTGCTTTTTTATAAGAAATGGAGTCTGTTTTACACTGCCAGTTTCCTTGTCTGTAACCTTTTGATATAAGATTTCACTGCCTTCAGGCACAATGCCTTCAACTGCTTTTTTTAAATCCCCTGCTGCGTCAACAAGTTTAAATTCAAGAACAGCAGTTTTCCCGATAAGGGCAATCGCCCTTTCAGGGTCTTTTAAACCGGGCAATTGCACCAATATTTCATTCGTCCCCTGCCTCTGTATCAAAGGCTCTGCAACGCCGAATTTGTCAATGCGGTTTCTTATTGTCTCAAGCGCCTGAGATACCGACCATTCCTTGACCCTTTCAATTTCTCGGTCTATAAGTGTATATGTAATCTCTCCCTGCGCATCTAAAGATTTTTTAAAGATTGGATAATTATCGCCCATGATTTTTTCAACGGCTTTAGCATCTGCGCCTGCATATGCAATTGCAATAGAGGATGTTCCAGCAGGTTTTACAGATGTGAATGCAGTTTTTTTATCTGTTAAAGCAGATGTAATGCTGTTTGCAAGCCTCTGCGTATGATTTATAACAGCCTTTTCAGAATCAACCTGCAAGACAAGGTGCATGCCGCCCTGAAGGTCAAGCCCTAGATTGATTTTTGGAACTTTCTCACGCCAGATAGACGGAAGGTTTTTTGAAACAGGTGTTGAAGGCAAAAATAAAACCATTGCCAGAATAAAGAAAAAACCTATTAGCGCCAGCCTTAAACCTATGCTTTTTTTCATTAAAAACCCCCTAATGTGTTAATGCCTAATGTCTAAATCCTAATTTCTAATAAAATGGCAAATGTCCAAAAACAACTTATTAGAAATTAGACATTAGGATTTAGGAATTATTTATAATAACTTCATCCCATTTATAAACAAATGAAAATCTGCGCCAAGAAATTTTGCCGCCTTTCTGCACATAACCATCCTGCTTACAAATATCTCAAAATACTCCATGACCTGAGACATATCAGTGTCTATTGTAAGTTCAACTGTTATATAGCGGTCTTTCGGAGTAATCTTTAAAACAGAATTTGTGACGGCATAATTTACCCTGTCATGTATATCATATGCAAGATGTTCTTTAGTCCTCACCCTAGAGCGGTGAACATCTGTCTTGTCCGCAATTGCAAGCGCCGCTGCAATCTTGTCAGTAACCTCGCCTGATTCCTCCTCGTGATTGCCTATTGCCGTCATTATATCTATCATCTCATCATAGGGCATATTCACCTTTTCAAGGAGATTTTTTGCAAGGAGCGCGCTTGATACACCGTGGTCTTTTCTGCCAAGAAGATTTCCAATGTCATGCAAAAGCCCTGCAATCGCGGCGAGCTGCGCAGACCTTTCTGGGAAACCGAGTTCATTTAATATCCTGTAAGAATTCCTTGATACAATCTCTGCATGGCGGAAACCATGCTCTGTATAGCCTATATTTTTTAAAAAATGGTCTGCCTTTTCAATGTATGCCCTTACCTCAGGGTTTGCCCTTATTTTATCTACTGTGATTTCTTGCATAAATATCAATCCTAATATTTGATGCTAGTGTAAAAATAAAACAAACGGCAAAGTAAAAAGTTCCAGATGCAAACTGTAGAAACATGGCTTTAGCCATGTTAAATAACAGGTCTAAAGACCTGTTTCTACGCTGGTATGTTGAGCGAAGAAGCCGCAGCGACAACGCAGGGGGCACCCATGACAAAGTCATGGGTCTGGACTTTTTACAAAGCCGTTACTTCCCCTTTATGGTCAATATATATTCTTTTATTACCTTAACCCTTACATTATCCGCAATCTCCACTGTAACCGAATCCTCTGCAACGCCTGTTATCTTTCCGCAGATGCCGCCGGATGTTACAACCATATCGCCTTTTTCAAGTTTGCTTAACATCTGCTTATGCTCCTGCCCTTTTTTTTGCTGAGGTCTTATCAAGAGAAAATAAAATATTACAAAGATTATAACCAGCGGGAATATGCCTGCTGCGCTTTGTAACATTGAAGACGGTCCTGCATCTGCTGCATATGCGTAATTTATAAACATTCTAATACCCCCTTTTTTTGGTAAAACTCTTTTCTAAATTCTTTGTATCTTCTAAAATTGCCTGCCTAATCTCCTTCATCAGATTTATATAATAATAAAGATTGTGGATTGTATTCAGCCTTGATGCAATGATTTCATTTGCCATGTAAACATGCCTTAAATAAGCCCTTGAATAGTTTTTGCATGTGTAGCACCCGCAGTTTTCATCTATCGGTTTTGGGTCATTTGCAAATTGACTGTTCTTTATAACTAATTTTCCTTTAGATGTAAAGAGTAATCCGTTCCTAGCGCTTCTTGTCGGCATAACGCAGTCAAACATATCAATACCTCTTGCAACACACTCTACCAAATCATCAGGAGTTCCAACACCCATTAAATACCTTGGCTTATCCTCAGGAAGATTTGGAGCAGATGCATCAACGATTTTATACATCAATGCATTTTCTTCGCCGACACTTAATCCGCCGATAGCATAGCCGTCAAACCCGATATTTACAATCTCCTCTGCGCTCCTTTTTCTTAAATCTTCAAACATCCCGCCTTGTATAATGCCGAATAAAGATTGAATGGGCGAACGGGCGAATGGGTGAATGGGTGAATTTCCCGAATCTTCGTATCTCTTTATCTCCGTTTCACCGATTCGCAATATTCCTTACATCTCCTCGCCCATCTGTGCGTGAGTTCCATTGATTTTTTTGTGTCCTCATATGTTGAAGGATACGGCGTGCATTCATCAAGGCACATTATTATATCGCTGCCAAGCGC
>JACRNI010000016.1 GCA_016234925.1 Deltaproteobacteria bacterium | reverse complement strand
AAGTCTGTCAGCACTGCCCATGTGCAGCCCTTATTCCATGCGTAATTTATTGCCTGCTCTGCCCATTTTGCCACATCCAAATCAACCTTCATAGCTTTTGCTTAAAGGAAAAACTTCGGGATGCCGTCAATCCTGAATGCCCAGTCAACACGTCCTTTTGAGATACGTTCCTCTGGTGTAACTTCATCAGCATTTATGTTATGAATATCCCAGCCGAGAAACTGGAACATGGGAAGGATGAATTCGTTGACTGTCTGAGCCTCGTTAAAATCTTTTATTTTGCCTGCTTCAGCAAGCCTTTGATATTTTTCTATGAGTTTAGAGATATTTTGTCTGGATTGTGTTTTGTCCATTTATCTTTTCCTCAACACCCTACTGCGCCAATGAGATTGACCGTTATGTTTTTACCGTCTTCCTCAACACCCTGTAATCCCCGCTTCTAAGCGTAAACCTCTCTTTGTCAAAATACTCTAAAATCTCTATTGCGAGTTTTCTGCCGCAAGAAAGTATATCGCGGAATTCTGCTGCCTTGATTTTATTATTCTTGTCAATAAATCCTACAAGTTTTTCTCTTGCCATATCAAGCGTGTCCTTTGAAAGATACACATCCTGCGCAACCCTTGCAATCATACCTTTTTTTATTAAAATATCAAAGGTCTTTTGAAAATCCCATCCCTTGTATTTTTGCTTTACCTCATCTAATCTCGACGGATTAAACCCATTTGATTTAAAGACATTCAATATCTCTTGTTCAAGAGGATTTTTAGTTTCATTAAACCTTGTTTTATGTGCCTTTAAAAATATAAATCCCTTATCCCTTTCAATACTGTTGTCTAAAATCATTTCATCTAAAATTTGTTTAAATATGGCGGGTAAAATCTTATAGCCTAATCCTTTTGAAAGGATATTTTCTTCTATGCCAATCTCATCTGGCTTTGTTTTATGAAATGTATCAAGGGAGTTAATCAGGCTTTGTTTCAAATCCTTAATCCTGCTTTCAAGGACAAGGAAATAGCCGAACTGCATCACCCCTGATTTAACAATAAGCCATGACAAGGCATCATCAGTTAAATTCATCTGCATCCGTATAATCTGCCTGTCCAGACCAAAATCTTTGCCGCTCAAGAGCAAGGTCATAATATTTAACAGATTATCCTGCTTTAATATTTGATATTTTTCCAAATCAGGCTTGGCTAGACCAAAAGGCAGAAGAACCCTGCCGCCGCCGATTGTCTTGTTTATAGAAAAATCCCTTAAAACAAACCTGTCATTTCTGAGCATCACAAGAGGAGTTTTTAATTTTATCCTTCCGAAAACCTTATCACCTGTTTTTATTTTGTTTCCCCCACCTTTTTCCTCCCCCACTTGCGGGGGGAGGATAGGAGGGGGGGCAGCAGCATCCTTTCCCAAAAATCTAACCTTTGCAAGCGCTTCGCCTGTCAGATGATGTAATTTTAAAACACTATGATTTTTTACAGGCTTTTCAATTGAACTCAAAAACTCAAATTCTACATCCGCTTCCATTGTGCCTTTTGTCAAGTCAGTTGATACAAGAAAATCCCCTCTTTTAATGTCACTGTAAGATACTCCTGTTAGATTTACAGCGCCCCTCTGCCCTGCACCTAATTCCTCAACATCTTTCTTATGGCTCTGCAAACCCCTTATCTTTGCCTTTTTTCCGCTTGGCAGGATTAAGACATCATCACCCTTTTTGATTCTGCCTGATGCAGCAGTTCCTGTCACAACAGCGCCAAAACCCTTTACAGCAAATGAGCGGTCAATAGGGAGTCTGAAAAAACCGCCTTCAGATTTCGGGGTAATATCCTTTGCAATATCTGCTATCTTTTTTCTGATTTCATCCAATCCATAAGATGTGGCAGCAGAAAACTGAACGACTGGAGAATTACGCAGGCAGGTGTTTTCAATCAAGGCTTTTATACCTTTTTTTACTTCATCAACCCTATCCTTATCAGCCAAATCAATCTTCGTAATTACAAATATACCCTTTTGAACCCGAAGCAAGTGCATTATTTCAAGATGCTCCCTTGTCTGCGGCATTATGCCGTCATCCGCAGCAACAACAAACAACACAAGGTCAAAACCACCTGCGCCTGCAAGCATGTTTTTGATAAACCTCTCATGCCCGGGCACATCAACAATCCCGCATCTTGTCCCGTCTGGCAGATCAAAATATGCAAAGCCCAAATCAATGGATATGCCCCGCTCCTTTTCCTCTTTGAGCCTGTCCGTATCAATGCCGGTAAGCGCCTTTATTAGAGAGGTCTTGCCGTGGTCAATATGCCCTGCTGTGCCGATTATGAAAGTTTGTTTGGGTTTAAGCATACAACATCCCCTGCGTTTTCTATCATCCTCATATCAAGCAGGAATTTGTCTTTGTGAACCCTGCCGAATATCGGGGTCTCATTTTTTAAAAAGAGTTCAAAGATTTTTTGAGGAGAAATTTTAGGATGGGTAATTGAGATAACCTTTGTTGGAATGTTTTCTTCAGGCAAAGAGCCGCTGCCTATCTGGGAAAAACTGTCTTCAATATCTATTTTATAATCCTTGCCAATTTGCTTTTTCAAAAGGCTCGCAACATGTTTCGCAGTCTTTTCTATATCTGAAATTGGACGGGTTAAAAATCTTAATATTGGAAGTTTTTGCGGGAGGGTATCAATATTCAAATAAAGTTTTAATGTTGCCTCAAGGCTGGCAATTGTAAGTTTATCAAGCCGCAATGCCCTTTTCAAAGGATTATCTTTGATTCGTTTGATAAATTCTTTTTTACCAACTATTATGCCTGCCTGAGGCCCGCCAAGTAATTTATCACCGCTGAATGTTACAACATCCGCGCCTGCCTCAATCCTGTCTTAATTGAGATAAATCAACAAGCGAGCCGCTGCCTAAATCCTCAATTATAGGCAGACCATGTTTTCTGCCAATTGCCACAAGTTCTTTTAAATCAACTATTGATGTAAAACCGATTATGCGGTAGTTGCTTGTGTGCGCCTTTAAAATGAGTGCGGTATTCTGATTTATGGCATTTGTATAATCAGAAGGATGCGTCCTGTTTGTTGTGCCGACCTCCACCAGATTGCATCCGCTTTTTTTTATGACATCTGGTATCCTGAATGAGCCGCCGATTTCAACAAGTTCTCCCCTTGAAATTATAACATCCCTGCCCTCTGCAAAAGTATTCAATGCCAGCAAAACCGCTGCTGCATTGTTATTGACAAATGTCGCTGCCTCTGCGCCTGTGAGATAACAAACAAGACCTTCTAAATGGCTGTCCCTGTCGCCCCTTGCTTCTTTTTCTATATCAAACTCTAGATTTACAGGATTTGATGCTGCAATTTTGACTGCCTCTACAGCATCATCACAAAGGATTGCCCTGCCAAGGTTTGTATGAAGTATTGTGCCAGATGCGTTTATGACTTTTTTCAAGGAAGGTTTTAGTTTTTGTTCTATCTGCTGTTTGATGAGTAATTCTATCTTTGAATTTTGAATTTTGAATTTTGAATTATCTCGCAGGCTAAAGCCTGCGGCTACCTTTGGCACTATATCTTGCCTCAATCCATCCAGAACCTCTCGCACAACATCTGCAACAAATTGTCTTGAATATTTTTGTATAATATCCTGTAATCCATCGGATTTTAATATCTCATCAACAGAAGGGATTTGTCTGAAAGAGTTCATAAAAATGCACTAAATAATTTGAAATAACCGATAACCAAACACCAATAATCAAATAATAACCAAATTACAATAATTAAAAATTTTTAGTCATTGGTTATTGATGATTGATTATTATTTGGAATTTGAGATTTGGTTATTGATTTATTGCGTTTATATTATCTTCTCCCAACGCTTGTATACTCAAAACCCATGTCCCTCATGGTCTGCGGGTTATAGACATTTCTCAAATCTATCAAGACTGCTGCCTTCAAAAGCCCTTTTATCCTGTCCATATCAAGTTTCCTGAATTGATTCCATTCTGTAAGCATCACAAGCCCATCACTGCCGTCTGCCGCATCATATGCGTCTTTACAATATACAATTCTGTTTTCCAGCATCTTCTTTGTCTCTTCCATTGCAGCAGGGTCATACGCCTTGATTTTTGCGCCTTCATCCAAAAGCATATTAACAATATCAATAGCAGGCGACTCCCTTATATCATCTGTATTCGGTTTAAATGAAAGCCCGAGCACGGCTATGGTCTTGCCTTTAAAATCCTTCAGCATATTTTTTATCTTTTCCATCATAAATATCCTCTGCTGTTTATTGACTCGCAGCACTGATTCAACTATCTCAAATGTATAACCGTGCTGTTTTGCTATATTTGTTATAGCAAGCGTATCCTTTGGAAAACATGAGCCGCCAAAACCAGGGCCGGGATGCAAAAATTTTGCGCCTATCCTGTTGTCAAGCCCCATGCCCCTTGCAACCATATGAACATCTGCGCCAACCCTTTCGCAGATATTTGCAACCTCATTTATAAATGAAATCTTCGTTGCAAGGAACGCATTTGACGCATATTTTATAAGTTCAGCAGTCTCAACATCCGTTGTCACAAACGGCGTCTCAATAAGATACAGAGGCGAATAAAGGTCTTTCACTATTGCTATGGCCTGTGGACTCCTTGCCCCGATAACAACCCTATTCGGCCTCATAAAATCCTCTATTGCAGAACCCTCTCTTAAGAATTCAGGATTTGAAACAACATCAAAATGATGCCCTGTCTTTTGTTATTTTTTTATTATATCCTCTATCACCTTCCCTGTGCCGACAGGGACAGTGCTCTTTGTAATAATGACCTTATAGCCGTTCATATTGTCTGCAATTGTCTTTGCAACCTGTTCCACATATCTTAAATCAGCAGAGCCGTCCTCTTTTGGAGGAGTTCCAACAGCAATAAGTATAACGAGAGATTTTTTTATAGATTCAGCAAGGTCTGTAGAAAAACTTAATCTGCCTTCCTTTATATTTTTTGCAACAAGTTCTTCCAGACCCGGCTCATATATCGGTATTCCGCCTCTTTTAAGACGGTCTATCTTATCGCTGTCCTTGTCAACACACACAACATTTAATCCAAACTCAGCAAAGCATGTGCCAGTAACAAGTCCGACATAACCGGTCCCAACAACGCAGATGTTCATAAACACGCCCCCTCTAATCTAAAATATTCCACTGTCTGCGCCAGCCCATCCTTAAATGAAACCTGCGGCGCCCATCCCAATAATCCTTTTGCCTTTTTGCAGTCTATAATACTTCTTTTCTGCTCACCATGCTTTGCCATTCCATGAATCTCTTTGCAGTCTGCCCCTGCTGTCTTTACAAGTTCATTGAATAAAAAATTTATATCGGTTTCCCTGCCTGTCCCAATATTAAACATCTCACTCCTATCAAATAATAATGCCTTTATATTTGCATTGACAACATCTTTGACAAACACAAAATCCCTTGTCTGTTTCCCATCGCCGTTTATGACAGGCTGTTCTTTTTTAAGGAGCTTCTGGATAAATATCGCAGCAACACCTGTAACAATGAGCCTCATCTAACCCTCTTTTTAAAATCATCCATAGTAAGTTTCAAGCCTTTATCAACATCAACAACCGGCTTCCAGCCAAGTTTTTCTTTGGCAAGGCTTATATCAGGGCATCTCTGCAATGGGTCATCCTGCGGCAGGGGTTTAAAAATTATTTTAGATTTGCTTTTTGCAAGTTTTTTTATCTTTTCTGCAAAATCCAAAATTGTATATTCCTGAGGATTACCCATGTTTACAGGACCTATAAAGTCATCCTGATTCATCATCTTAATCATGCCTTCAACTAAATCAGAGACATAACAAAATGAGCGGGTCTGTTTGCCATTGCCGTAGACCGTTATATCATCCCCTTTCAATGCCTGAACCATAAAATTTGACACAACCCTCCCGTCATTCAAAGCCATCCTTGGGCCGTATGTGTTAAATATCCTGACAATCCTTATATCAACCTTATTTTGTCTAAAGTAATCCATCATCAAAGTCTCTGCAACCCTCTTGCCTTCGTCATAGCAGCTCCTTGGACCAATGCAATTCACATTGCCCCAATAATCTTCTTTTTGCGGATGAACCTTTGGGTCGCCGTAGACCTCTGATGTTGATGCCTGCAAAATCCTTGCCCTGACCCTTTTTGCAAGACCGAGCATATTTATTGTCCCCATAACACTCGTCTTTGTTGTCTTCACAGGGTTGTATTGATAATGGACAGGCGATGCAGGGCAGGCAAGGTTATAAATCTGGTCAACCTCCAATAATATCGGCTCTATAATATCATGCCTTATAAGTTCAAACCTATGGCTGTCCATAAGATGAATTATGTTATCCTTTGAACCTGTAAAAAAATTGTCAAGGCATATAACATCATGCCCATATTTTAAAAGCCTCTCGCACAAATGCGAGCCTATAAAACCCGCGCCGCCTGTAACAAGTATTCTCATAGATTTATCCTCTCCTTTGAAAGAAATTGATTACACAGATTTCTAAAATAAGATTACGCAGATTTAAGACTACTATTTGTTTTAATCTGTGTAATCTGCCTTTATAATCGGTGTAATCATATCATCTCCTCCTTTAATTTTCCTTCTACTATACGCTGAATCTTTTTCAAACTATCTTGACTGCTTGCCTCAAACCTCATAACTAGGACAGGCTGGGTGTTTGACGCCCTTACAAGCCCCCAGCCGTCTTTGAAATGCACCCGCAAACCGTCAACAGTAATAATATCTTTTATGCCAAGCAAATCCTTGTCCCTTTGAAAAACATTCCCAAGTCCATCTATGATTTTAAATTTTATATTATCAGGACAGTCAACCCTTATCTCAGGGGTATAAAATGTCTTTGGCATATTTGAGATGAGATTTTTTATATAATCTCTGTCCTTTGAAAGAAGTTCTATAAGCCTTAAACTGGCATATATTGCGTCATCATAACCATAATACCTGTCTCTAAAAAACATATGCCCGCTCATCTCGCCGGCAAGCAAGGCGCCCTTTTCTTTCATCAACTGTTTTATAAGAGAATGCCCAGTCTTGCCCATTATAGCATTCCCGCCCATTTTTTCTATCTCATCATACATTACTTGAGAGCATTTCACCTCACCGACAAAAGTTGGTTTCCCTTCCTTTTGCCTTTTGCCTTTTGACTTTTGCCTTTCTATAATGTCCTTTGCAAATGCAAGAAGCAGTATATCCCCCCAGATAACATTGCCATTACCATCAACAACGCCGAGCCTGTCTGCATCGCCGTCAAATGCAATGCCTGCATCAGCATTTTGAGATTTGACCGTATCTATTAGTGTTTTAAGATTTTCTACAACAGTCGGGTCTGGATGATGATTTGGAAACCTGCCGTCAGGCTCGCAAAAAAGTTTTATAATATTGCAGCCCAGATATTCAAAAAGTTTTGGCGCGATTATGCCTGCTGTTCCATTGCCTGCATCCACGACCACTTTAATATCTGCTTTTGAATTTATTAAGGGAGAAAACTCTTTTTTTAGTCTATCAACATAATCAGGAATAGTATTGATAGATGTTTTCTTGCCATCACCTTTTTTAAAATCTTCTGCATCAATTATCCTGCGAATATCCTGAATTGCATCACCGAATATCGAGATTATGCCGTTTATCAAAGCATCTGCTAATTGTTCTGAATGCAATCTTACATCCCTTCCAACGCTAATTTTGAATTTTGAATTTTGAATTTTGAATTTTGAATAAAGGTATGTCCCAAATGCCCTGCCAATAAGATTTGCTATATCAGGGGTCAAATCTTTTCCAACCACACCTCTAATATCATACTGTCTGAATATCTCTGGATTGACATTCACTAACATCATCACCTCAATCAAATATAAGACCTCTGCGGATAACCTTCAGAGGTCAGTTTTTTATAACCTATTTGTATTTTATGGTCAATCTGTTTTTATACACATCGTCATAAGTAAATCAGCATACAGAGCGTCAGAACAAAGAGAGACCTGCGGCGCGACGAAGGTGAGGAGTGAGGCGTATTTTAAGCATACGCCGCAACGACGAGACGAGGAGCAACGCAGGTATGCGAAGTTATGACGCTCTGTATATAAAATTGCTTAGCCGTGCAAACTCTTCTATGCTCAATGTTTCACCGCGCCTCTTTGCATCTATATTTGCGAGTTCAAATGCCTTTGAGATATTTTCCTGTGCAATATTTAAACTTTTTAGCGCATTTGATAAAGTCTTTCTCCTCTGGCCAAACGCCGCCCTTACAAGCCTTTTAAATATTCCAATATCCTCTATTTTAGCCCTTGGTTCATTCAAGACATCAAACCGCACAACAGCAGAATCAATATTTGGGGTTGGATAAAATGCAGAGTTTGGAACCATAAACCCTATCTCAACATCCATAAACATCTGGACGAAAATAGACAACACGCCGTAATCCTTGCACGATGGTTTTGCAGCGAGCCTCTGGGCAACCTCTTTTTGAAGCATGAGTATCAGGGTTGTAAACACATCTTTGCTGTCAAGAAATTTAAATAAGATTGGTGTTGATATGTTGTATGGAAGATTTGCCACAACCTTGAGTCTTTTCTCAAATCGCTTTACCAAATCTTCATATGGGATTTTAAGCGCATCCTCATTTAATACTTCAATATTCTTTTTATCGGAAAACTTTTTAGCAAGGATTGAGAAAAGGTCTCTGTCAATCTCAACAGCAATAATCTTTGCGCCTCTATTAAAAAATTCTGGCCAAACCTCTTTCTTGGAAAAATACCGTATGATTTAAGGATGTCTTTATGTTTCATATAGAAACGTTGATAAACCAGCAACTACATGCTTGCATAGGCATTCATGGAAATATCAGATACGCTGCCTTTTTTGAATTTATGATATGCAGCAGCGGCAATGGTTGCTCCGTTGTCAGTGCAAAGCAATGGAGAGGGGATAAAAAGATTTATTTTTTCAGCGTCTGCCGTATTGGAAAGTTTGTGTCTTAATCTTGAATTGCATGCAACACCGCCTGATATGATAAGATTGTTTATGGAATTTTCCCTGCATGCACGGATTGATTTTTCCACAAGAACATCAACAATTGCTTCTTGAAAACTCGCAGTAATATCATTAAGAAGTTTCCCTTTAATTTCACCATGTCTTTTAACATAGTTTAAAAGCGCTGTTTTCAATCCGCTGAAACTAAAATCAAATGTATCCGGCATGTATGGCCTTGTAAATTCTATTGCATTTGGGTTTCCTTGTTTTGCCAGTTCATCTATAACCCTGCCGCCGGGATAGCCAAGCCCTAATAATTTTGCAACCTTGTCAAATGCCTCTCCAGCAGCATCATCCCTTGTTTGACCTATAATATAATAATCTCCAAAATCCTTAAATTTTAAAAGCGTGGTATGTCCGCCTGATACAACAAGTGCGATAAAGGGAAAATCAGGGGTTTTGGGTTCGTGGGTAGCCGCAGGCTTTACGCCTGCGTATCTATCGCAACCATAAAGGTTGCGGCTACCTGTATCTTGCATCTTGCATCTTGCATCTTCTAAAAACACTGCCATCGGATGCGCCTCAATGTGATTCACGCCTACAAACGGTATATCCATTGCATATGCAACTGCCTTTGCAAATGAAAGTCCGACAAGGATTGAACCCACAAGACCAGGCCCCTGCGTAACACCTATGCCGTCAATATCTTTAATTGCAACACCAGCCTGCTTTAGCGCCTCTTCAACAACTGGAATGACTGTTTCTATGTGTCTTCTGGATGCCAATTCAGGGACAATGCCGCCGTATTTTTTATGGATGTCATCCTGAGACGAAACAATGCTTGAAAGGATTTTCCTGCCGTCTTCAACAACTGAGGCAGCCATATCATCACATGAAGATTCTATGCCGAGGATTAACATAAGTTTAAGAGTTGAAGAGTTATGGAGTTTAAGAGTTAAAAAATAACTCCTCAACTGTATTTGCCTTTACTCCTTAACTCGCCAACTTATTCATTGCCCTTAAAAACTCCTCAATCTCATTTTGGGTTGTAAAATACCCAGGGCTTACGCGGATAGAGCCGTCAGGATATGTGCCTGCTGTTTTATGCGCCTCAGATGCGCAGTGAGTTCCGCACCTTGTCATTATGCCAAATTCATTGTCAAACATATAGCCAACTTGAGAAGAGTCTTTTCCATCTATATTAAAAGAAACAAGGCATGCCCTTTTTTGAGCATCCATTGTGCCTAAAATACTTACGCCTTTTAATCCTTTCAATCCTTCAAGCAACTGCCTCACAAGTTTTTCTTCATGTTTTTTAATCCTGTCAATACCCTCTTTTAAAATAAATTCTATGCCCTTACCGAGACCGCCTATGCCGGGGGTATTCATTGTCCCTGCCTCAAGCCTGTCTGGGATTTCAATCATCTTGCCATCCTCTCCTATCCCTCCGTCTATAAGCGGCAGAGGCTCTATGCCTTCTCTCACATATAAAAAACCTGTTCCCTGCGGACCAAATAAACCTTTATGCCCTGTTGCGCAAAGTATATCTATATTCATTGCATCAACATCAATCGGTATCGCGCCTGCTGTCTGCGCAGCATCTATCATAAATATCACATTTTTTTTCTTGCAAATCCTGCCGATCTCTTCAACAGGCAGTATTGTCCCAAACACATTTGACGCATGAACAACAGAAACAATTTTTGTATTTTTTGCAATCGCCTTTTCAACATCCTTTGGATTTATTCCGCCGTCTTTTTTTGCCGAGACCTTTGTAACACTTACACCTGTTTTTTCCAGTCTCATTAGCGGTTTTACAACTGCATTATGTTCAATATTTGTTATTACAACATTATCGCCTTTTCTCAAAAGCCCTTTAAATGCAAGATTTATCGCCTCTGTAACATTCTTTGTAAAAACAATTCGGCTGGAGTCCTTTATATTGAACAGTTCTGCAATAGATTCCCTTGTCTCAAATATAACCCTGCTTGCATCAAGCGCCATTCGGTGTCCGCTCCTGCCCGGATTGCCGCCAATGCGCCGCAAAACATAATCAATCCCTCGATACACAGATTCAGGTTTTGGAAATGATGTTGCTGCATTGTCAAGATAGATTAAAGATTTCTGATTTCGGATTTTGGGTTTCGGGTTTTTCATTTCTGATTTTTTAACAGATACCTCGCTGCTCTCTGGAATGAAACAGAGTCAAATTCCCTGTTCATATCCTCATAAAAAAGCCCAAACCCCTCCCTTGCCTTTTCAAGATATTCCTTGTTCTTTGTAAGTTCATGGGCATTTATGAGCAGAAAACTCATAATGCTGTTTGTGTTATAAGTTCTCCTGAAACTCACAAGTTCTTTTTCCCTGTAAAACTCTCTAGATGTTGACTTCCTCTCAATAAACCCGCCTTCCTTTTCATTGTAAAGGCTCTTTAGAGAGAATGCGATGAGCGCATCTGCCTTTTCCATAAGCCTCTTTTCCTTTGTAACCTTATAGCCTTCCATAAAAGCAAGGGCCAGCCATGCATTATCCTCCAGTTGCCCGTCCAGAAAACCTTTTTTCTTTTGAGGGTCATAGAAACTCAAAACACCGTTATCAGCCATCATATTATTCAAAAAAAAGTCCAGTGTCTTAATCCCTATCTTTTTGTAATTCTCATCATTTAAGACATCTCCTGCATATAAAAATGTAATTATCATATTCGCATTTGTATGCGTATAAGATGTCTTGTCAGTTCTTGGCAGAGCAGCCTTTTTCCTCTCTTCAAGGGTAAAATGGTAATACACCTCGTCTGCATCCTGACTGCCGTAAAACCTAGAATCCTTTTCATCATACAGGCTTTTTATAACATACTCTAAAGACCTCTTTGCCGCATCCTTGTAAAACGGATCTTTAGTTATTTTAAATGCATGCAGGTATGACTTTATAATATCAGCCTGATCATCAAGCATCTTTTCGTAGTGAGGCACGCTCCAATCCCTCTGCGTCGCATATCTAAAAAATCCGCCCTCAACCTTATCAAACAATCCGACTAACTTATCATCGGTTTGGAGTTTGGCAATCTTACCTATCCAGTCAGGTTGTTTCACATCCTCTCTGAGTTTTTTTAGTTCATCAAAAGAAGGCCTCTTTGTCTTTGCCGCCTTCTGCGTTCTTCCTGCCATATTATCAAGGGTCTTTAATGCCATGTCCAGATATTTTTTATCTTTACTGGCTTCGTATATATCAAGTAAATGGTCAACCGTTTTTCCGTATATATACTTTTCTCTTAAACCAAAGCCGCCGAAAAGCGTGTCGTATCTATCAATTATAAACCTTTCAAAATGGTCCGAATATTTCTTCAAATCCTCTTTTGTTAAATTTCGCCTCTCCCGATAGACATCCTTTGCCTCTTCAGCCTCTTTGGGTTTAAACTCCTTTTTTATATAGGCAAGGGTCTTTTGAAGGTTTGAAAGGAGCTGCTCCTTTTCTATAAAACCCGGCACAGCAACAATCTCCTCGCCATCCGGCGTAAGGATAACAGTGGTTGGAAGTCCTCCAGCAGGATATTTTGAGGCAATGTCCTTGCGCCTGTCATAATCAACAAATACAGGGATATAATTGCTGTTGATATAATCAGCAACCTCTTTTGTCTCAAGGGTCTTTTCCTCATAAACATGACACCAGTAGCACCATACCGCTGTTATGAGCATGAATATTGGTTTGTTTTCTTTTTGCGCCTCATCAAACGCCTGCGCCGAATACTTCCGCCATTTTATCAGGGATGTATCATGGGTGTAGGCGTGAGATACAGTGAATAGTGAATAGTGAACAGTGAACAGTATTGCAATAACTGCTATAAAAAATAATATCCCCCTACTTTTGACTTTTGACTTTTGACTTTTGACTTTATTCATAACGCCTCCATTTTTTTATACGCATTATGCCTTTTCCACTCATTCGCAATCTTGTTTGCGGCAATCCAGTATCCCATAATATCTTCTCTGGAAAAATCTTTCAACTGGCAGACTGGCTCTGAATTAAACCTTGCCCATTTTTCCCAGTTGTATGTGAGGATTTCCAAATCAAATTCTTTAGGTCTTTCAAATATCTTTGTGCCGGGATACGGCACGAACATGGCTATTTCTGAATTCTGGTGCAAACCTTCGCGATAAAACCCGGCGATTGCGTCAATAGTAGTTTCAGCCTCTTTCGGATTATCCCCAGGATGACCGATTATCCAGAATGTGTCAACTATTAAACCATTTTTTACTGCGTTTCTGCAAACATCAACTGCCTGCGGCAAAGT
>JACRNI010000112.1 GCA_016234925.1 Deltaproteobacteria bacterium | reverse complement strand
CTTTACGGGTGCGCTATTTTCGCAGGCATAAAGCCTGCGGCTACCAGCATTTATGTCAACTTATCTAAGTCGTTTTATTTAGTTTTTTACCCTTGCCGATTGCATTGTTAAGCTGCTTATGAAATGCAAGCGCAGAATCATAGCCCATGATCTTTAAAATCTGATTTCTTGCAGCCACCTCAACAATTGTCGCAACACTCCTGCCAGGGCTTACAGGGATGCGCAGGTGGGGAAGTTCTACGCCGAGTATCTCATATTTCCTGACATCAAAGCCGAGTCTGTCATATCCTTCCTCAGGGTTCCATGTAACCAATTCAACAATAAGGTCAAGTTGTTTTTTTTCTCTTATTGCGGTTATGCCGAATAAGTCTTTTACATTTATTATGCCGAGACCCCTGACCTCCATATGGTATTTAATAACATCTACTGCCATGCCGAATATGGTTGCCGGTGGCATCCTCTTTATCAGCACAATATCATCGGATATAAGCCTGTAGCCCCTTGTAATCAAGTCAAGGGCGCACTCGCTTTTTCCTACGCCGCTTTTTCCAATTATCAATATCCCGACGCCAAGTACATCCACAAAAACTCCGTGCACGGTTGCTGTAGGGGCAAGTCTTTCTTCAAGACACTTTGTAATCCTGTCAATAAATAGGGATGTCGTAAGCGGTGTTTTTAATAGAGGGGTCTTTTTTCTTTCAGCGAGTTGATATAAAAATTGCGGCGCCTTTTGCCCCCTTGTTACAACATAGCAGGGTGATGGAGTTTCTTCCAGAGTCTTGAGAGATGCCACCAGCATCTCTTGCGGAAGGCTTTTAAGATAGCCTATCTCTGCCTTTCCAAATATGAGTATCCTGTCAGAGTGAAGTTTGCCAAGAAGACCTGTTAACAGGAGTCCCGGCTTTTGAATGCGCGCTGTGGTTATTTTTTTCTTGAGCCACTTCTCGCCGGATATAATCTTTAATTTTAGCCGGGATGCAAGTTCTTGTTTAAGAAGTTCTGAAACAGGTATATTGGCAGTCATTTTTATTAGAATTGATTACACAGATTACCATAGAGTCAAGTGTAGCCGCACCCTTTATGAGTGCGTTATCTCGCAGGCTAAAGCCTGCGGCTACCTGCTCTCTGACTCTTCTATAATCGGTGTAATCATATCATCTCCTTTTATACCTTTTTGTCCTCTTCTGCAATTATCTTATATATATCGTCGCGAAGAGGCGCTTCCATTAGTTTTTTTCTAAATGATGCATCTTGCAGCAGGCGGGATATTCTGGCAAGCACCTTTAAATGACCCGCAGTAGAATCCTCAGGCGCAATAATAAGAAAAAATAAATGACTTGGTTTGCTGTCAAGAGACTGAAAGTCAACGCCTCTTGCGCTTCTGCCAAATGAAACAATGATATGGTTTATGCCCTTTATTTTGCCGTGCGGGATTGCCACGCCATAACCAATGCCAGTGGAGCCAAGTTTTTCCCTTTCAACAAGGATTTCCAGAAGTTTATCCTTGTCAATGCCGTTTGCCTTTGAGGCAATGTCATTAACCATCTCCTCCAGCGCGCCCCTTTTGTCATTTGATTTGAGGTTTGGAAGAATATAATCTTTATTAAGTGCATCAGTAATACGCATATAAAAATAGGTAAAGGTTGAGGTTAAAAGCAGGTAGAGATAACTACAGGTAGAGGTAAAGGTAGAGACAGATAGAGAAAAATCTTTCTTTACCTTTACCTGTTTCACCCTATACCTGTTTCACCCTCTGCCTATCTTACTTTTTACCTATACCTGCCTTATCCCCCTGCCTTTCATGTTATTTTAGGGCTGTACGCAATCACCTTGTTTTTGCCCAACTTCTTTGCCTCATACATTGCCTCATCAGCCTTTTTAACAAGGTCTTCTTCATTATCAGCATCGTCATTAAAAGCGGCAACCCCAAGGCTTATTGTCATACCGCACATTATCTGCCTGTTTTTTTCAGGCTGGCAGGAACTTGCAACCTCGTTTCTAATCCTCTCTGCGAGCATTATTGCAGTATCCTTCTTGGTTTCTGGGAGTATGATTGCGAACTCTTCGCCGCCATATCTTGCCGCTGTATCAGTCGTCCTTACGCTTCTTCTAAATATATCTGCCATAAGGGCGAGGACAAAGTTGCCGTAAACATGTCCGTATAAGTCATTATAGTTTTTGAAATTGTCTATGTCTATTATTATGAGTGATACAGGATGCTTGTATCTGGCAGCCCTGTAAATCTCATTGGACAGTGCATTGTTGAAATACCTGTGGTTGTAAATCTGCGTCAATTCATCTGTTATAGCCAGTTGTTCAACTTTTTCCAATAACCGCATCTTTTCTATTGCAAGCGCTGCCTGCGTTGCCATGAGGTTTAGAATAGAAATCTCCCTTTCAGTGAATCCCCTTGAAATGAAGTCATTCAAATATAGTATGCCGACAATCTTGCCTGCATAATGGAGCGGTATGCCTGCGATTGATTTTACACCCTCTTCTATTAGGGATGGGTTTATAGAAAGCGCTGATTCCTTTGTTATATCTGAAATTATTGTTGGTTTATTGCTGTCCATAACTACAGAGGTTAATCCCTTTGGTCTTATAAGCCACATGCTGGATTCAGAGATGAATTTCTGGCTGAATCCCTTTGCCAGCACAAGCCTTAACATCCCGCTTTTTTCATCTATGATAACAATGCTTCCAGCAGGCCTGTTTGTAAGTTCCATCGCGCTTGTAAGTATTATGTCAAATATCTTTTGAGACCTTTCTGCTGACGAGAGTTGTATGCCTATCTGATAAAGCGCATCATGTTCTTTAAGGTTTTTCTTTAAATCCTCTTCTCTTTTCTGCCTCTCGCTTACAAACTGCCAGAAAAGTTTTGAAGAAAGTCCGCCAATAATTTCAACAGAGGAAGGGAGCGTCTTTCTTAAAAATGCCAGTACATCCTCATTTCCTGTTACATTTACGACAACATTAAAATTATTTTTTTTAATAGTGTCTTCTATATCGGTGAATACAGGTATGCCGTATTCCTTTGCCAGCGGTATTGCAGGGGCGGAAGGGTTTTTGTCAATAATGCCTATTATTTTTATCTCTTTGTCAGAGGCGAGTATGGGGAGCAGTTGTGAACATCCGTGTCCCGCTCCTATTATTAATATATTTGTCATAGAGGCTTATAAATGATTACGCAGATTTTAAAAACGATTACACCGATTAAAACCCAATCTTTTCTAATCTGCGTAATCTGCCTTTGTAATCTGTGTAATCATAGTATCTCCTTACAATGCTATTTTCTATCAAATGCAAGGTATGTTGTCAATCAATTGTATAAGCCCAAATCCAGATATAGAAAAATTGTCATTGCGACCCCTGGTAGAAACATTCAGGGGGAAGCAACCCCGTTTTTTGAATGAGATTGCCACAAACCCTGCGGGTTCTTGCAATGACAGATGAGTCAACGCTTGCAGGTTTCTAAATCGGATTTTGGGATAAGCCTGTATATTGATTTGCGCAGTTTGATTTGAAGTTCTATGTCTTTTTGTTTGCGCGGCCGCGTGGTTTTAATCCCAAATCTTTAATCATGTTTAAATCATCTTCAACAGGCATCCCCGTTGTTGTCAGATAGTTTCCTATCATCATTCCATTTGCGCCTGCCGCAAATATCAGGCACTGCATATCACGCAGATTGACCTGTCTGCCGCCACATATAACAATATCCTTTTTGGGCAGCATAAATCTATATAGCGCTATTATCTTGAGACACTCTATCGGGGACAGATAATTTGCCTTTTCAAGAGGCGTTCCTGCTCTGGGGTTTAGGAAATTTATAGGGATAGAGTCAATATCAAGTTCTCTCAATGTTGCTGCAAGTTCAACCCGCTGCTCTCTAGATTCTCCGAGGCCGAACACGCCGCCGCAGCATACATAAAAGCCGAGTTCCTTTGCAGTCCTTATTACCTTTACATCATCCTCATAATCATGGGTTGTGCAGATATTTGGGAAAAAACTCCTTGCGGTTTCAAGGTTGTGGTGATAACTCTCAAGTCCAGCGTCTTTTAACTTCAAAAGCACATCTCTTTTTGTAATCCCAAGCGAGGCGCATCGTTCAAGGGAGGCAAGAGCGGCATTTTCCTTCATGCCGTTTATAGCGTCAACAAGTATGTCAACATCCTTTCCATGATCAATCCCTGTTCCGCTTGTTACTATGGAAAACTCTCTTGCGCCGTTTTTTGCGGCATTTATTGCGGCGTCAATGATGCTTTTTGAATTGAGCATGGGATATGTTTTGACATCTGTGTTGTAAAAACTGGACTGGCTGCAAAATGAGCAGTCCTCCTGACAAAGTCCGCTTTTTGCATTTACTATTGAACAGAGGTTTACTTCTGCGCCTTTGAAATGACTACGAATTTTTTCAGTTGATGCAAGGATGTCAAATATTCTATTATCAGGCAGATTTATGAGTCTGCACCCGTCTTCATAGGATATATCCTGTCCTGCAAATACTTTTTTTTCTAAATCTAATAGAAACTCTTGAGGCATAATTATTATATCAAATAACACAGCATGTCTTGTATTGTCAATCTATGAACTTTGCCAAAAATACATTGACGGTTGATATATTTCTCTGATAGCATAAAGCAATTTTATATGGAAGAACTCATTCAAAAAATAGCCATCCTTGCATTTCCAATACTCCTTGCAGTAACCCTGCATGAACTTGCGCACGGGTGGGTTGCTGATAAACTCGGAGACCATACTGCAAGGCTTCTAGGAAGGCTTACTTTAAATCCAATAAAACACCTTGACCCTGTCGGAACTCTGGCTTTTATTATTACAGGCATGATTGGCTGGGCAAAGCCTGTGCCTGTAAATCCGCTTAATCTCAAAGACCACAGAAAGGGCATGATGTGGGTTGCGCTTGCAGGTCCTATAACAAATCTATTTATCGCAGCAGTGAGCGCTGTTATCTTAAGGCTCATTTATAAAACGAGTCTGCCTTTAGACCCATCCCTTGCATTTGTAATGACCCCGCTTATTTTAATGGTGCATGCAAGCGTTATGATAAATATAGGGCTTGCTGTATTTAATTTTCTGCCAATACCGCCGCTTGACGGCGGCAGGGTAATGGCAGGGCTTTTGCCTCATGATATGGCAGAGGCATATTCAAAGATAGAACCTTACGGCTTTATAATCCTTATACTCCTCATATTTACGGATGTTGTCCATATTGTTATATCGCCGATAGTTTTCTTTCTTGTCCGATTATTTTTAGGAGGTTCTTTTTAGATGAGGGTTTTAAGCGGGATGAGGCCGTCCGGCAAACTCCATCTTGGACACTATCACGGTGTTTTAAAAAACTGGCTGAAACTCCAGAATGAATCAGAATGTTTTTTCTTTGTCGCTGACTGGCATGCGCTTACAACAGAATACAACAATCCTTCCGCCATTCAGGATAATATCAAAGAGATGGCGCTTGACTGGCTGTCCGTCGGCATTGACCCTGAAAAAAGCACTGTCTTTTTACAATCTGCAATCAAAGAGCATGCAGAACTGCACTTGCTGTTGTCAATGATAACACCAATTCCTTGGCTTGAGAGAAATCCTACTTACAAGGAGCAGATTGAAGAGGTTAAGGACAAGGATTTGCACACATACGGGTTTCTTGGCTATCCGATTCTACAAACCGCTGATATAATTATTTATAAGGCAAATGCTGTTCCTGTGGGCATTGACCAAGCGCCTCATCTTGAACTATCAAGGGAAATTACAAGGAGGTTCAATTTCCTTTACGGCGAAACATTTCCTGAGCCTCAAACACTTTTAACAGAGACTCCGAAACTTTTAGGCACAGATGGCAGAAAGATGAGCAAGTCTTATAATAATGCAATATTTTTATCCGATGCGCCTGATGTAATAGAAAAAAAGATTTTGCCTATGATGACAGACCCTGCAAGACAAAGAAGGACAGATGCCGGCAATCCTGAAATCTGCCCTGTATTCTTTCTTCACAAGATATATTCTTCTGCTGATGTAATCCAAAAGGTTGACGAAGGATGCAGAACCGCTGGCATTGGCTGTATAGAATGTAAAAAATTTGTGATTCCCAAAATCATAGAGGAATTAAAACCAATACAGGAAAAGAGGGCGGAGATTGTGAAAACCCCTGATATTGTGAATGATGTGCTGAACAAGGGCAATGAAAAGGCAGGAAAGATTGCACAGAAAACAATGGAAGATGTTAGAAAGGTTTTGAACCTGTGAAAATCAAACTTGAAATATTCGAAGGGCCCCTTGACCTCCTGCTGCATCTCATAAAAAAGAACGAGGTTGATATATATGATATTCCTATAGCCGCAGTCACAGAGCAGTATCTTGTGTATATTGAGATGATGAAGGAACTCAACCTTGATGTTGCAGGCGAGTTTCTTTTGATGGCGGCAACGCTCATCCACATCAAGAGCAAGATGCTTCTGCCTGTATCAGAAGAAATAACAGAAGAAGAGGAAAGCGAAGACCCGAGGCTTGAACTTGTCCGAAAACTCCTTGAATATCAGAGATACAAAGAGGCGTCTTTAGAACTTGATACCAGACAAATACTTGGAAGGGATGTTTTTACAAAGTCCCATTTTCTGATGGATGGCATAGAAAGTGACGGAACGCTTGTAGATGTGTCCATATTTGAATTGTTAGAGGCATTAAAGACTGTTATTGAAAAGGCGCCAAAGACAATTGGTTTTGATGTATCAATAGAAAAGGTTACAATCGCTGACAGGATAAATTTTATAATGGAACTTTTGGGCAAAGAAAAAAGTATAACATTTTTTTCCATTTTCCCGTTCGGCAGCACCCGCGCCGACATTGTTATAACATTCCTTGCAATGCTTGAACTTACAAAGATGCATGTGATAAGGATTTTCCAGTCTGTTGAAGATGGGGTGATAAGGCTGTACACACCAGAGATAATTAGTCAGGAATCAGAAGCCTGCCCCTGAAGACATCTATCGGGGGTCAGAAATCAGGAGTAAAAACTATGGACAAAGACAGTCTCAAACCAATTTTAGAGGCGATTATATTTGCATCAGAGCCGCCTGTGTCTATTGACAGGATTATGAATATCCTTGAACGCGAGAGGCGGGATGAGGTAAAGGCGGCATTGAAAGAGATGCTTGAGGAATTTAAAAATTCTCAAAGGGGCATATTTCTTGAAGAGGTTGCAGGCGGGTATCAGTTCAGGACAAGACCAGAATTTGCATCTTGGATAAAGAAACTCTTTAAAATCGGCCCGCAAAAATTAAGCAAGCCCTCAATGGAAACACTTGCAATGATTGCCTACAAACAGCCTATTACAAGGATGGAGATAGAGGAACTGCGGGGTGTTGATTCAGGCGGTGTTTTAAAGACGCTCATGGATAGAAACCTTATAAAGGTTATCGGCAGAAAAGAGGTGCCGGGCAGGCCTGCTGTTTACGGAACTACAAAAGAATTTCTTGAGGTCTTTGATTTAAAGGATTTGTCCAGTCTGCCGACTTTAAAAGAGATTATAATGCCACAGGAGGAAGAACTTGCAGGAGAGATTGCAGAAGATAATAGCACAAGCAGGGATAGCATCCCGACGGGCAGCGGAACAGATGATTCTGGAGGGGAGGGTTTTGGTCAACAACCGGACAGTGACAGAACTGGGGACCAAGGCTGACCCTGAAAAGGATATAATCAAAGTTGACGGCAAGAGGATATTGTTTGATACTCAAAAAGTCTATATCCTTTTGAATAAACCGAAAGGCTGTATATCCACAGCATTTGATCCGCAGCAAAGAGAGACCGTTGTTGACCTTGTGAAAAGAGTTAAGCAAAGGGTATTCCCTGTGGGCAGGCTTGACTTTGATGCAGAAGGCGTAATACTTCTTACAAACGATGGCGAACTCACAAACAAACTCATCCATCCGAAATATAAAATCCCAAAAAAATATCTGGTAAAGGTTAGCGATGCGCCTGATGAAAAGGACATTGAAAAATTAAGAAAAGGCGTTCATCTTGAAGACGGAAGGACTTTGCCTGCTGATGTGAAATTTATAAAAAAGACAGAGACAAATTCATGGCTTGAAATCACTGTTTACGAAGGAAGGAACAGGCTTATAAAAAGGATGTGCTTTGCTATCGGACATTCTGTTTTAAAATTAAAAAGGATAGAATTCGCAGGCATAAAATTGGGAAATTTAAAGCCCGCAGAATACAGGTTGTTGACAAAAAAAGAGGTTGACGGGCTGAAGAACTTGACTGAGGAGACACGGAGAGTCAAGGAAGCGGAGAAGGGGAGATAACCAATTCTTGGTAACTTAATTCGCCCTTGACTTCTCCTTCATCCTTTAGTACCCTCACTACACTAGAGAGAGGAAATAAAAAATGCTAAACATTGCCGACGTTATCAAACCAAAATATTTAATTGATGAGAAAGGTCATAAAACTGCGGTAGTTATTAACCTCAAAGACTACAACAACCTTCTGGAATTTATTGAAGATATGGAAGACGCCAATGACATCCTCCGTGCTGAAAAGAAGGCTGCTGGTTTTACCCCTTATGAAAGATTCCGCCAGAGGTGGCTCAAGTCTTGAGCTATAGGCTTATCATTGAAGGAAAAGCTGAAAAAGAGGCGCTGTGTATCCCATCTCACATTAGACATAATATTGATAAAGACATCCTTGCCCTTTCCCAAAATCCAAGACCTCGCGGGTGCAAAAAATTAACAGACAGAGAAGGTTATAGAATCAGAGTCAGCGATTATCGCATCCTCTACACCATTGATGACAAAGCAAAGATAATTGTTATCTATCGGATTAAGATTAGAAAAGACGCATATCGCTGATAGTTTTATTTCGCAGTTTTAAATATGGGAAGCGTTTTCTTCTATAGATATCTATAATTGAGACCTTTGAATTTCACCCTGTATGGTTTTAATGGTCATTCCCGTGAAAACGGGAATCTAGTGTTTTCAAGGCCTTCTGGATTCCCACTTTCGTGGGAATGACAAAGAAGGGGCATTTTTCAAAGGTCTCTAATTACGATAGCGGAATTTCTCAATTATACAAAATGAGCAGATTAGAGGGGAAGATTTTTTACCCCGCACCCTGTAATAATGCCCCACCCTTCAGGGCGGGTTGCAGGGTTTACTTGTTCGGGATGGCAAAAATAAATCAGTCATCTTTTCACTTTTTTCGTATCGCCGCCATATTCCCTTGTTTTATAAAAATATCTTTAATTGCAATTAAAATATTGGCTTTTATAATGCCTGAATTTGGATTGCACGAATGATTTGCGCTCCTAGATGGGTCTTGCAGGTCAATATATAAGTTGTAGTCTATTTGCAGCGGATTTCCCTCAAACTCTCCTTTTGCTGCTACTTGTTCAAATGAAATAAGCGGTCCTTCAAATGTAAGGATGTATTCGCCTTTTTTAAAATCCTTTGCAGCAAATAGCCCTTTGCCCAATTCACATTCTGCAATATAGATTTTTGTCATAATAGAATGCAGCGCTTAGATAAACCTCGCCAGTAATAATATTGATGCAAGTGCAAGGACAATCCCAATAGATTCATAGTGGTTTAAAGGTTCGTCAAAAAAGAGAACGCCAAGGAGCGTTAAAAGGATAACCATAGAAATAGAATAGATAACCCCTATAGTAGCCAGTTTCAGATATTTCATGAGATATACCCAGACAAATACAGTGGCAGAGTAAATCAAAAAACCCATAAGGAAAGACTTTGTTGTAATGGGCTTATTATGACTGCTTGCAATTTTAAGAAAGTAATCCCCGATTACAGATATAAAGCCAAGGGCAATTGCAATAAAAATTGGAAAGATTGTCTTATCCATGGTGGAAAGAAATAGCCTAATGGATGTAGTAATTGGCTAAATATTAATTTGATAGGCTTATATTTAGCCTAACAAACTAATAATGTCAATATAATTTATATTATTGGACTATACATCTCTTTGTTGTAAAGGTGCATTATACCTCCGACAAGGAGGTATAATGTGATGCAATCTGCAAAAAGACTTATTGGTGTTAGAATAAAGAGTATCAGAGAATCTAAAGGCTTAACTCAAGAATCACTTGCAGAAAAAATGGATATAAATACAGTCTATTTAAGTAACATTGAACGAGGAAGGGCAAACCCCACCCTTGATATGCTCATAAAACTTGCCCATGCCCTTGAGGTTGAGATGTGGGAAATCTTTGATTTTGGTCATGAGGTTAATGTAAAAGAACTGCGGGATGCGATGAGCAAACTTTTAAAAGAAACCGATGAAGAAAAACTTCGGCTGGCTCTAAAAATCCTGCGGGCTGTGGCGAGGTAACCTAAAGGTAACTTAATCCAAAAAATGCAGTTGCATTTTTTGGCAAACGCAATCTTTGGTCAAATACTGCGTCAAATCGGGCTGTCCAAATACTCACATACCTAAAATAGTATGCTCCGTTTTGTCCCGCCCTCTTTTCCTTGTCTTTGGCTCAAATCTTGCGCTTGCCCCGAAAAATAAAAACCAACTACATTTTTCGGGTTAATGATGTCCTGCTCTTTTTAGAGTCTTGAAATGGCCAATCATACAAAATATTTGACAGGTTCATCTAATTTGTATATATTAAAAATATACATCTTATGCGAGAGATAGATTTACAAGACTTGCTGTTGAATATAGAAGGGTTTGATTGGGATAAGGGAAATATTGCTAAAAATTGGGAAAGGCATAAGGTCAGTCATATTGAGTGTGAAGAAGTATTTTTCAACTCCCCTTTTGTTGTGAAAGGCGATGAAACTCATTCCTCTGCTGAAAATCGCTTTTATATATTAGGCAAGACCGATAAGGGCAGGCTGCTTTTTATTGTTTTCACTGTAAGGAAGAATAGAATAAGGGTTATATCCGCAAGAGATATGAGCAGAAAGGAGAGAAAGACTTATGAGCAAATTGAAAAAGATGCCGAAATTCAAGAGTGAAAAAGAAGAGGCAGAGTTTTGGTCTAATCATGATTCAGCAGAGTATATTGATTATTCCAAAGCAAAGAGGGTTATATTCCCAAATCTGAAGCCCTCTACAAGAACCATATCAATCAGGCTGCCTGAATCGCTTTTTGAACATCTGAAGGCATTGGCAAATAAAAAGGATGTCCCCTATCAATCTTTATTAAAGATGCTTTTAGCAGAAAAGGTAGAAGAGGAACTTCGTGCTGCAAGATAATTCACGATTGAAAAACAAAGACTTGTCCCACACCCTAAAAAAAACCTACAATAAACTTTTTAAAGCCTTCGGACATCAGCGTTGGTGGCCCGGGGACACGCAGTTTGAGATTATTGTCGGCGCAATACTTACACAGAACACTGCATGGACAAATGTTGAAAAGGCGATAACAAATCTTAAAAAGGCTAAAGTCCTTACGCCGAAAAAGATGCATGACTTGAGTCAGGATGAACTTTCAAAACTCATAAAACCTGCGGGTTATTTCAATATAAAGGCAAAACGGCTGAAGCATTTTTTAAATTATTTGTTTGATAAATACGGCGGCAGACTGGACAGGCTCTTTAAAAAGAGGACTGATTTTTTACGAAATGAACTTCTGCAAGTAAACGGCATTGGCCCTGAGACAGCAGATTCAATGCTGTTATATGCCGGAGAACATCCTGTGTTTGTTGTTGACGCATATACAAAAAGGGTATTAAGCCGCCACATGATTATCAAAGAAGATTCAGGTTACGATGACATCCAGAAACTTTTTATGAAAAACCTTCCGCATGATGTAAAACTCTTTAATGAATATCACGCACTCATCGTAAAACTTGGAAAAGACTTTTGCAAAACCAAAAAACCATTGTGCAGTAAGTGTCCGATGATATAGGATGGGTTTGCAAAAAATAAGATTTTACCTGCCAAACTCAACCCGAAAAATGCAGTTGCATTTTTTGGCAAACACAATCTTTGGTCAAATACGGCGTCAAATCGGGCTGTCCAAATACTCACATACTTAAAATAGTATGCTCCGTTTTGTCCAGCCCTCTTTTCCTTGTCTTTGGCTCAAATCTTGCGTTTGTCCCGAAAAATAAAAGATAAAAGTATTTTTCGGGTTAAACAAGAAAGATAAAATTACCTTGCTATGCGCAATATTTTTTGTTAGTGTTTTTTATTAGTTACAATAAGGAGCGGTTCAAATATGTTTTTTAACTATCTTTTAGGACTATTTTCAAATGACCTTGCAATAGACCTCGGAACAGCAAGCACACTAATATATGTAAAGGGCAAGGGCATTGTCTGCGATGAGCCGTCTGTTGTTGCAGTGAAGAGGGACGGAAGGGGCAGAAAGGTTATTGCAGTCGGCAAAGAGGCAAAATTAATGCTCGGCAAGACCCCCGGAAATATTCAGGCGATAAGGCCGATGAAGGACGGGGTAATAGCGGACTTTGAAGTTACTGAAGAGATGTTAAAACATTTTATAAGAAAGGCGCACAACAGGACATTTCTTGTCCGTCCAAGGATAATCATAGGCGTGCCGTCAGGGATTACGCAGGTTGAGAAAAGGGCTGTAAGGGAATCTGCGCAATCAGCAGGCGCAAACGAGGTCTATCTGATTGAAGAGCCAATGGCCGCTGCAATCGGCGCAGGGCTTCCTATAACAGAGCCGTCAGGAAACATGATTGTTGATATAGGAGGCGGCACAACAGAGATAGCGGTAGTATCGCTTGCAGGCATAGTCCGCGCCAAATCCATCCGTGTCGGCGGAGACAAAATGGATGATGCGATAGCGCAGTATATACGGAGAAAATACAACCTCTCAATAGGAACTGGAACTGCTGAACACATAAAGATAACACTTGGTCTTGCAATGCCTGATGAAGAAAAGAGGAGCATGGAGGTAAAGGGCACAAATCTCGTAACAGGCATTCCGATAACAATGGAGATATTTGACGATGAAATCAGAGAGGCATTGGCAGAGCCGATAAATGCCATTGTGGATGCAGTGAAAGAGGTGCTTGCGCAAACACCGAGCGACCTTGCCGCAGACCTTGTGGATAAAGGAATAATGCTGGCAGGCGGGGGAGCGCTGCTTAGGAACATGGACACAATTTTGAGAGAAGAAACAAAACTGCCTGTAACTGTGGCGGAAGAGCCTTTAAAATGCGTTGTCAAAGGCGCCGGCATGGCGCTTGACCAGATAGAACTTTTAAAGGATGTAACAATACCGTTTTGACAGACATTTTGCTAATGTCTGATTGTAAATTGAAAACTGTAAATTGCAAAATGCAAAATAAATTTGTTTCTCATTTTAAAATTTAATATTTGCAATTTGCAATTTACAATTCTTGCAAAGCAAGTATATGCTATCCTTCTTAAAAAGACATTCCCTTATAGTCGCATCTCTAATGTTTGCCGTTTTATCTTTCCAGATTGCATCCTCAAATGTAAAGGGTATTGGCAGTTCAATTATTATAGGCAGGGTTGTAACCTCTGTTACTGCCCCTGTTATGGCAACTGTTAATTACACAATTGACGGCGCAGCAGACATCTGGAATAATTATATATATCTGGTCAATCTAAAACAAGAAAATGAAACATTAAAAGGCATTGTTGTCCAATTAAAACAAGAGAACAATGGATATAAAGAAAATCTGCTTACTGATAATCGGCTGCGGGAGTTTTTTTCATTTACTGAAAATATGCCGATTTCATTTAAGGCATCTAATGTCATAGGAATAAATAATCTTGATTGGTTTCGCACAATAACAATAGACAAAGGCGCTGAAGATGACATTGTAAAGGACATGGCGGTATTAACAGCAAACGGCATTGTTGGCAGAGTCGTAGAATCTTATTCAAAGACATCAAAAATACTTCTTGCCATAGACCCGCGGAGCAATATAGATGTAATAATCCAGCGGTCAAGGATAAAAGGCATTGCAGAGGGCAAGGGCGATAACAGGCTCATATTAAAATATGTCCAGCAGTTTGAAGATGTTCAGATAGGCGATGTTGTTGTGTCAGCAGGCATAGGCGGCATATTTCCAAAAGGCATCATGGTCGGTGAGGTTGTGAAGGTTGAAAAGTCTGATGACAGTTTCTTTAAATCCATAGAAATAAAAACATCTGTTGATTTCAAAAAACTAGAGGAGGTGCTTATAGCAGCAAATCAACCTGAAAAATGAAGATTTTTTTAATCTATTTAATCCTCAGCGCAGTTTTCCTTACCTTTAATGCCACGTTTTTACAAATCATATTCCCATACGGCATCCTCCCTGATTTCATACTAATTATGGTGTTTTATCTGGGTTTTCACAGAAGGCACATAGAAGGCGTAATAACCTCTTTTTTTTTGGGGCTTATTGCAGATACATTTTTAAGCGGGGTTGTAGGCGCAACATCATTTGGCCTCATTTTTGTTTTTGCAATAACCAACATGCTTTCAAATAAAATGAGTTTGGATGCTATTCCGATAAAGGTGGGCGGGGTATTTATAATGGCATTATTAAAGGCAAATCTTGTATATGCAGTCTTGCGCATACTGCTGTTTAACAAAGATGTTCCATTTTATGCCTTTGCAATACCAACTGCAATAACAACAGCATTGGTTAGTCCGCTGGTATTTAATCTGCTTGAAAGGATAGAGAAGTTTGCAGTAAAAAAAGAGGCATTTTCAAGGAAATAGCGGCGGAGAAAGAAGCCCTGTCTCTTCATTAAGACCGCACATTATATTCATATTCTGCACAGCCTGACCTGATGCGCCTTTTATAAGGTTATCTATTACAGAAACTACAACAACCCTGTTTGTCCTTTCATCTACCTTTATGCCAATGTCGCAAAAATTAGAACCCCTGACCTGTGATATATTGGGGAGCACACCTTCATGCATAATGCGGATAAAAGGTTCATTTCTATAATATTTTTTATAGGAAGCAATAATGTTTTGAGTTTTGAGTTTTGAGTTTTGAGTTTTCATCGTTGCATACATGGTGCTTAAAATCCCCCTATTTACAGGAAGGAGATGAGGCGAGAATGACACCTTAATATCTTTTCCTGCAATTTGAGACAAGCACTGCTCTATCTCTGGTGTGTGCCTATGCTCTCCAATTTTATAAGCCTTGAACCCTTCATTTGCCTCAACAAATGATGTCTCAAGTTTTGCCTCCCTGCCCGCGCCTGACACACCGCTCTTTGAATCTATAATTATAGTGGTATTGTCTATCAATTTACTTTTTATAAGCGGCATAAGCCCAAGTATTGCTGATGTCGGATAGCATCCCGGGTTTGCAACAAGTTGAGCATCTTTGATTTCTGCGCGATAGATTTCAGGAAGTCCATAGACAGCCTTTTTTAATAAATTTTTTGCGGTATGCTTTTCATACCATGCTTCATATACTTTAGAGTCTTTCAAGCGAAAATCAGCGCTCAAATCTATAACCCTTTTGCCTTTTTTTATGATTTCTGGGATAAATTCCATTGCTGATTTATGAGGAAGACAGCAAAATACAATATCGGCATCTTTTATAGATTTTGAATTTGCAGGGTCAATGAATATGCTGTCAACAAATCCTTCCAGATGTGGAAATACCTTTGAGAGCCTTTCACACTTATACTGCCTTGAAGTTACAGCAGTGATTTTAACATCATGATGCCTTGATAGTATCCGCAAAAGTTCAATGCCAGTATAACCGCTTCCGCCGAGTATGGAGATTTTAATCATTAGTTTTCTCCTAGAGACCTTTAATTTTGTCCTGGAAATCCATCTTATGCGCTCAATTCAACTCGTCATCTTTCCAGTACTTGGTTCCTTTAACCGTAGCCTGAAGCGCCAGCCCGCTTTTTGTTAACTGATAAATGGTTATGCCATCGATCAAGGCTTCGCCTCCTACAGCTGCGCCTTTGTCGCTGGCTTTAGCCGCTGCATCGGCATGCCCCCCGAATTCCCAACCACTGTCGACGAACCTTGTCAGGGTTGCCCGGTCATGGAAAATAAATACAGCGCGAAAATCCTTAACGCCAAGCCCTAACCCGATACCGATCTCTCCCATTTTCATGAAAGTGGCTTTGCCGGTTTTGTTGTCTTTGACAACCCCATAACCGCCGCTAAAGCTGGCAAAAATTATATTGACGTTGACATTGCTGAAAACTGCATAACCCGGCGCCGCTGCAATTTCGGCTTTTGCATTAGGGTAAACTTTATAAAGATCCGCCAGAACTTCGTTTCTCATGGAGAGAATATCCTGACGTTTGTCTTGAGTAGTCTTGCCGCCGGTTGTGGCGCAACCGTTCAAAATGAAGACCATTACCATGCAGCACAACCCAATTTTTACTAGCTTCATATGGATTCTCCCTAAAAATTCCTTCATTGTTTAATGAGATCATATTTTAAATTGCCTGCAAAATATGGTCTTTTGATTTTATTATATCTTCTTCCCCTTTAACACTGCATGCGCTGCCGCCAGCCTCGCAATCGGCACCCTGAAAGGCGAGCAAGAAACATAGCTAAACCCATTCCTGTGGCAGAATTCTACTGTGGCCGGGTCTCCGCCGTGTTCGCCGCATATTCCTATCTTCAAATCTTTCCTTGCCTTCCTGCCTTTTTCAATGGCAATCTTTATGAGTGCGCCCACGCCGTCCTGGTCAAGGGATTGGAACGGGTCGTTTTTCAAGATGCCTGCCTTTTTCTCATCAACATAGTCAGGCAAAAATCTCCCTGCATCATCCCTGCTCATGCCGAGGGTCATCTGAGTTAGGTCATTTGTTCCGAATGAGAAGAACTCTGCAACCTCTGCAATCTTATCAGCAAGAAGCGCAGCCCTCGGAACCTCAATCATTGTGCCTACAAGATATTTTAGTTTAACGCCCTTTTCCTTGATAATCGCATCAGCGACCTCACGCGTTTTTGTCTCAAGGATTTTTAATTCCTTGCCGTCTATCACAAGCGGGTGCATGATTTCAGGGAGAACCTTGATACCCTCTTTTGCGCATTCGCATGCTGCCTCAATAATCGCCCTGACCTGCATCTCAAGGATTTCAGGGTATGTTATGCAGAGACGGCATCCCCTGTGCCCAAGCATAGGGTTTGCCTCTTTGAGCCTGTCTACGCGGCGGTGCACATGCTCATATGGAACGCCGATTTTTTCAGCAAGGTGTTTCTGCTCAGGCTCTGTATGAGGGACAAACTCATGCAGAGGAGGGTCAATAAGCCTTATTGTTACATGCCTTCCATCCATTGCCCTGAATATGCCTTTAAAATCCTCTCTCTGGAATGGGAGTAGTTTTGCAAGCGCTGTCTTTCTTGTCTCTAGATTATCCGCTACAATCATCTCCTGTATTGCAAGCCTTCTCTCATCTGTGTCAAAAAACATATGCTCTGTCCTGCAAAGCCCAATGCCCTCTGCGCCAAGCCGGATGGCATTTTCAGCGTCATAAGGAGTATCAATATTTGTCCTGACCCTGAGTTTTCTAATCTCGTCAGCCCATTTCATAATTGTATAATATGCGTCAGGGAGTTGCGGTTTTATGAGATGCATCGCGCCCTGAAACACCTCGCCTGTAGAGCCGTTAATGGTGATTTCATCGCCTTCTCTTAAAACCTTATTTCCTGCAACTGCGGTTTTGTGGATATAATCTATTGCAAGTTCCTCGCACCCGACAATACAGCACTTTCCCCATCCCCTTGCAACAACTGCCGCATGCGATGTCTTGCCTCCTGTTGCAGTAAGTATGCCCTGCGCGGCGTGCATGCCGCCCACATCCTCAGGGCTTGTTTCTTTTCGGACAAGGATTGCTTTTTCGCTTCTGCTTGCCCAATCCTCTGCATCCTTTGCGCTAAATACAACCCTGCCTGTTGCAGCGCCCGGAACAGCAGCAATGCCTGCTGCAAAGAGGTGCTTATTTAATTCATCCCTTGTTATCTTTGGGTCAATAACAGGATAGAAAAGCCCTTCAATCTCCTTGTCAGTAATCCTCAAGAGCGCCTCTTTCTTTGTAATTAGTTTTTCCTTGACCATATCAACTGCAATGCTGAATGCCGCGCCTGGAGAGCGTTTTCCTGAACGGCACTGGAGTATGTATAATTTCCCTTCCTCAACAGTAAATTCTATGTCCTGCATGTCTTTGTAATGTTTTTCCAGTTTTTTTCTAACATCGCATAGTTGGTTATATATCTTTGGCATCCTCTCATTTAAGTCGCTTAAATGGAGAGGCGTTCTGATGCCTGCAACAACATCCTCTCCCTGCGCATTCATAAGGAGGTCGCCGTAATAGATGTTTTCGCCTGTATTCGGGTCCCTTGTAAAACATACGCCTGTGCCTGATTTTTCACCCATATTTCCAAAAACCATCTGGACAATATTGACCGCTGTCCCAAAAAGCCCTGTAATCTTTTCAACCCTTCTGTATGTTACAGCCTTTTCAGCCATCCATGAGCCGAACACTGCATTTATTGAACCCCATAACTGTTCCCGCGGGTCCTGCGGGAAATCCTTTTTTGTGCGCTTTTTATAGACAGACTTTAACCGCGGTATCAATTCCTCAAGTTCTTTTTCATTAACATCAGTGTCAATAACCTTATTATTTGTTATCTTCAGCCTCTGTCTTGTCCTGTTGTTTTTTATCCATTCAAATTCATGCTCAAACTCTTCCCTTGAAATGCCCATTGCAATTGAGCCGTACATCACAATAAACCTTCTGTATGCGTCAAGGGCAAATCTGCGGTTATTTGTCTTTTTTACAAGCCCTTCAAGAGATTTGTCATTAAGTCCAAGATTTAAAATCGTCTCCATCATGCCCGGCATGCTCCTTGCTGCGCCTGAACGGACTGATACTAAAAGCGGGTCATCGGCGTCTCCGAGTTTTTTGCCGACAATCTTCTCAAGCCTTGCGAGATTTTTTTCAACCTCTTTGTCAAGACTGGCAGGATATTTCTTATTGTTTTTATAATAGAGATTGCAGACCTCTGTAGTTATTGTAAAACCTGTCGGCACAGGAAGCCCTATATTTGTCATCTCAGCAAGGCCTGCGCCCTTTCCGCCGAGGAGTTCTTTCATCTTTCCGTTTCCTTCAGCCTTTCCTCCGCCGAAGAAGTAGACATGTTTTTTAGATGACATAAAAAAACCTCCGATAATATTTTATGTTGTCAGTTTTGACAAATCCGCAATCTGATAATAAAGGTTTCTCACCATATTAAGCAAAATCAGGCGGTTTTTGCAAACCTTCTCATCATCCGCCATTACCATAACCTTATCAAAGAATGTATCAATAGTCCCTTTCAAAGATGCCAAGGTTTCAAAGACCTTTTCATAATCGCCTTGTTCCCAAAATTTATCTATATCAGGGGCAATCTTATTTGTTAGATTGAAAAGTTCTTTTTCAAGGGGTTCTGAAAAGAGCGATACATCTGGTTTTTCATCCTTAAATTCATAACCTTTCAGTATGTTTGAAACTCGCTTAAATGCAATAGTCAGCAATGAACATGCAGGATTTCTCTTGAACCCTTCCAGCGCCTTTATCCTTTTTACTGCATCATTTATATCATACCAAGGGGCTGATAGCACAGCATCAATTGTGTCAAATGGAAACCCCTGTGATAAGAGTTGATGCCTAATCCTTTCTTTAAAAAATTCCAGAACATTGTTTTTAACATCAGGAATTGGTTTTATAAGTTTATCCTGTAAAAGATTTAATGAGACATGAACTAAATTATCCAGAGAGAGCCTAAAATTTTTATCAATTATTATTGCAATAATACCCAACAAAATTTTTATCAATTATTATTGCAATAATACCCAACGCCTGTCTCCTTAATCCATACGGGTCTGTGCCGCCTGTTGGGATAAGCCCTACACCAAAGCACCCGCAGATTGTATCCATCTTGTCAGCAATGCTTATTATTGCTCCGGGCAGGCATACAGGTAAATCTCCGCCTGCAGATGTAGGCATATAATGCTCAAGTATTGCATCAGCGACATCTGACGCCTCACCTGATTTCAAGGCATATTCTCTTCCCATAATGCCCTGAAGTTTCGGGAATTCACCGACCATGCCTGTTACAAGGTCTGCCTTGCAAAGCATGGCGGCGCGGCCAAGAATCAACTTATTAAACCATTGTCCGTTAGTTTTTGAGGGATCAGTATTGTATGATTTTGGATTATAGCCATCTGTGAGAAAATCCTCTTGTTGCTCAGTCCCTTGTAAGTAATCGCAAAAACCTACATTGGCGCCTACAAAGATTGCAAGCCTTGTAAACCTTTGCACTTTTTCATAAGATGTCCCGAGTTTTTCCTGAAATACAACACCTTTTAGTTTATCTGCATAACTTGCAAGGGGAAACTTCAAATCTTTTTCATAATAAAATTTAGCGTCATTAAGCCTTGCCCTTAAAACCCTTTCATTGCCT
>JACRNI010000111.1 GCA_016234925.1 Deltaproteobacteria bacterium | reverse complement strand
TGCATCAGGATTTTCAAGGCTGTATATCGGAATTATGCTTCTATCTATGCCCTTATCTATAAATGCCTTTACAAGTTTTCGTTGAATCTGCGTGAGGTCATAAAAACCATCTATAACAATCTTTTCAATATTTGAAAGGGACGGCGGAAGCCCTGCATAATCTTCGAGCCCTTTAAGTATTGACCATTGTCTGCCTATATCATCAGTCAGGTTTAAAGAGGAAAGGCTCTTTTCATATGATGAATAGATGGAGGCAAGGAGAGAGTATTTTTTATTTTTGACAGGCTTTACTGCATATTCAAAATCCTTTGAACCTATGATTGCCTGTCTCAGTTCCCTTATGAATTTATAGAGAGAGCGGTAAAAGAGGGGAGAGTCTTTAATTGGAGAAAGGCATGCATCATCTGCATCTTTTAGCACAGCATCTGCTGCATCCTTGATGAGCAGGAGTTCGCCGATGGAGGATATTTGCCGTTGTTTTACAGAAAAATCATTTGATAAAATATTCATTAGTTCAGGGAATGTCATCACCCTGTAACCTGTTACAAGACCCGATTCTCTTGCAATCCTTTTTAACTCTTCCTCAACCATTAAGGCAGTCGGCAGGATGCAAAGCGTTGATGAGTGTTTTTTATGGACACTAGGTTTCATAAGTGCAGTGCATAAAACAGTGAGGGGGTTAGAAATGTGAAATGTAAGAAATACTAATTTTACATCTTATATCTCACGCCTTACATTTAATATCTGGCGCGCCTGGCAGGATTTGAACCTGCGGCACCCGGCTTCGGAGGCCGATGCTCTATCCCCTGAGCTACAGGCGCATGGTTATTTTTGTCGGTTTAGTATAATATAAATATACCTGATTTAGAAGATAAAAATTAAATACATGGCAGGACACAGGCGCACAAAGTATTTGACATTGTTATAAAAAAGTTAATATAGTTATACCAATATAGGGTTTTATTTATTTGTTTTGTTGTTGGGGAGGTAATTTGTACGAAAAATACTGGGGTTTAAATGCTGCGCCGTTCCAGAATGTTCCTAACCCCGACACATATTATCCCTCTTTCATGCACGAAGAGGCAATAACAAGAATAATTTATGCTATAAGAGGCAACAAGGGCGGTGTATTATTTACAGGCGAGGTTGGCGCAGGAAAAACAACAGTCAGCAGGGCGATTGTAAGAAGACTGGCAAATGAGGATATTGATATTGGCATAATTACAAATCCTGCACTTAGTATCATTGATTTTTTAAGAGAGATACTATATCAATTTGACATAAGGTCTTTAGCCGCTGGAAAATTAGACCTGCTCCATGAGATAAATGATAAACTCATATCCAATTTTCAAAAGGGCAAAAAAACGGTTTTAATGATAGATGAGGCGCACCTGATTACTGATGTAAGCATACTTGAGGAAATAAGGCTTCTGCTAAATTTTCAACTCAATGACAGGTTTCTTTTAACATTGATACTTATTGGTCAGCCCGAGTTAAAAAAGATAATCCAAAATATAAAACCTCTTGAACAGAGAATTACAATAAAATATCATTTAAGGCACTTTGGAGTTGATGATACAAAAAATTACATTATCTTTAGATTAAGATATGTAGGCGCAGAAGATTCTATATTTACTATGAAGGCAATGGAATTGATACACCAGCATACGGGCGGTGTTCCAAGAAGGATAAATCAATTATGCGACCTCTCTCTCCTTGCAGGTTATTTTGAAAGGAAATATTGTGTAGATGCGGCAACTGTGATGAAGGTCTTGGCTGATGAGGAAAAACACGGGGCATAGAATGGCTAGAACAACAGATACTATAAAAACAGTTGTATCAAAAGAAAAAGAATTTTCATTTAGGGAAATGGAACAGGCGTCCAATCTTGCATTTGAACATGAATTGAACAAGGTAAGAGGACTGTATTACGGCGCCAGAGATAGTCTCTTCAAGATATTTCAACTTATAAAGAATAAAGAGGATTTTTCCATTGAGCCAATGCTCCCATTCTCAAAGGATTTTGTATCGCAGCTTCAAATAGAGGCAGACACATGGCTGCAGATTGTTTACAAAGAGGAAAAGGAAGAGGATGTTGTAATGCATACCGTGCTGCACTGCTTGAATACTACGGTAATTGCAATAAGGATAGGCATAGGACTAAAACTTAAAAGCGATAAATTAGAGACCCTTGCAATACTTGCGTTTTTCCATGATGTGGGGATGCTTATGATGCCGCCTGAAATAATAAAAAAGAGCGGCAAACTGTCCCCTGAAGAATTTTCTACGATAAAGAAACACCCTGAATACGGGTCTAATATCTTGCGCAAACTAGGCGAAAAATACAAAGAAATTGCTGACGAGATATATCAGGAGCATGAAAGGTATGACGGCTCTGGTTACCCTGACGGACTTAAGCATGGCGATATATTTGACTATTCTTTCATAATAGGCATATCCGATATGTATGCTGCATTGATACACCCAAGGCCATATAGGAACAGGTATCTGCCGTTTGACGCTGTAAAATACATAATAGCAACGGCAAAAAACCAATTCCCGCAGAATATAATAAAGGCTTTAATAAATGAGTTTTCAGGATTTCCAAAGGGCATCTATGTCAGGCTTAATTCAAAAGAGGTCGGCCGGGTTGTTACTGCCAACAAACTTGCGCCGCTTAGGCCTGTTGTTGAAATACTCTATGATGCCGATGGACAAAAGATGCAGACGCTAAAGATTGTGGATATGACCAAACAGCACCTCCTGCAGATAATATCCGCATATTTTGAGTAAAATATGGTAGAAAAAATATATTCAAAAAATCCAGACATAGTTTTTAGAAAGATTGCCGACGAGTTTATACTTGTGCCTGTTCGTCATAAGGTGGCTGACCTGAACTGCATATATGTATTAAATGAAGTAGGCGCGCTTATATGGGAATTTATAGATGGGAAGAGGGCTCTTGACGAAATATTGGATAGCATCATTGAGGCATATGATGTGGAAAGGGAGACTGCAAAGAACGACCTCCTTTCATTTATCAATCAACTGCTAAAGACAGAATCTATAGAAGCAGCTCATGCCTAATAAGAGCCTTTCATGCAATAAAGAAGATTTTTTTAATGTGGCTGATGCGCTCCTGAAACAGGGCAGCAGCATAAGGTTCAGCGCAAACGGATGGAGCATGCAGCCGTCCATCAGAAACGTAAACCCTGATTTTGTGAGGAATCTTTGAGTATAAATTATCTTAAACTTGCAGAAGACCTTCGGGATAATAATATAAATATGAAGATTTATGTAATAGGGAGCAGTATGTCGCCTATTTTAAGAAAAGGTAATAAAATATATGTAGAACCTGTAGAAATATCGGACTTATCTGTTGGAGATATTGTCCTTTACAGAAGAGGTGAAAACATGGTTGCACACAGACTCGTTGGCATTGAACAAAAAAATAACGGATTTATCTTTTTGACAAAGGGCGATACATTTTCGTCTGAGGACGAGCCATTGCGAGAAAAAGACATTATTGGAAGGGTATATGCTGTTGAAAAGCGGGGAATAACATTAAACATCAGAAAAGGACTTTTCTCTGTTTTAAGCAGGCTTGCATACTCAACGTCTTCTTTTACATCTGTTCTTTATAGTATAAGGAGGTGGAATTTTTAAATTTGCAATTACTGACGCAAGCATCATAATCATGAATTTAGAGAATTTATCCACCTAAAAAGAGCTTGTTGAAAAACTCAACAATCTCTGATTACACAGATAAAAGATCAGGGCTGTTGATGGCTTTTGCAACAGCCTAAAAAGAGATGTTAAAAACCCTTCTAGTCATACCTCCTAAATACGGAATTGATTACCCGCCCCTTGGCACACCTGCGCTCCTTGGATATTTAAAGTCAAAAGGAGTTGAAGCAGAGCAGGTTGACTGGAATATGGAATACTGCTTGGCATTTGATTCGGGTGATTCAGGAGATATAAATAAAAACAGTCCTTATAAACATCTCTTGCCTGATAAACCTGCAAGTGAAATGCCGTATAATGATAATACCTATTCATCGTTTTTTTTTACAGAAAGGATTTTGTCATCACCTCTGCTTTTTCAATTTATAAATGATTCCAAAGAAAATCCATTTCACAGGTTTATACTGGAAAAAAAACTTATTGATGAAATCATCCAGCGGAAAATCAGGATACTTGGTCTCTCTATCATCTCTCCGTCTCAAGTCATATTCAGTTTTACACTCGGATATTTATTAAAACAAACAGGTTTAAAAATTCATATAGTTATTGGAGGACAGTGGGTATCTTTATACAAAAAAGAGATATTAAAAAGAAATGACCTTACTGCATTTTTTGACAGCGCTATATTTTTTGAAGGCGAGACCCCGCTTTTTAGGCTCATTTGTGAACTTTCTAATGGCGGTGATTTATCAAATATTCCAAATCTTATATATAAACCTGTCCCTGAAGGTTTTAATCAGGGAACCGCTTCCGGTTTTAGTTTAAGTGAATCTCATTCAGTTGAGAAACTCAATGACCTTCCATGTCCTGACTTTGATGGACTGCCGCTAAACAAATATTCTACGACCTCTGACGGCAAGGTCTCCCTTACATTTGAAACATCCCGAGAATGTTACTGGAATAAATGCGTCTATTGCGTTGACCTGCCTCATCCAAAACAAGGCTATCGTGTAAAGAACCCATCGCTTGTAGTCAGAGATATTAAGAATCTGCTTCAAAAATATCCTTTAAAAGAGTTGATTATATCAGACCCTGCTATGTCTCCCAATCAGATGCGAGGCATATCAAGGGAGATTATAAAAGAAGATTTAAAGATTCAATGGTGGTGTTGGACAAGGCTTGACAAGCATTGGACAAAAGATATTTTTGAACTTGCGAAAAAGGCTGGATGCCGCACTATAGATTTTGGTCTTGAAACAGCAAGTCAAAGGCTTTTGGATTTTATGCAAAAAGGTATAAACATTGATATTGCAAAAAGGGTGTTAAATGATTGTTATGATGCCGGTCTTGAAATTGATTTGCAGATGATGCTCGGTCTTCCAACAGAGACCAAAGAAGAGGCATTGGAAACAGTAACCTTTTTGGTTGAGAATAGAAAACTCATCAAGCATGTTACCTTTAATATCTATTATCTTACGCCGGGCTGCCTTATACATGGAAATCCTTTACCTTTAATATCTATTATCTTACGCCGGGCTGCCTTATACATGGAAATCCTGCGAAATATGGCATTATTCCTCAAGACGATATTCCGCCATTTCAATTTTTCATAGATTTTTCGCACAGCAAAAACGGCTTATCAAAAATAGAGTCATTGAGTATAATCCGCCTTTATAATATCCTTATGGAGAAATCGTCATGCCCAGCCCATGTTTAATGTCTTACTGCTGAAAAGGCAACCCAGCCCATGCCAGACATGGGCTGGGCACAAAGAGGGACGAGAATAATCTCCCCTAACCCCTCTTTAGCAGACTGTGTCATAACCCCATTTTTATGGTAGTCGCAGGCTTTAGCCTGCGTTCAACCCATTGATTTTATTGACTCTCAGCGCAACCTAAAGGTTGCGGCTACTTTATCCCCCCCCTTTTAGCCTTTAGAAAAGAGGGGAATATCTTTATTCCCCCCTTTTTTAAAGGGGGATACAGGGGGATTAGAAAGGGATTTTCAAGACAATATGCTCAGTAAAAATATATCCTTGATGGAAAACCATAATGACGCGCTTTTATGCTGGATAAAGGCATGCCAGAAAAACAAGATTCTCGTTCATGTTGACGCGCACTTTGACTTTGCATGGATTGCGGACAAAGATCCGCATGAAATACTTAATGCAAAAACCATCTCTGATTTTAAGAGATTGGCAAAGGAAAATCTTTTCTGGAATATAAGCAATAAAAAAAAGGATGAACTTACTCATATAGGCAACTACATATATCCTGCAATCAAAGAGGATATTGTCCGTGAATTCTACTGGGTTGTCCCTGATTCAGTATTTTCCGGCAGGCAAAGGCTCAGCCGTTTTAAAAAAGAGATAGATGATATAATCAAATCTAATCCAGAAGAAAAACACGGATTAAGATTGCAGGGCGATTATTTAGAAACTAAAATATGCGATATAAGATTGGTTATATGCAGATTAAGGGATTTGCCCAAATTTGAAGAAGATGTGCTTCTGGATATAGATGTGGATTATTTTATCGCTCAGGAAAAATTATGGCTTGAGCCTGCTCAATTTATAAAAATATTAGAAGAAAAGGGTTTGAAATCAGACCTTGTTACAATAGCATATTCAGTGGAAGGAGGGTTTACGCCCATTGGGTATAAATTCATAGGCGATTATCTGGCTTATCTCTTTAATGGACGCAATCAGGGAGCCTGCCCTCGAATGTTTCTATCGGGGGATAAAAATCCCCCGCGCCCAGAGGGCGCCCCCCCTTTAGAAAAGGGGGGTGAGGGGGGATTTGACAGGGCAGTTTCCCTGATAATACAGGCAATAGACGCTAAATCGCATGAAGATGCAATTCACTTTTTAAAAGAGGCGGAAAATATTTATCCTGACTGCGCTGCAATATATTTTCATCTATCCAATATATATTACGAGACAGGTTTAAAAAAAGAGGCAAAAGATTATTATCACAAGGCAGTCTCTCAAGACCCTTCATACAGGACTTTATATAATAATAAAGGGCCGTTATTTGAAAACAGGGGCAGATTAAAAGATGCTGAAGATGAATATAAAAAGATGCTTGAACTTGACCCTGACAATCCCCAGTTTTTAACAAGACTTGGAAATATTTATAGGAAGAAAAAGAAATGGGATGATGCGATGTTTAATTATAACAGGGCGCTCAAGATAGACCCGAATAATGAAGAATCTTTTAGAAATATCGGTTATATCCATATGATAAAAAATGACATGGACAAGGCAGTGGAAGATTTTAAAAAGGCGCTCTCTTTAAAGCCTGATAACCCTTTCACACATTCATATCTTGGGCTTGCGCATATAAAAAAAAAGGACTATAATGAGGCAATGAGGGAAACAAGGCGGGCTATAAATTCAGGGCTGTTCACCTATCCGCCGCTCCGATGGAGGCTGGTTTTTATATATTTTAAAAAAGGATTGTATGATAGACTGCTTGACGAATTAAAGGCGGCGTTTACTGCATCTTATTTCAATATCTTCTGGAGAGTTAAGGCATGGCTCAGATATTAACAAGAAATAATGACATCTTATGGAAATTGATTGAGGATAAGGTTGTGCTTCTTGATATGGATGAGGCAAGGGCAATCACCCTGAATGATGTCGGCTCTCACATCTGGACAGCGCTTGATTTAAAATACAGAGATTTCAGCAAACGTCTCCATTTTAAAAAGGAGAGCGAGAGGGTTCCGCTTGAGGGCGCTATAGAGGTTACAAGCCGCTGCAACTTAAACTGCAGGCACTGCTATATCAAGGATAATTCTAAAAACAATGAATTGAGTTTTGAGGAGTGCTGCCGCATAATCGATGAACTGGCGGATGCAGGCTGCTTATGGCTTACATTTACAGGAGGCGAGCCGTTTACCCGCAAGGATTTTCTGGATATATATATATATGCCAAGAAAAAAGGTTTAATTATTGTAATCTTTACAAACGGCACGCTTATTACCCCTGAAATTGCAGATTATCTTAAAGAGTTTAAGCCTTTTTATCTGGAGATAAGCCTCTACGGCATGAGCAGAGAGACATATAAGAATGTTACAGGCTCTGCTGATAATTATGACAGATGTATGGAGGCAATATCTCTTTTTCGAGATAGAAAAATCCAGTTTAGATTAAAAAGCGTGCTTATAAAAGAAAATAGGCGCGAGATATTTGAGATGAAGAGATTTGCAAAAGGTCTTGACGTGGATTTCAGGTTTGATTTCCTTATCAATCCGAGGATAGATGGAGGGAAGGGTCCGTGCGATACAAGAGTTACACCAGAAGAAGGGGTTGAAATCGAGATGGCTGATGAAGAGGTTAGAAAAGAGTGGAAAAAATCTTTTATAGAAGAAAAACCAGAACGAAATCCCGATTTATTGTTTTTCTGCGGCGCAGGCAAGAATTTATTTAATATAGATTCAATGGGCAATCTCCAGATATGCAATATGGTCAGGTTTATAAACTATGATTTGCGAAAGGGTTCTTTCAAGGCAGGATGGAATCAGTTTCCTGAGATATTATCCCGCAAGGCAAAAGGGAAAAACAAATGTTCAGCATGCAATCTTGCACATCTTTGCACTATATGTCCCGGCTGGTCAATGATGGAACATGGAAATGAAGAGGCATTGGTAGAATATGTATGTGAGATTGCTCATCTCAGGGCAAAGGCGGTTTTAAAGGAGATAGAGACATAGGACATTATTGCACGAATAAATTCATGCCTACACTTTTGTAGGCACGGTTTTAACCGTGCTAGAACAGCCGAGTTTTATGTAGCGTTGGGGTTTATCCCCAACGATTTCCGTTGCCCATAAAGGGCAACGTTACAGACCTGTTCCCGCAAGAATATGAAAATGGCAGCCGCACCCTTTATGGGTGCGTGGACATTCGCAGGCATAAAGCCTGCGGCTACATTTAATATTGAGGAGGTGAAAAAGCATGGAAGAAAATAAAAAGAAGGTGTATCAAAAGCCCGAGATTCAGGAGGTAAAGTTAGTGCCAGAAGAGGCGGTGCTGACAGCATGCAAAACAACATCATCGGCGAAAAGTGGTAGAAGTACTAATTGCCTTGAAGTCAATTTTATAAAGTCTTTGTAGTGCGAGGCTTTAGCCTCGCTGTAAAGGCGAAACTAAAGTTTCGCACTACGAAAGCAAAACAGAGCGGTAGGTTGGGTTGTGTTTTTCAACCCAACGATTTATTGCCATGAATTGTTGGGTTTATAAAGATAAAATAAAGCCACTGATAAACCCCGTTAGAAAAGGGGGGTGAGGGGGGATTGGAAAATAAGGGGTTGTCCCCACTAAACACTAAAGGAGGTTAGGAAATGCCTGCTAAACAGAAGGTAACATTTCAAAAGGCATTGGATGTAATTGAGTCATTGCCTGTGTATCAGCAAGAGGATGTCATAGACATTATTCAGCATAGGCTGATGGAACAGAGACGGGAGATGCTTGCAGAGGGTGTCAGAGAAGCAAAGAAGGATTATGTCAGGGGAGAGGTAAGAAAAGGTATGGTGGATGACCTTATGAAAGAGCTTTTGAAATGAGAACGCTCATCTGGGGAAAAATATTTGAAAGGGCTTTAAGCGGACGATCAAAAAGAACCCAGATTTGACAAAGGGAATTGAGGAAACCTTAAGGCTTTTATCAAAAGAGCCGTTTGAGGTTGGGTTGTGTTTTTCAACCCAACGATTTATTGCCATGAATTGGTGGGTTGAGCAAAGATCAACCCAACCTACCGTGCTGTATCAATATAGGGGTTTGATTGTAGGGGTTCAATTCATTGAACCCGAAGATAACGGGCAAATGTAGGGGTCGATGGGACGGATAAATAACCTTCTTCCTTACCCATCCTGATTTATCCGACCCGAAATAACGGGCTTGATAAATCAAGCCCCTACAACAATATAAAAGTTTTATGTAGCGTTGGGGTTTATCCCCAACGATTTCCGTTGCCCATAAAGGGCAACGCTACAGACCTGTTCCCGCAAGAATATGAAAATGGCAGCCGCACCCTTTATGGGTGCGTGGACATTCGCAGGCATAAAGCCTGCGGCTGCATGCAATAGCACTACTGGAAGAGCACTACTTGGCTCATAAAATATTATGTCAGAAGGATTAAACTTAAAGATTGCAGATATTGTCTTTTCTATTCTGCCAATGGGAAATATTAAAGGTTTTTCTCTGGATAAAGAGTATATGCCTTTTAAGACAGATGATGAGCCTGATGTTGTTCTGGAGACTGTAACGGCCAATGTAGGGGTCGGATTTATCCGACCCGAAATAACGGGCTTGATAAATCAAGCCCCTACAGAGCAAAAACCTTTATTTGACGCATCTATATGGAATTATGAGCAGGCAGATGGCAGGCATATCTTCAATTTTTCCTTATCTTCTAAAAATAATCGCCCTGAGCGAAGCCTTGTGCTTGATAATGATTTTAAAAAGGGCGAGATAATTTTAGCAAAGACTGTCAGGGCTAGAAACGGGATTTTACGAAATCCATTTTCATATCCGCTTGACCAGATTTTAACAATCGCCCTCCTCCCTAAAAAACAGGGCATATTGCTTCATTCATGCGGTTTTAAGCATAAAGATAAAGGCTATTTATTTATCGGGCAGTCAGGCGCGGGGAAAAGCACTATGTCAAAAATCATGGAAAAGAATGAAGGCGTTCATATTTTAAATGACGACAGGATTGCTGCAAGAAAGAAAAATGGCGTTTTTTATATCTACGGCACGCCGTGGCACGGCACAGCAGAGTTTGTATCTTCAGAAAAGGCGTCTCTGGCAGGACTCTTCTTCCTTAAAAAGGACACGGAAAATAGTCTGAAAAAAATATCTATTCCTGATACAGTTTCAAGGTTGATAAAATACTCATTCCCGCCTTTTTGGGATAGAGATGGAATTGCCTCTGCATTAAAGACAGTAGAAGACATAGCAACTTCCATCCCTTGTTTTGAATTCAGTTTTTTGCCTGATGACAGGGCATTTGAGATGGTAAAAGATAAGTTTTTGATTTGACAGTGGTTTTTTAATACGATAAACTAAAACTACATGCAAAAGATTACTAAAAAATCAAATGAGCATATGTTTATTACTTCTATCCTGCAGTCAGTAGTCAGCAGTCAACAATCAGCCAACCCGCAACCCGCAAATCACGACTATAGTCTGGTTGATTTTACGAAGGTCTTGAAAATAGCAAGGGATAATAATGTATCGCAGATGTTATATCCTGTCTTGAAGAAATCGCAGAACCTGCCTGACAGATTTATAGATGAATTAAAAAGGGATTATCTCTCAACTGCTGCAAAGAATACGCTTATCTACAGAGAATTTAAAAGAGTGGTTAATGCCCTTACGGAAAAAGGCATAGATGTTATGGCAATGAAAGGTATTGCGCTTGCTGAACTCACATATAAGGACATTGGTTTGAGGGGGATGTCTGATGTGGATTTGCTTATAAGAAAAGAGGATATTAAAAAGGCAAATAATGTGTTTGAGGATATGGGTTATTTTGCAAAGGATTTATCAAGTTTTGACGGCAGAGATAATTATCTTACAACCTGCGACTTTAGGAGCAAAAACCCGATGCACCCATCATTTCATATGCACTGGCATATTGTGAATTCATCTATCCCCGCGCCGTATGCATCAAGAATAAATATGGATGAGATATGGAAGGATGCAGTGCGCGTTGATATAGCAGATGTCAGCGTTCTGTCCATGTCTCCGCATCATTTTCTAATCCATTTGTGCGAACACGCAATGAGGGTAACGCACTCGGCAGCGAAACTCACTTATTTTGCAGATATTGCTTTTTTGGTAAATAATCCCCCCTCCCCCCCCTTTACTAAAGGGGGGATTAAGGGAGGATTTGAGATAGACTGGCGCAAGGTTATAGAAACCAGCAAAAATTATGGGGTTGATAGATTTGCATATAATATTTTAATGTTATGCAGATTGAATATCGGTCTTGATGTCCCTGAATGGGTATTGGATAGATTAAAACCAGAAAAAAGAACTATTGGAGAAAAATTGTTTTACTTTTTAACTGCAAGGGGAAAGGGGTTTTCAGGTTTGAGTTATTTTGTGCATCTGGGCATGAATAGAGGCATTGCAAAAAAAGCATCGTTTATTTTCAGGACTGTGTTCCCGCCTGCATGGGTGCTTGCAAAGAGGGATTCCTATTCAAATGCTGATAAATCTGCTGCTGCGCTTTATCTTTACAGGATAAGAGAGATATTGTCTCATCTCTTTTTATTTCCAATCCAGTATTTTAAAAAAGTGAGCATTGCATTTATATGCGCAACCCTTCTTTTTAATGCCCTTCCATCAATCGCCGGCAACGGCGCAATAGAAAAGAATAGCGCCTATACAACAGAATTCGGCCTTCCAGAATACCTTGTTGCTGCGGATGATGTTTTGGAAGTAACAATATGGATGGGTTTTGAGGCAAAGAAATACGATACTGCTGTAAAGCCGAATGGTTTTATAACAGTAACATTTGTCGAGATAAAGGCAAGTGATTTAACAACAAGACAGGTAGAGGCAGAATTAAAAAAGGCTCTATCAGCATATATTAAAGAGCCGCGGGTTGAGGTGTTTGTTAAGGAATACAGAGGCAGGACAGTAACACTTCTTGGAGCAATACAATCACAGACAAGACAGCCGTCGGGTCCGGGCATCTATCCGCTTAAAGGCAAGACAATACTTTCCAAGTTGATAACATCTGCGGGCGGTTTTTCAAAAGATGCGGATCTGGAAAATGTCCAGATTACATCAGCAGAGGGCAGGATAAAGAAGATAAATCTCTTTCATGTTATGTTTGGCGGCGAGATATCACAGGATATTATCATTGACGCAGGAGAAGCAATCTATATCCCGGCAAAAACCGATATTGAGGAAAGCAATGTCTTTATCTTTGGCGAGGTTCAAAATCCGGGCGCCTATAAACTGAAACAAGGACTCACACTTGTGCAGGCGATAGGCATGGCAAAGGGATATAAAGAAGAGGCGCTTATTGACGAAATAAGGGTAATCAGGGGCGGTCTTGATAAGCCGCAGATAGTTGCGACAGATGTCGGAGCCCTGTTTGAAAAGGGTGATATAAGCAAAGATATAACCTTGCAGAAAAACGATATTATATATATACCAAAGACAAAGATTGCCAACTGGAATGCATTCCTTGCAAAGATACGGCCGACGCTTGAATTCATAATACTGCCTTTTGTTGGCGCAAGGGCAATAAACCAAGTTACAAGCGGTGAATAGATTATGCCACAACACTATGAATTAAACATACGGGATTATTGGAGAATAATAAGAAAAAGGCGGAATATTATTATCCTTACCACTGTTCTTATTTCTGTCCTGACTTTTGCAATTACGCTTATTCAGAGACCAAAGTCTGTTTACGAAGCCGCCGCAAGCGTAAGGATAGAGCGGGCAACGAGTTTAACAGGCATGTTTGTTGAGGTGTTTTCAGTTTCAAGCGGCGATAGTCTTGCTACACAGACAATCATAATCAAGAGTTTCCCTGTTTTAGAAAGGGTGGCAAAAGAGATGGGGATGATACCAAAGGATGCCGCTCCTGAACAGATATATGCCGCAGAAAAATATGTAAAGGCGCTTTCTGAACTGCAGAATCAAATCAAGACCCAGCAGGAAGGCAATACTAATATAATAAATGTGACAGTATCCTCCAATGAACCAAAGGCTGCCCAGAAAATAGCAAATCTTGTTGTGGAAAAGTACAGAGAAGAGAGCATCTTTACAAGAAACAAACAGATATTTGAGGCAAGAAAATTTATAGAAGAGCAGTTAAAGATAGTGGAGGCAAAGTTAAAGGATGCTGAAGAGACGCTGAATAACTATAAGAAGAAAAAAGATGTGATTTCTATAACAGATGAGCAGAAGGCTGCCCTTGACAGGTATTCAGAACTTGAGACTGAAAGGGAAAAACTAGACAAAAATATAAACGAGATTGAAAGATATTTAAAGCATTCCGCAGCACAGCCTGCTGTTTTGGATAAGACAAAACCTCCTTCAAAACCCCAATCAGATGGACATGCAAAAGAAGATAACCAGAAGGCGATGGCATTCCTTGAAAAATGGCGGGAGAGATGGGAGAACAAAGACCTTGACGCGTATATGAACTGCTATTCCACTTCCTTCAATTCAAGGGGTATGGACTGGAATGCATGGAAGAAATACAAAGGGTCTTTAAATAAGATAAATTCTCCAAGAACTATCTCCATAAAAGAGATAGAGACAACAAAAAAATCTAACAATGTTATTGTTGCATCATTTATACAGCATTATATCGGTGAAAATTTAAATGAAACAGGATTAAAGAAACTGCATCTTGAGGAGAGAGGCGGAGACATAAAGATTACTGGCGAAGAGTGGATCCCTATGCCAAAGGATGCTGCAAAACCGCCTGTCAGGACAGCAGAGACAGTAAATGTTTCAGAAAAACCGATTGCAAAACCAGAATCCGTTGAGATTAAAACAAAAGAACAGGAAAGCCCTTCACTTGTAAGACTGTTCACTGATGTTGATGCAGATATCTCAAAGTTGAACGTAAAATTAAGCGAACTTTATCTGGAGAGGAATAACCTCTTGATAAGCCTCCTTCCTGCGCATCCGCAGGTAAAAGAACTGGACGCAAAGATAGCAAATGTGCGGGCAGAGATTAAAATCCAGATGGAGTCAAAACGGAGTGCCCTGCAAAAAAAGAGAGAGATAGTTTCTGCTGAAATGGATAAATTTAAAAGCAGAATGTCCCTTATGCCGTTTACTGCGCTTGAATTAAGCCGCATAGAACGCGAGGTAAAGATAAATCAGGAACTCTTTTCGCTTTTAAAAACAAAATATCAAGAGGCGCTTATCAAAGAGGCTGAAAAGGTAGAGGAGGTCTCTATTGTAAAAAGGGCGCTGGAGCCGGCGAGTATCAAAAATCCTCCTAAAACACTCTTAAACACTGTTCTGGGTTTGTTAATAGGGCTTATATTCGGGCTTGTGTTCGCATTTATATTCGAATCCTTTGACACATCCATCGGCACAATAGAGGATGTTGAGGAATTTCTGGGCACATCTGTTATCGGCGTCATCCCAAACATAGATACAGGGGATGTGAATGCGTTTTTAGAAGAAAATTATAAAGCGGCGACCAAAATGGAGACGAGGATATATCAAACGCTTATCAGCCATTTTATGCCAAAGTCAATTGCCTCTGAAAGTTACCGCTCTTTGCGCACCAATGTCATATTTATGACAACTGAGAAGAATTTAAGGACAGTGATGGTTACAAGTTCCTCTCCCAATGAAGGAAAGACAATCACGGCAATCAATCTTGCAATAACTATGGCTCAGGTCGGGAGGAGGGTGCTTATCATAGACGCAGATTTCAGAAACCCTGCGCTGCACTCATATTTTGGCATTGAGAAAGAACCCGGTTTAAGCGATGCAATACTGGGCAATATTACATGGCAGGAATCTGTAAGGAATATAACCGATATAATGCTGGGGAAGATTAAAGTAGAAGACATAACAGTAACCCCCGGCATGGATAATATAAGCATAATTACAAGCGGTTCCAGTTTAACCCAGCCTTCTGAATTTTTAAACTCAAACAAGATTGTAAAGATAATGGAAGAAACGGCGCAGAATTATGACCTTATAATCTTTGATGTCCCGCCTGTTCTGCCTGTTGCAGACGCAGTGATTCTGGGAAACAAGGTGGATGGGGTATTTATGGTATACGAAGTTGGAAAGGTTGCGAGGTCTGCTTTAAGAAGGGCAAAGAGTGTTATGGAAAATGTTGGGGCAAAGGTAATGGGTGTTGTCCTTAATAAGTTGACAGCTGAAACCAGCCCTGATTTCTACCACGGAACCTACTATTACTACAGCGGCAAAGACGAAGATACTGCAAAAACAGGAGAGGCAAGCATTACAGATAGGCTTATCGCATTTACAAGAGGTAAAAAATCTTCAGGGGAAAAATAAATCCTTCACTTTATCTTCTTTTACTGGCATCCAGTCTTCTGGTTGCCATGATAGTCAGCAGTTCCACGCCAACCCTCATACTAGAACTAACAGCCGGTCTTTTAATTCTCATCATATCGTTTCTTTCAACAGAAATAGCAATTTATTTTTTAATATTCTCAATGCTCCTCTCTCCTGAGATTGTAGTGGCATCCGGCGGTCAGCGGGAGGTGTCTTTAAGGATGGATGATATTTTGATACTTGTAATCTCTTTAGGCTGGCTTGCAAGGAATGCCGTTTATAAGGAACTGGGCGTGTTTGTAAAGACACCTTTAAACAGGCCAATCCTGTATTATGTAATTGCATGTATTGCAGCCACTTCAATTGGAATGATATTCGGCAAGGTCAACCCTCAGCAAGGCACGTTTTTTGTTATAAAATATATAGAATATTTTGCAATATTTTTTATAGTACTATCCAACATCCACAGCAGAGAGCAGATAAAATGGTATCTTCTGGCAATGTTTGCAACAGCATTTGTTATATCCATATATGCGATATTACAGATACCAACAACTGAAAGGGTCTCTGCGCCGTTTGAAGGGGCAGGAGGTGAACCAAATACCCTTGCTGCATATCTGGTCATTATAATTTCACTGCTTGCCGGCATCTTTCTATCATACAAATCTATGCGGATAAAGGCAGCATCAATTGCCTTTATCGTGCTTGCTGTAATCCCTTTTATGTACACACTGTCAAGGAGTTCATGGATGGCTATTATAGCAATGTGTGCAGCATTTATAATCTTTAGCAGGCAGAAAATATATCTTTTTGCATTTTTACTTATACTGTTAGTATTAGCCCCGATGATTATACCTGAAAAGGTTGAGGAGAGATACAGGGCAACATTTATGGAGAGACCCGTTGAATCACCGACCCAGGTGAAGATAGGTGAATATTACCTTGATTTTTCAGCATCTGCAAGGGTCATCAGTTACAAGAGGATATTGGATGACATCAAAATCCATCCCATATTTGGTTACGGCATAACAGGTTATGGTTTTATAGACGGGCAGTATTTTAGAACACTTATAGAAACAGGATTGATTGGCTTTGCAGCATTTATTTATCTTCTCTACATGATATTTATTACACTATTGAAAATCTATAAGAATTCAAGCGATGAACTTTTCAAAGGGATCAGCCTCGGGATGCTGGCAGGATTTGCAGGACTCCTTGCGCATGCCTTATCTGCGAATACATTTATAATCATCAGGATAATGGAACCGTTCTGGCTTGTAATGGCGATGGTTATAGCAGGTGCAGGCATTACAAATACAAATCTTGCAAAGAGATCTTTGCAGGGTGCGTTCCCCGAACGCACCAACCCCTGAAAGAAGCAATCAGAGGCAAGTATGGTCGGGGACCATGCCCTGCCTAATTTGGAAAACACTGAAAAAAAATATAAGGATTGGTTGGTACAAATGGGTTTAAGAAAATCAGCAGTTCATCTCAGTATTATAAACGCAGTAAGTGTTACACTTGGTCTTGTCTTTCATATACTATTGGGCAGGGAATTCGGGATTTCATGGGAACTTGACTGCCTCTTTATCTCCCTTCTAATATTCAGTTTTTTTGGAATATTTAATTCATTTATCACCTCTCTGCTGCTGCCTGTTTTTAATGAAATAAAAACCAAAGATGAAGGAGAGGGTTTTGAATTTGCAGATGTTGTATTTAAGTGGTCTATAGGAATAGGTCTAATTGGGTGGTTTATTATTCAAAACAGCGGACATCTGGCAATAAAATTATTTGCGTCCGGTTTCGATGAAAAGGCAGTAAACTTATCTAATGATATTTTAAAAATACTTTTTGTCGGATATGTTTTCTTTAATCTAACAAGTTCTGTTTCTGTGATACTAAACTCACTTTACTATTTTTTTATACCAACATTCGTTGGACTTTTGGCCCCTTTGTTAAATATAGCCGCTGTATTTATTTTAACACCTGAATATGGTGTAAAAGGGATTGCTATCAGTTATACGATTTCCAATATACTCCAGTCATTGATATTATTATCCTTTCTTTTCATAAATACCAGATGGAGACCGACACTAAAGATTTACGACCATAAATTTACCAAACTTTTGAAACAATCATCTACAGCAGTAGCAGGTGTTTTTATATGGAGTTTTAGGGATATTATAAGCAGAAACATAGCATCGCATCTGGGCAGCGGCGCCATCGCACTTTTATCCTATGCTGATAAAATAATTTCTATTTTGTCACAGATAGTTATATCGCCCATATCCAGCATCTTTTATTCAAGGGTATCGGAATTGATTAGTCTGTCAAAATCAGATGAACTAAAAAATCTCATTATGAGGGTAATGAAGGTTAATATTTCGGCTGCCATTTTTGCATCTGCTGGAGTTATAGTGTTTTTAAAACCGTTGTTTGATATATTGTTTCTGGGCAGCAGGTTTACATCAAAGGATATAGATATACTTTTTTACCTATTGGTGATTGAAATGGGTTTTTTCATTATCATATCATTTGAAACACTTTTTGTGAGGATTGTGTATGCAATAAAGAGGACAGAGGTTGTGTTATTTATTGCAGCCGCAGGGGTTGCATTGTTTTATGTTCTTTCTAAAGTATTTTCTAATCTTTTGAATATCTATGGTCTGGCACTCAGTATTTTCTTAACACAGATACCAGTATGCATGCTTTATTTTTACTTTATAAAAAAACATATCACCATATTATCCAAAGATATATTTTATTCCATTATAAAAAACCTTACGCTTGCTGTGCCTTTTATCGCCATTGGATTATTCGTTAATAGTAATACAAAAAGTGATATAGTTATTTTATTCCTCTGGTGTCCGATATGGACTAGTCTATACTGGACTGCATCAAGATATATATTAAAAGAGGAGTGGGACATTTTGAAAAGGAAAGGAGATGCCTGAATATATGTTGTTGTGTCCTTTGTGCAGTTCAGATGGTGTAAAAAAGATAAAGGCATATACCTCGTCAGGTTATGATATTTATCACTGCATTTCATGCGATGGTGTTTTTGCAGACCCCATGAAAAGTCATGGTAAAGACTGGTATGAAAAATCTGAGTGGGAGTACTATGATTTCAACGCCTCATCATCAATCCGTGATTTAGGATGGTATGAAAAGGTCTTTTTGCAGGATAAGCCAAATAACGGAAAAGGACTGCTGTTGAATATAGGCTGCGGGAGAAGTGATTTTTTAAAGAGAGTGGAAGAGACTGGATATAAGGTTCTTGCTATAGACTTTAATAAGGAATCAATTGAATTTACCAAAAATAGACTCGGTATTAAGGATGCTTATGCAGTGGATGTATTTGATTTTGCCAAAAACTATAATGGAGAAAAATTTGATGTAGTTGTATTTTTTGAGGTGCTTGAACATCTGGATGAGCCTGCGGGGTTTATTATGGCATTAAAAAGTATCCTTAAACCAGATGGTTATGTGGTTATGAGTGTTCCCAATAGAGAAAGGTTGTCCCCCCAAAAGGAAATATGGGACTACCCGCCTCACCACCTGACACGTTGGAGCGCTAAAAGTCTCGGGAAATTTTTAGAATCAAACGGTTATATAGTAGAGAAGTTATTGGTATCTCCTATTACAGCAGACAGTCTGGTTTCTGTGCTTAAGGCAAATTTTGAAACGAAATATATAGAAGATAAAATCAAAAAGGCTGATGCAAGAAAAGCAGATAAAAAAATATTAATATCTTATGTCTTTAAGACTTTATTCAAGTTGCGGATGGCTTTTTATAGAATCCTTGAGATAGCAGGCAGTGTTTTTATAAAAACAAGAGGACCTGGAATTTATGCATTAGCAAGATTAAAAAGCGATTTAGATATCCCGGCAATTGGAGATTATATTGTTAAAAGACCGGATAGATGAGTGGATGAATTACTATGAGAATAGGCATCGATGCAAGGGTTTTACAGGGCGAGAGACGGGGGCAAGGACAATATGTGTATTACCTTGTAAAAAATCTATTAGAAATTGATAAAGAAAATGAGTATGTGCTTTTTTACAATGGCTTTAAAGGCGGTAAGTTTGTTTTTGAAGAGAATATCCCTAATCTGAAACAGGTATGGTGCCGCATACCTGGCAGGATTTTAAAACTTCTGTGGTCAAGTTTCTCATGGCCCCCCATAGAGTTACTTTTAGGTAACATAGACATTTTTCATAATACCCTCAACTACAATTCTGTACATTACACCCCTATACCTACAAGAAAGAAAATGGTTGAGACCTTTCATGGAATGGCAGCTCCTGAGTTGCTTTGTGAAACTTACACTTATAACGATTTTAAAAGATGGGCTGAGACTGTTGCATCTTCTGCTTCAATTATAATAACTGTATCCAAAATGGCTAAAGAGAATTTCCTGCAATACGCTTCTTTTTATGAAAGTCGGATGAAGATAGTATATTTGGCCGCCGACCCTATCTTCAGACTTATAGAAGATAAAGAGGCTATTAGGAGATTTCTTACTATATATGGTCTCAATAATAAGGGATATATACTTTATGTTGGCGGAGGGGAAGAAAATAAAAATTTAAGAAGACTCTTGAGGGCATTTTCTGTCATAAATAAGAAACATGAATTATACATTGTATTGGCAGGCGGGATAAATCCTGCGACTTTGAAGGATGAGTTAAAAGATATTAACGATAGGGTAATTTTTTTAGGCCATGTTTCCCATAATGACCTTGTATATCTATATAACGGCGCCAGACTCTTTATTCTGCCTACCCTTTATGAATGGTTTGGATTGCCAGTTTTAGAGGCCATGGCTTGCGGGACACCTGTTGTTTTTTCCATGAATACAGGCGCCCTTGAAGTCGTTGGCGATGCAGCCTTGACATTTGATCCTGAAAATACGGAAGAAATGGCAGATTGTATGATGAAGGTCCATTTTGACGGTAGACTAAGGGCTGACATGATAAAAAATGGACTTGAAAAGGCAAGAGTCTTTACATGGAAAAAGACAGCAGAGGAAACATTGAAAGTTTACAAAACAGTCTTTGAGACATCAGGATAATGCTGCTTTGATTACTTTTTAAAAGTAATGGGGCTTAAGATTATGCCTATTAATGTGGTACTGAAAAACTGGAATGAAATAGGAGAGGCATATTATGCCATTGAAAGGGCTGGTTTGCGTTTAACACAAGACTTAGTTAAATGCTGGGATATCATGAAAGCGTTTAAATTTATTACCGAACATAAGAATGCTGATAGTATTATATTAGATGTTGGAACATATAAGTGCCGCATATTAGAGATGTTGAATAGAGTAGGCTGCCATAATTTGTATGGATGTGATTTATCTCCTATCGAATGGAAACGGTTAATTTATCCACATTTGAGGCAGGGGAGATTTATTCAGGCATTTAAATCACTGATTGGGAAAGGGCCGATCAGATTGAGCAGGCAAGATTTGCATAATACAAAATATCCATCAATCTTTTTCGATTTTATAACCAGCCTATCAGTTATAGAGCATGGTGTTGATCTAGAATGCTATTTTAAAGAAATGAGCCGCATATTGCGTATAGGAGGTTATTTGATTACATCTGCAGATTACTGGCATGAAAAGATTAATACTGAAGGAATTCAAGAGTATGGTGTTGAGTGGAAAGTCTTGAACAGAAACGATGTAGAAGATGCTATACAGTTAGCAAAGAATTTTGGTTTAGAGCTAATAGAGCCTATTGACTATACTTATGAACGGCCTATTATTGAATGGAATAACCGAAAATTTACATTTATTTTTTTTATTTTAAGAAAAATAGGTAGGGGTAGTTAAATGATAGTCTCTTTTTGTACAGGATGGGATATTGAAAGGGATGGAATATCTGATTATTCCATGTATCTGGTTGATGAGTTAAAGAGATTTGTGGATGTAAATATACTTAGGCTCAACCATTATGTGCCAGAAAAAGAGTACTATATCCATGCGGCAAAAGAAGCCAATCAGAGCGATATAGCCCATATACAGTTCAACTATGTCTATTTTAATGGAGAGTTGCCATACAGAAACAGGTTGCTTACCTTTATGAAACATCTGAAGGTGCCTGCGGTTATGACAGTCCATGAAGTCAGGGTGGGTCATGAACCTATTCCCCCTGGGGTTACAAGTTCAATCAAGCGGATGATATTTAATAATACCCTGCCCTTATGGAAGTTATGGTCAGTGATTCATCATAAAAGGATGTATAAAAAACCTGAGAGGATTATTGTCCATACAAAAGGGCAGGCTAAAACAATAAAGGGGTTGGTAGATAATCCTGAGAAGGTTATACTTATACCTCATGGTATACCAAATATATCTGATGAGGTAAAGATGCTTTCTCCTGTGGATGCCAGAATGGAACTGGGTCTGGAGGGGAAGACCATATTGACCATCTTTGGGTTTATAAACAGGAGAAAGGGTTATGAACTGGCGCTGGATGCCCTACTGGAGCTTCCAGAAGGTGTCATATTGATAATCGCTGGCGGACCTATGACTGATAATACTCAGGATAGAGAATATTACGATAGTCTTTTACAAAGGATTATAGATATGGGACTTAAGGGAAAGGTGAGGATAACGGGATACTTAAAAGAAGAAGATGTTCCGGTCATCATGTCTGCAACCGATATATGTCTTGCCCCTTTTTCATCGCCTGCTGCGTCAGGGGCATTGAGTTTATGTATTGGTTATAATAAACCAATTATAGCATCTGATACACCGGTAAATGTGGAGGCATGTGAACGAATTCCATGTGTTGAGATATTTAGAAGTGGTGATTCAAAAGACCTGCTGATAAAAATAAAGGGTATATTAGGTAATAAAAAAAAGGCAGAAGAACTTTCAAGATTGGCAAGAGAGTATAGTGAGAGATTTAGTTATAGAAGAGTTGCAGAAGTAACAGTAAAGGTATATGAAGAGGTTTTACAGGGCTAATATCTGTAGTTATCAAGTTTTCAGGTGAATAAATGGTATATCAGCCAAAAGAATATTGGGAAAGGAGATTGACCGATAAACTTTTAATATGTCAAAAGAGATAGAAAAGGTTCTCTTCCTGACAATTGATTTTCCCCCTCGGGGCGGTGGTATGGCAAGGCATGCTTATGATGCGGCTAATGCCATTAGAGGTGTCAAATTTACCCCTCTGGTCTTAACACCAGAGATGGAGGGTGATAAAGCCTTTGATAAAAAGGCGGTTGTCAATATCGTTAGATTAAGAGGTATAAAGATGGACAGGCTTTTCGAACGCTACCTCTGGAGTGTTGCTGTCTTCTTTGTTTATACCTTTTACTATTGTATTACTTCCAGGGTTAAGGTTATTTTTGTAAACACCTGGTCTATATCTGGCGTGTCTGCCTTTCTTGCAAACATAATCTTTAGAATCCCTTACTTTGTCTTTGTCCATGGCCTTGATGTGTATGCGCCACAGCGCGATAAAAGGGCTGCAAGGCTTATGGCTATGGTATTGAAAAGGTCAAAAAAAGTAATTGTAAATAGCAGTTTTACAAAGGGGTTGATAGAAAGGATTCTTCCTGGAATACAGGCAGTAGTGATTAATCCTGTAGTTGATATTGATAGGTTCAATGCCGAGAGGAGGATTATGAAAGAGTTTGAAGGAAAAAAGGTTCTTCTAACGGTAGGGCGGCTTGTAGAGAGCAAGGGGCATGATATGGTTTTACTGGCGCTACAGAAGGTGAAAGAGGTTTTTCCAGAGGTTGTATACTGTATAGTTGGTGAGGGACCCAAACAAGAAGACCTCAATGCCCTTGTCAGGAAATTGGGATTAGGAGGCAATGTCATCTTTGCAGGCAGGGTTAATGATGAGGAACTCCCGTCTTATCATCATTCGTGTGATATCTTTATAATGACGAGTAAAGAGATTAAAGAACGAGGAGAGGTGGAGGGTTTTGGGATTGTCTTTCTTGAGGCAGGGGCGTGCGGAAAGCCTGTCATTGGAGGGAAATCAGGGGGGATACCCGATGCTGTGATAGATGGTGTAACAGGCATCCTTGTAGACCCGAACAATGTTGACGAAATAGCCTCTGCTATTATAAGGCTTCTTTCTGACAGAGACTTGGCATTAAGGCTTGGAGAGAATGGAAGGAAGAGGGTAGAGAGGGAGTTAAATATAACAGAGTTTGGCAAGAAATTAAATGAGGTTATTTGTGGAAAGATTTATTGATAGATTGTCAGATTATAAGAGAATCATATTTCTATCAATATTAAAAAATAAATTTAAAATGGTGTTGTATTGAAATGAAAAAAACTTTTTTTACACTTGGATGTTTAACTTTACTTGCATTAATAGTTAGACTCTTTCTTATCCAATATTACCAATGTATTGACACCGATGGTGTTTCATATGTTTCTATAGCTAAAGAATTATTTGAAAAACATCGGTTATTAGATCGTTTTTATCCCCCATTATATCCTTTTCTTCTTGGATTAACTTCTTACATGTTCAACAATTATGAGTTAGCAGGACGATTTGTTTCAGCTGTTTTGGGTGCTCTACTTGTTATCCCAACTTACTTTTTGGGAAAAGAGATCTATGGTAAAAAAACAGGTGTGATTGCTTCTATTTTTGTTATTATCCATCCTAGTTTGACAGATTATTCAGCAAGAGTCCTGACTGAATCGACTTCTACTTTCTTTTTAACATTATTCTTATTAGTTAGTATTCATGCTATTAAATCTAGCAAATGGTGGTTATATGTTATTTCTGGGTTTTTAATAGGTATTGCATATTTAACTCGTCCAGAAGCATTGGGATTTCTCCCTTACTTTATTGGTGCAAGTATAACTATTGTTCTTTTTGGAAAAGCTGGCGATCCCAAAAATCTTATCAAAAATTTAGTTTTTTTTCTTCTGGCTTCGATGACCCTTATGCTTCCTTATATGATCTTCGTTGGTGGTCTTAGCGGTAAAACAGGTCTCCATTTAGTTGTGGCTGAATCTGTTGGAGAGGAAAATTTTCCGAGGGCAGTAGATATCCAAATAACAAAGTATAACCCTGCTGAATCACCATCATTTTTTAATGAACTTCTTCGTAATCCTTACAAAATGGCAAAAAGATGGGTAATTAACTTGCATCTGACACACAAATTTGTGATTCCAGGTCTGTTTCCACCGCTGCTTTTAATCGCTATTGGTTTCGGTATCTTCCGAATGAAATTCAGATTTACTCAATGGAAAGAACTTTATATTGCATTTAGTTGGATTCCATATCTTTTTGTCCTATTCCTTATTATTGTTGGTGCAAGATTTTTACTGCCATTAATTCCAGTCAGTTTAATATTAGGTGCACGTGGAATAGAAATCGTAGAAGATCGATTATATAAGAGGGTAATGAAAATTAAGAATTTACCAATAAAGCAAACAGTTCATCATCTGATATTCGCTGCTGTATTATTAAGCCTTCTCCCGTATACATTTCGTCCATTATATCGCCCAGATGATAATGCAATTTATCGAGATGCAGGGATTTGGATTAAAGAAAATATTCCACCACCAATAAAGATTATTGATAGAAAATCATGGGTTGCTTTCTATTCTAATGCTGAGTTAATACCGCTTCCTATTGGTGAGTATGATGAAGTGATTCAATATGCATACAAAAAGGATGCTGATTACTTGATTATTGATAATAGGGTCATACCCGAAGTGCGTCCTGAACTAACCTTCTTACTATCAAAGTATTTTGTTCCACATGAACTTAAATTAGTAAGAGAATTTAAAAATAAAAATGGACAGATTGTTTTGCTTTATCAGATTCTAAGGGATAAATAGCAATAAGGAAGGCATAAACGAAGATATTTGATTTTCGATGTTGAAAAAATATTCAGAGGCGATGAGTATGGACATAAAAATAAGGGAACATAGGAAGAAATAGTGAAAAACATCTTATATATCTCTCCCTTCTCACATATCGGAGGTGGAGAGATCAGCCTTTTAACCATCATAAAACATCTTGATAAGGGGATTTTTAACTACAGCCTAATATGTTATGCAGAAGGACCTTTTATTGAGAAGGTAAAGGAGTTAGACGTTAAAATTATTATTTTTAAAAGAGATTCTCTCCTTTCCAACTTTTCAATAATATGGAATATATTCCAATATATCAGAAGAAATAACATCGACATGGTTCATGTTAATTGTCTTGATATAAGGGCAGGGATTGCTGCATGGCTTGCAGGTGTTCCTTTTATAGGACACCTCAGGGTCATCTTCCCTTTTACATGGAGAGACTATTTATTTGTTCGATTTTCTAATAAAGTTATTGCTGTATCTAATGCTGTTGTAAATGCCTTCTGCAAGGAAAGACCATTTTATAGGGACAAGTTCATTATAATACCAAATGCAGTGGAGATACCTGAAAACATCGTTCCTGCACCCCTGAAAAAGGAATATAACTTGCCTGAAAATGTAAAGTTGGTAGGTGCGGTGGGGAGAATAGATTCATATAAGGGGTATGAATATTTTATAAAGGCTGCAAATATCATAAGCAATAATAAAAAGAAGGATGTATTCTTTTTCATTATAGGAGGCATCTCTCATGGTGATATTGAGGGACAGGAATATCTTGAAATGCTCAAAAGGGAGGTTAACGAACTTAAACTCAATGACCGCTGTTTCTTTACTGGTTTTAGAGAGGATGTGCTTGAGGTAATTAAGGTATTAGATGTACTGGTAGTCCCTTCAGTAGTTATTAAAAAGGGTGGAGGCGTGGTAACCGAGGGGTTTGGAAGGGTGGCTGTTGAGGCTATGGCGCTTGGGGTGCCAGTTGTAGCCTCTAATATAGGAGGGCTAAAAGAGATAATAGAAAACAATGTATCAGGTATTTTAGTTCCTCCATGTAATCCAGCGGAAATTGCAGAGGCAGTTACTTCGATTCTGTCCGATGAAATTAAGGCAGGGACTACTATGGGTAAGAATGGGAAAAAGAGGGTCGAAGAGTTCTTTACTGTCCAGAAAAATACAGAGAGGATCCATGAATTGTATCTCAGAATTCATATTGGAGAAAATGGATAAAGGGGTAGGGGATGGTGTAGTTGATTTTTTCACACCATGCACTTAAATGGGATATGGAAAATGGTAAAAGGATATAGCAAAAATATTTATATATGGTTACTTTTTATTTCTGCTGTTTTTATATACATCACCTCCGTACTTTCTTCATTTCATAGACCCTTACTAGGTGATGAAGTGGAGACAGCAGCAGGAGTTGCAGCCAATAGTTTGAGCAGTCTTAAAGATCCTAATATTGCAGCGTGGAGTAATACTTTTGAACAGTTAGGCATAAACTATCGGTTGTTCACAGTATACTTATATGCCATTGCCTTCAAAATATTTGGTTTTACTGCAGAAAGTGGTCGTCTGGTTGGGGTTCTGCTTTTCTTTGCAACATTAAGTTTGATATATAAAACTACCACTTGTGTTTTTAAAGATAAAATAAACAAACAAGGCATTGGACTGATAGCGTGTTCCCTTTATGCTATTAATCCCTTTGTGATTCAAGTGTCATCAATGGTTGTTGAGGCAAATACAATTACATTTACTTCCACTCTTTTTCTCTATGCCTTTTTAAAAACCTATCAAATATCAAACATTAAGAATTTGATTTTAGCAGGGATTTTGTTTGGTTTGGCATTGCTGACAAAATTTACAATCTTCCCATTTCTTATAATACCTATATTCATACTATCTATAATAGATAAGGGTTTTAAAAAAAGTACCTACGAAATATCTGTAATTTCAATAATAGGAATTGGTTTATTTCTCTTGGTATGGGTTTCATATTCTAATGTAATGAATATACCATTCCATGTGCCATTTGTGCGGTATAAAGAGTTTGAGTTTCTTTCATCTTCAGGTTTGTATAAGCAAATTTTTGAACTTATTTTTAGCACAGTCGTAACAGTGCTTTGGGAGTCTCCCTTTTTTCTTTTACTGGGTGTCCTTGCTACAGGAATGAGGATTAAAGAATTTTTATGTACGCACACTATAGCATTAATGGATTATCTAATAGTATACATATGGTTAATCTTTTTCATTTGTCTTTTTGTGGTGGGTAGTGGGACTGCTAACATGCCAATGTACCAATTCCCAATAATGCCTGCATTGTCAATTGTGGCTGCATATTTCCTTACACAAGATATTACGAAATTCAATAAAAAGGATATTATACTATGTTCGGTATTAGTGATTTTTTTTACAGGTTACAATATTATTGTAGTTGGAGACTGGCTGTATAGTATTATCTATACCCTAAAAGAAGGTTTAATTAACAATACTATTAGTACCGTGCTGCCACAGATAATTTTGAAATTGTTTCTTTATCTTTTGCCACTGCCACTTATATTTCTAATGACAAAAAAAATATTCAAAAACGATTTAACGTATAGGTCTACAATCAATTTTGCGATGAACCTCTCATTGTTCATTCTCCTTGTTTCTACCAATCTGGCGATGAATATTATGCAAATGAAGGCAGATTATAATATTAACTTTGGCTATGGAGGAAAAGGAACCAGGGAACTTTTTAATTTTCTGGAGAAGAATCTTAACTCAAATAGTGTAGTCCTTGCCACCTACGATGTAGTTTATAACTATAATATCCGCAAAGGGGTTTCTCCATACTTTCCGAATAAAGTCTTTAAAAGTAGTCAACTATTCATTGAGACAGCAGAAAAGGAAAGACCTCAATGTATCGTTATTGGTATTCCTGTTAATGGTGTATACACGATGTATCAAGTATTTAAAAATCAGGAAGTCCAGAGTTTTCTTCAACAAAATTTCGAAAAAATACAGATTGGTTCTTATACAATCTGGATGCGTAGGTATGATATTACACCTCGCGCTAAAATGGGATACGGAATCAAATGGACAAGAACGGAATGAACTGCAATATCTGCGGAAATAAAAAAATGGAATTGTTTCTAAAAACCCCTGAAGGTGATTATCTAAAGTGCCTCAATTGCGGGGTTGTTCAGCATTCAAATGTTCCCAGCATATCGGCTATAGGAAAGATATACAACAGGGAATATTTTACAAAAAAGAAAGAAGGGAGGGGGGCTGATTTTATAGGCGAAGAAAAACTTTATAAAGAGAGGTTCAGTGACCGTCTTAAGAGAATAGAAAAGAGGATTAAAAAAGGTCGGATGCTTGACATAGGGGCGTCTGTAGGACATTTTATGTCTGTTGCTAAAGAGCATGGATGGGATGTATCTGGCATAGAAATATCGGCAGATGCAGTAGAAATGGCAAAACAAAGATACAGATTGGATATACAGATAGGCACTATTGATGATATAAATATTGAAAAGGGTTTATTTGATGTTGTAACACTCTGGCATGTGTTTGAGCATTTTCCTGACCCTTTGAGTCCTTTGAGAAAAATTTATGATTGTGTAAGGGATGGTGGACTTCTGGTTATGGAACTCCCCAATATTGAGAGCAAAGAGGCAAAGAGTGATATTACTAAGTGGTCTTTTTTAATGCCTGATGAGCATATCCATCATTATACCCCGAAGGCAATATCCATCCTATTAGAAACTAATGGTTTTAAGGTTGAAAATATAGAATATGCATCAGGAGGCACAGGGATTGGCGAGAAGATGGAAAAACTAGGTATTGCTGGAATCAAGAATCTCCTTTTAAAGATTTTCCCGCCTGCAAGGTGGATGAGAAAAGGGTTGCTGAAAGTATTAACTGTCCACGGTTCAGAGGAAATCATGATTATATTCGCCAGAAAGATAAAACAGAATCCAAGATGATAAGAGATTTCAGGGGTCTTTTAAAACAGGTATTTAAAATAGTCTATTTCTCTGTCAGGTTTTTATTGCTGAAGGCAATAGAGATGCTGTTGAAAAATAAGACCCCCTATAAGATTCAGGATTTTGAGAATGGCAGGATTCTTGTATATGGACTTAAAAGGCTTGGCGACATGGTTATATCCATACCTGCATTTGAATTTCTACGGGAAAAATTTCCAAAGGCATATATAGTATTGGCATGCACCTCCTATAATAAAGGGCTAATTGAAGGAATATATTTTGATAAAATAATCACTCAGCCTTCAGGTTTTTTTGAAAGGATGAGATTTATATCGGAAATTAAGTCCTATGGTTTTGACATGGCTATAGATCTGACTTGCGATTACGATATATTCCCTGCATTTGCAATTTATAAATCTGAGGCAAAGATAAGGATTGGATACAATGCAGAGGGGAGGGGGATTTTTTTTACAAAGACACTCCCTTTTGTTTTAAATGGAAAACATGCCATTCGGTTGCTAATGGATATTGTTAATACTATTTGTGAAACAACAGGAGATTTTTCAAATATTGTTCCAAGATATGAGCCTTTGACAGAAGATATTGAATATGTTGAAGACTATCTTAAAAAAAACAATATAAAAAAAACCATGATTGGCATTCATCCAGGGGCACATTTCCCATCACAGAGATGGGCTAAAGAAAGGTTTGCTGCTGCAATAGATGAGATTGGAAGGCAAGGTTTGGGCGATCCAGTTATATTCGGCAGTAGTAGAGATGAGTTTTTAATAAAAGATATTTTGATGCTTGTTAAATCTATCAAACCTTTTGTAGTTTTAAATGAGCCTGTCAAGAAATTTGCTGCATTTATAAAATCATGCGGTGTCTTTCTATGTAATAATTCAGGACCACTTCATCTTGCGGCAGCAATGAGTGTTCCGACTGTTTCAACGATGGGTCCTACTGACTATGACCTGTGGCGTCCGCTTGGAAATAAAAATATTGTTATCAGGAAAACCCTTGAATGTTCGCCTTGCAATCTTGCAGATTGTAAGGAACATAAATGTATGGAGATGATAACTGTTGATGAGGTAATTGAAGCAGTCAAGAAACAGTTAAAAGAATATGCACATGGCTGTTAATAAAAAGATACTTATTCTTGAACTCGGCGGTATTGGGGATGCTGTAATGTCTCTTCCTGCAATTGAGGCTGTATTAAACCATTTCAAAAATACCAACGTAGATATACTCACGGTTTCCCGAACAAAACCTGTAATTGAAAATCTAAAGAGAATGGGTTTTGATAATTTTCATATCTTTACAACCGATGTCCTTGAAAAGGGCGGTTTGTCCAATTGGCTTGGACTTATAAAAAACTTGAGAAAACAGAGATATGACATCATTATTGATTTAAGCGCAGTTGAGACATTTAAAGCAGGCATAAAGCGATGGCTGTTTATAAAACTTATTGGCGCTAAAGAGACTATTGGCAGGGATACAGATGGAAGGGGATGGGCATTTGCAAAAAAGGTAAAAGAGGAATTAACATCAAATAAGCATGAGGTTGAAAGAAAGATAAATACAGCCCGGCTTGCAGGCGCTGATATAAAGGAATATATCCCTAATATTGAAGTTGAGGGAAGCGAAGGGTGCGGCGGGTTAGACGATTTTCTGAAATCAAATGGAAAAATTATTTTGGGCATAAATGTAGGGGCATACAGGCCTTCCAGAAGATGGCCCATAGATAAGGTTATTGTCCTTGCAAAAGATTTACTTCAAGAAAAGAGATTTAAAATAGTCTTTTTAGGCGGTGAAAGAGAGAAAGAGATATTGCAGCAAATAGAGGACTCTTTGATTGACTGCAAATCATATATTCGGATTGCTGTAAATTTGTCATTTGCAAATCTTATAAATTTATTAAAACATTTCTCTGTATGTATCACCAATGACACAGGTCTAATGCATATAGCGGCTGCCTTGAATGTCCCGATGGTCATAACCTTTGACCAGAATAATGTCTGCCGTTACCGGCCATATATGGATGAAAAAAGATATATCATTATTAAGAAACATGCCTCTGTTTGTCCATATTACAAATTCAAAAATGATATGCAGGAATGCAGGAGATATTCCTGCGATACGCAGGAATGCATGAATCTTATAACAGTAGATGCAGTAAAAGAGGCTGTGAGAGGGCTGCTGTCAAGATGCGGAGGAAATGTTGCTTAAATTAAGAGACTATCTGCCTTTACTAACAGTTAGAACTGCTGCAAGGATTTTAAAGGACTATACAGGCATGGTTGCCGATATTGCATGCGGCAATGGCGCGCTCTTTAAGGAAATAAGAAATGGCGGCAATAAAAATATATTTGGCATTGACATATCATGGAATCAGATTATTGGCGCAAGGGCTAAAGGAGCGTCTGTTGTAATGGGCAATATACTTGAGATGCCGTTTAAGAATAGAATTTTTGATACAGCAGTGTGTCTGAATACCATTTATAATTTTGCTTCTCTTCCAGAATTTGAGCCTGCATTCAAAGAGATGATACGGGTTGTTAAAGACAACGGCAGGATTTTAATAGATATAAGAAATAAAAAAAATCCAATTATCAGGCTGAAATTCTGGCGGCATAATAGAAAAAAATTGTTCCCCACTATTCCGTATTATACTGAAGATATAGAGATTGCGATGAAGGCGGTTGGATGCAGGCTTTTGCAGAAAAGCGCGGTTGGCATTGATAACCCATACCTTGCATGGGGATATATAATGGTGTTTGAAAAGGAAAAAGATGATTGCACAGATTTAAAAGCAGATTACACAGATGACGGCAAATTAGCGGATGGTTTTAATCTGTGTAATCGTTTCTCAAAATCTGTGTAATCAATTATTGATATGATACCTTCAGCAGGCACGCCGATTGAGGTCATAAAACTTATAAAAGGCATTAAGGGATTTTTATCTGAAAGGGAATCCATAAAATCCTTTGAAAATGCCTTAAAAACAATCGTTGACGTTAAATTTGCCTTTGCCATAAATTCAGGCACATCCGCCATTTTCATAGCGCTTGAATCCTTGAAAAGGATAAGACCTGACAGAAAAAAGGTTGTCATCCCTGCATATACAGCGCCTGTAATAAAACTGCCTATAGAAAAGGCAGGGCTTGAAATAGTTTTGTGCGAGGTTTCCAGAGATACATTTAACATGGATTTAACAAAACTCCCTGAACTTCTTTCCCTTTCCGATGATGTCCTCTGTGTTATGCCTGTTCATCTATTCGGAATACCCACTGATATAGAGCCTATCAAAGCAATGGCAAAGGATAAGGATATATTCATACTTGAGGATGCTGCGCAGTCCTTTGGTTCAAAGATAGATGAGAAGCAAACCGGTTCATTTGGCGACATAGGCATCTTGAGTTTTCACAGGGGCAAAAACCTTTCAACATATTCAGGCGGCGCCATACTTACAAATTCAGAGTCTATTGCAAACATCTGTGAAAGGATGGTCAATGCGCTGCCATGTCAAGGCACAATAAGCAGATTTTCAAATCTAATCAAACTTACAATTATATCTCAACTTATCAAGCCTCTGGTCTATGATATTTTAAATCCATTGGCAGCGCCGTTTAAATCAAGGGATGTGCATGAGGCATTTGACGCGTTTAAATACACAGGCTTTCAAGCAAATGTCGGAGTGCAGGTTTTTGAACATTTAGAAGAATACAGCAGAATCAGATATAATAACGGGATGAGACTGCTGAATGGACTTAAGGGTGTAAAAGGTGTAACTGTTCCAAAAATCAGGGATGGGATGTTTTCTGCATTCAATCAATTCCCGATTGTGTTAGATGATGCCGATAAAATGGGAAAACTATTCACTGCCTTATTGAATAAGGGCATAGAGACAACCCGCCTTTATCTAAAACCCATGCATAATATATTTCATTTAAGATATGCCAAAGAACCCGACCCTTTTCCAACAGCATCATGGCTTGCGCAAGGGCTTTTGCTTATACCAACACACCCATATGCAGCATCCAATGACATGGATACTGCGATTGAGACTATTAAGGAAATCATAAAGTGATACCAAGACGAAACATAATTAGGAGCATAAAAAAGGCTTTTACTCAGCCGAGATACGCAGTCTCTGCATTTTATAAACGGCTCAAATCATTTTTGACATACAAATTTTATAGCGGCTACAGCGCATATCCTGAGACCATTTCATTATTTTTGACCTACCGCTGCAACTTGAGATGCAAGATGTGCGGACAGTGGGGAATGATGGGCAGTTCCCATGAATATTCGCAAGAAGAATTAAAACAGCATCTCTCTCTAAATGATATTGAAAGACTTTTGAATGATGTAAAGAGATTTAAGCCGAATATAACATTATTCGGCGGCGAGCCTCTTCTTTACAAGGACTGGCAGGAGGCTGCAAGGATGGCAAAGGGGAGGGGGATGAGGTGCAATATAATAACAAACGGAATTTTGTTAGAAAAGGCAGCAGATGCAATTGTTGATGCAGGTGTTGATGAAATCATATTCTCCCTTGATGGTCCGAGAGATATTCACGATGAGATAAGGGGCGCAAAAGGGACATATGACAAGGCATTGGCAGGGTTTAAAAGGATTTCAGAATTAAAAACCAAAAAAGGGCTTAAAAAACCCATTGTAAATATATCCACTGCCATCTTTGAAACAAACTATGAAAGGCTTGATGAGGTTGTAAAATCAGCAGAAGAAATGGGCGCATCATCAATAACATTCCACCACCTAATCTTTATCGGCAAAGAAACATATGCAAGGCATGACAAGATATTTCAAAATCGTTTTTCATGCTCATCTCCTGACTGGGCTGGTTTTATAAGAGATGGTCTGCCAAAGATAGAGCCTGAAAAACTGATTGAGATATTAAACAAAGTAAAATCTACAAAAGGCATCATTGATATTTCTGTTTATCCTAATCTTATGGATGATGAGATAAAAAAATACTATACAACATTTGATTTTCTGCCCGATACTTATAAAAAAAGGTGCATGAGTCCGTGGATGGTTGCATATATATTTCCTGACGGCTCTGTAAGACCGTGCCAGTCTTTGAATTATGGCATTGGCAATGTAAAAGAGAAGGGTTTTTTAGACATATGGAACAGCAAAGAGGCGCTAAAATTCAGGGGTGTTTTGAAAACAGATAAATATTTTCCTGTTTGTCCAAAATGCACAGAATTTTATAGGTTCTGATGAAGATATTACACATCATTACAAGACTTGACAGAGGTGGTTCAGCAGAGGTTGTGCTAAACCTTGTATCAGGACTTAAAGAAAAGGGGCATGATGTATTTCTTGCAGTAGGACCTACGGTTGAACCACAGGCAGATATTAAATTATTTTCAAAAAACAGCAATATTCCAGTGAGTTATCTTAAATTCTTAATAAGAAACATAAACCCGTTCCGGGACATTCCAGCCTTTTTTGAAATCCTCAAACTTATAAAAAAGATAAAGCCTGATGTCCTTCACACACACACATCAAAGGCAGGTTTTTTAGGAAGGATTGCAGGCAGACTTGCAGGTGTAAAGACAGTTGTTCATACACCGCATGGTCATATATTTTACGGCTATTACAATAGTCTCATAAGCAGAATATTTATATATCTTGAAAAACTCGCATCCAGATTTTGCGATAAGATTATTACGCTCACAGAGATTGAAAAAAGGGAATACATAAAAGAAGGGGTGGCGGATAAGGAAAAGATTATAAGCATTCCGTGCGGCATTGATATTGACAGGTTTACCCAGTTAGAAGGAAAGTCCCACCCGAGCCTTCTAACTGGGTTTACTTTAAACAAAGATAAATCCATAAGAAATAAACTTGCCATTTCCCCTGACGCTAAAGTCATAGGCTGGGCTGGAAGGCTTGAGCCTGTCAAGGGATGTGAATATTTTTTAAGGGCATGTCATTTGATTAAAAAAGATTTGCCTGATGTAAAATTTCTTATTGTTGGAGACGGTCCTTTAAGAAAAGAGATGGAGGAACTTGCATTATCTCTTGATTTAAAAAATGAGGTGATTTTTCTTGGTTTCAGGAATGATATGCCAGAGATAATGAATTCAATAGATGTCCTTGTCCATACTCCATTAAACGAAGGACTTGGAAGGGTCCTTCTTGAGGCAATGGCATGCGGCAAACCAATAGTCGCTGCAAATGTCGGCGGCATACCTGAGATTGTAAAACATGATATAAACGGCATCCTTGTGCCATCTAAAGATTATGTTTCAACAGCAAATGAAACTATAAGGATATTAAAGGATAAAAAACTTGCAGAGAGGTTAGGGGAGGGGGGCAAAAAAGTTGCAATGGGTTTTTCTATAAAGACAATGGTTGAAAAGACAAATAGGCTTTACAATACACTCCTTGCAATAATCTTTATATTATCTATTTTGTTTGGGGGCAGAGATATTTCTCATGCAATGGAATGGGTGCCTGCTGTCATACACCTTGACACAAATATAAGCGATGGCACGCTTTCACCAGAAGAGATGATTGAAAAGGTTAAAGAGGCAGGGATAAAGATTGCTGTTATAAATGATAAGGATAACCAGAGGCTTGAATATGGGATATTTCCTTTGCGAAAGATAATAAGAAGGGTTGAGGAGAGAAATTCAATCATGACATATGGCGCAAAAAATTATTTAGACAGGATAGCGGCCATTTCAAAGAAAAACCCTGACATGACAATTATTGCCGGGGTAGAGGCTGTGCCGTTTTATTACTGGGATGGTAGTTATTTTACAGATAACCTCAAACTAATCAATTTTCACAAACACCTTCTCATAATTGGTCTTGAAAAAAGTGAAGATTTAGAAAGTATTCCATCAGTTTCTTATAATAATACTTTAACATTTGACTTATGGTGTTTTTTTAATATCCTGCCAATATTTTTAGTGCCATTAGGGATATGGATGGTATTGCATAAAAAAATAGAGCATGTTCAGTTGATGCAATTGCGTGTCAAAAAAGAAAAAAGACCCTACCTGATTATAGGCATACTTGTTTTATTCACAGGCGCTGTTTTTACTATAAATAATTTTCCATTTGGCACGTCTCTTTATGACCCATATCATGGCGACAAAGGGGCATTGCCTTATCAAAACCTGATTGACTATGTTGAGAAAAAAGGCGGGATGATTTTCTTTGCCCATCCTGATGTTGAGGCAAGACATAAAATAAATGACATAGAAATCAACACACATCAGTATTCTGAAGAACTCCTGCGGACGCAAAATTATACAGGCTTTGCTGTTTTTGCAGAAGGCATAAAATATACAGGCAGACCGGGCGGCGTTTGGGATAACGTATTAAATGAATACATAAATGGGCAGCGTAAAAAACCTGTGTGGGCAATAGGTGAACTGGATTACAAAGAAGGAAATTGGATGGGAGACACGCAGACAATATTTCTCGTCAATAAAAACACAAAAGAAGAAATCTTAAATGCAATGCGGTTTGGCAGGATGTATGCGGTCTATGGCATGTCTCCAATCCTTGAGACATTTCAAATATGGGATGATAAAAAAGGAGAGTGGGTTGATATGGGCGGCGAGGCAGCAGTTGACAATAAGATAAGATTAAAGATTAAGGTTTCCCTGCCTGAATTAGAAAAAAAGGCAATGAAACTAAAGATAATCAGGGAAGGGGATGTAATAAAAGAGATTGATTTGATGGAAGGCATTAATATAGAATGGGAAGACGAATCCATGATTAAAACATTTGGGGACAAGCATTTCAACGCAGGCAAAAAAACATACTACCGTATTGATATTGACTCAAGGCTTATAAGCAATCCGATATTTGTAAGGATAGGATAAAAGTTACAATAGGAGGTATCATTATGGCTACATTATTATTTACATGGCTTCATTTCATGGGCTACACTGAGTGGGACTATGAGTGGTATATAGTCTGTTTTCTTCTGGCAGTTGATACAATAAGTTTTATGCTTTTGCTGTTGAATATTCAGATATGTATGTGGATGAGATGCTGTAAGTCAGAACAGAAACAGGGCGCAGATGCATCCGGTGTCTCGTGCAAACCAGAACAAAAGGCATAATGCTTGCTGCGATACATCAACCACAGTTCATGCCGTGGCTCGGATATTTTGACAAGATGGATAGATGCGATGTATTCGTGCTTCTTGACAATGTCCAGTATAAAAAGAATGAATATCAGAATAGAAATAGAATCAAGACATCGCAAGGCTGGCAGTGGCTGACAGTGCCCGTAAAATACAGATTTCCGCAGATGATAAATGAGGTGCAGATTGATAATAGTGTTGACTGGCAAAAAAAACATCTGCATGCGCTTGAGACAAATTATAGAAAGGCGCATTATTTTGAAAAATATATAAACCTATTCAAAGAATTTTATTCAAAAGAATGGCAGACCTTATCTCAAGTAAATATTGCAAGTATTGCGCTTTTAAAAGATATATTGGGAATAAAAACTAGGGTTGTAATCGCATCTGAAATGCAGGGGTTAAGGGACGAGCCGAATTTAAGGCTCATAGACATTTGCAAAAGACTCGGCGCAGATACATATCTTGCAGGAAAGGACGGCAGGAATTATATGAACCTTGATTTGTTTAATGATGCTGGCATAAAACTAGAGTTTCAGGAATTTAAACACCCTGCGTATCCACAGTTGTTCGGCAGATTTGAATATTTCATGTCAGCGATTGATTTGACGTTTAACTGCGGCAATGAGAGTTTGGAAATAATAAGAAAGGAGATGATATAAAATTTCTTTCATAGGAGAATAAATAATGAATATCCTTGCAATAGGCGCGCATCCTGATGATATAGAAATAGGCTGTGCAGGCGCTATCATGAAATATAGGAAAAGCGGCCACAGGGTTTATCTTTTAATAATATCTGACGGCTCTATGGGCGGGAATGTCAAGATAAGACGAAAGGAACAAGAAGATGCCGCAAGGATAATGAAGGTTGATAAGATATTTTGGGGAGGCTTTAAGGATACCGGTTTAGAGAATAAGGGCAAGGAATTGATTGATACAATAGAAGGGGTTTTAAAAAAAATAAAACCGACTTTTATCTTTGTAAATTATCCAAAGGATACGCATCAGGATCACAGACTCCTTGCAGATGCGGCTATATCTGCAACCCGTCATACGAGAAATGTCCTTTTTTATGAAGTGCCAACATCTGTAGATTTTAATCCAACAGTGTTTGTAGATATATCTAAATTCATGAAAAAAAAGGTAAAGGCGCTAACAGCCCATGTCTCGCAGGTGCACAGGACAAATATAGAGGGACTTTCCATTATTGAGATTGCCAAATCATCCGCACATTTTAGAGGCACTCATGGTAGGGTAAAATATGCTGAAGGGTTCATCCCTTTAAGACTCTTTATGAATGTATGAAAGAAATTGAGGACACAGATTTCTAAAATACGATTACGCAGATTTAAGACTACTATTTGTTTTAATCTGTGTAATCTGCCTTTATAATCGGTGTAATCATATCATATTCTATGAAAATACCGCACTCAAAACCAACAATAGAAAAAGGTGATATAGATGCAGCGACTGCTGTATTAAAAAGCGGTTTCATAGCGCAGGGGAAGGTTGTTAAAAAGTTTGAAGATGCATTTGCAAAATATCACGAGAAGAGGGGAGGGGCTGCTGTATCCAGCGGCACAGCAGCGCTTCATCTTGCGCTGCTTGCGCTTGGCATTGGCAGGGGCGACAGTGTCATTATTCCATCCTATGTTTGTATTGCGCTTTATAATGCTGTTAAATATACAGGCGCAGAACCAATCCTTGCTGATACTGTAAAGGATGGCTGGGATATGGATGCCCAGCAGGTTGAAAATTATTTAAAAAATAATCCTAAAAAAAGAGTTAAGGCGATAGTAGTTGTCCATCTTTTTGGCAAGCCTGTAAGTATGGATGATTACATGGCTATATCAAAAAGATATTCAATTCCAATAATTGAAGACTGCGCAATGGCAGTCGGCGCAGAATATAAGGGCAAAAAGACAGGTTCATTTGGCGAGGTTTCTATATTTTCTTTTTATGCGACAAAGGTGATGACAACAGGGGAAGGGGGCATGGTTATTTCAAATTCAAAAGAGATATTGGACAAGGTGAAAGATTTAAGAGATTACGATGAAAAAAAGGACAGCAGATTAAGATTTAATTATAAGATGACTGATTTTCAGGCTGCAATGGGCATAACTCAACTTAAAAAACTCCCGGTATTTATAAAAAAAAGGAGAGAGACTGCAAAGAAATATATAAATGGTTTAAGGGGCGCAGCCTTGCTTTTACCTGAAACATCAGCCCATTGCAAGAATATATATTACAGATTTGTTGTAATGATGAATACGCCTGACAGATTTATAAAAGATATGGAGAAAAAGGGCATTATATGCAGAAAACCAGTATTCATGCCAATCCACAAGATAATTAACTCCAGCGCACTTCCTAATACTGAAAATATATGGAAACATGCGGTTTCGCTTCCCATATATCCGACATTAAAAGAAGGGGATGTGAAAAGGGTAATCCTGCATACAAAAAAAGTCTTGGAAAGGCTGTAAACCAGTGCGATCAGTGCAGCAAGAAAACGCTAAATTTAAAGGCATTATTTATTCTATTGCGATAACCGTCTTTATAATCCTCATTCTGCCTTTTGTAAGGGAATGGTTTCACAATAGGGGAAGCATCCGATGGCTGCATATCTTTCTAATATCATCCGCATTCAGTTTTATTGCAACACCGCTGGTCAAGCGCTTTGCCCTTAAATACAACATCCTTGACATACCTGATGCAAGAAAGGTTCATTCAAGCCCAATCCCTTTGATGGGCGGTCTTGGGATATATCTTGCCTTTTTAATATCAATCCTTAATAACGCAATTTTCCCAAAAGAACTTTTTGCAATAATCATTGGCGCAAGCATAGTTTTCATATCAGGCATATTAGACGATGTTTTAAAATTATCTTCAAGGCTGCGGTTATCATTGCAAATTTTGGCTGTAACAATTCTGCTGTTAAATGGCATAAGCATAATAATATTTGAGCAGAATTGGTGGGGCGTATTGCTGAATTCATTTCTTACATACATATGGATAATAGGCATAACAAATTCCATGAACTTTTTTGATGGCATGGACGGGCTGGCAACAGGGTTGTCAATCTTAATATCGTTTTTTATCGGCATTGTTGCGTTTCAGACAAACCAGCCGTTTCTTGGATGGCTTGCTATTGCAATAATGGGCGGATGCATTGGATTTCTGCCATATAATTTTGGCTCAAGAAAACCGGCAGGAATATTTTTGGGCGATTCTGGCAGCAACTTCTTGGGCTTTACGCTGGCATCTATTGCAGTCATGGGCGAGTGGTCAGAAAAGAGCATGGTCTCATCACTCGCAACACCCATCTTAATATTTTCAATCCTTATATACGACATGACTTACATTACAATAGAACGGTTCGCATCAGGCAAGGTGCATAATATAAAGGAATGGCTTGATTATGTTGGAAAAGACCACCTTCATCACAGGATGGACAGACTGCTCTCCAGCAAGAGAAAAACTGTTTTATTCATATACCTTTTATCATTTACGCTCGGTTTAAACGCGCTGCTTCTCCGAAATACTGACCATATTTCAGCAATCATCCTTTTAACGCAGGTATCTTGCATTTTAATTATAGTTACTATTATGGAGATAGCAAGCAATAAGGATAGGAACAGAGGTTGAATGACTAACAGGATGTTGAAAAAGTCCATCCATGTCTTTTTCAACTGCGGCTTGGACGAAGTGAATTCGTCCAAGCCTTGCAAATTGCTCAATTTTTTAAATCTCGCAATTTGGCAATCCATCCATGGATTGCATTAGCAGGTTGTTTTTCAACAACCTGCTAATTTTGATTGGCGCGCCCGGAGGGATTTGAACCCCCGACCAACGGTTTCGAAGACCGTCGCTCTGTCCCCTGAGCTACGGGCGCCTAAACTGCGGCAATTACGCGCTCTCAATAAATATCTGGTCAGGGTCTTCAAGGTAATGGATTATCTTATTTAAAAATTTCGCCGCCTCTGCGCCGTCAACAACCCTGTGGTCAAATGTAAGTGAAAGGGAGAGGATTTTTCTTATCGCAATCTTTCCATCCTTTATCCAAGGCCTGTCCGATATTTTTCCTGTGCCGAGTATTGCAACATCAGGATAGTTTATTATGGGCGTTGCGTATGTTCCGCCGAACGAGCCGAAATTGGATATTGTAAATGTGCTTCCTTTCAGTTCTTCTAATTTGATTTTTCTTTCTTTTGCCTTTTGGCTTAATTCCTGAAGTTCTGCTGCAAGTTCCAATATTGTTTTTTTGTTTACATCTTTCACAACAGGAACCATAAGACCGTCAGCCGTATCAACCGCAACGCCGATATTAAAATATTTTTTGACTATAATCTCTTCGCCGTCCTCTGTAACAGACGCATTCAGCATAGGATGCGCAGCAAGCGCATGCTGAACAGCCTTTATAAAAAATGGTATAAATGTAAGGTGTATGCCTTTTTCAAGGGCAACCTTTTTTTCCTTTTCTTTTAGATTCCAGAGTTCTGTCACATCAGCGTCATCCATGCCTGTAACAAATGCGGCGGTTCTCATGCTTGCAAGAAGATTTTTTGCAATGCTCCTCCTTACGCCCTTTATTGCTATCCTTTCAATAGAGCCAAACGAGTCTTTTGATATGTCCTTAAAACCGCCTGACGCCTTTAGGACATCATCCTCTGTTATCCTTCCGCCTGCGCCTGTTCCTTTTATGTTTTCAAGGATTATGCCTGTTTTTTTAGCAAGGTTTCTTACAGCAGGCGCTGCGAGGATTTCCTCTGCCTCAGGCAAAACCCCTACAACTGAATGGGATTTTTTTTCTACTTTCCCTTCCTCTGTTTTATCGCCAATGGTCAGCAGCGCATCGCCGACATTTGCAATACCGCCTTCTTTTATGTGTATCTTTAAAATAAAGCCTTTTTTAGGCGACGGCACTTGAACAACAGCCTTGTCAGTCTCAATCTCCAAGACTGTCTGGTGTTCATCAACAAGGTCGCCTTCCTTAACAAGCCATTTTCTGATTTCACCCTCTGTTATGCCTTCGCCTAAATCAGGCAATACAAAATCAAACGGCATTGGCTGCCTCCTATGAAAGAAATTGATTACACCAAATGAAATCCAAATAACCAAATTCCAAATTACAAACAAATTCCAATAATCAAATCCCAAATTCCAAATAATAACCAATCACCAATACCCAAACTGTTTGGTTATTGTAATTTGGTGCTTGTTTGTATTTTGGAAATTGGTTATTGGTTATTGTTTGTTTATTGGTGCTTGGTTATTGATTATTTGGTGTAATCATATCATCTCTTTCTATCCTGATTTTTTTATGATGTCCCGCATTCAGCAGTGGAGCCTTTTATTTTTTCTATGGTGTGGTTTATCGCAGGCAGGACAACCTGAAGATTTTCCCTGACTGCCTTTGGACTGCCCGGCAGATTTATAATAAGAGACTGCTTTCTTATGCCGCAAACAGCCCTTGAAATCATTGCATTCGGGGTTTTTTTCAATGATTCAAACCGCATTGCCTCTGCCATGCCCGGAAGTTCTCTTTCTATAACAGCCTTTGTCGCCTCTGGCGTAACATCGCGCGGGCTGACGCCTGTCCCGCCTGTTGTTATTATTAAATCCAGTTTTTTTTTATCAGCAAACTCAATGAGTTTTTTAGAGATTATTTCAGTCTCATCAGGGATTATTTCGTAAGCCTTAATTTCAGTAGGCAGAGATTTTATCATCCGTTCAATCTCTTTCCCGCTTAAATCTTCCCGCTCCCCGCGGGAGCCTTTATCGCTCATTGTAAGTATGCCGACTGTAATCATGTTATTTCTTTAGGGATGCTCCTCAACCCAGACCTCGCCTTTTCTTGTCGTCTCTTTTTTCCAGATTGGCGTTATCCGTTTTAGTTCTGATATTGCCCACTCACACGCCATGAATGCGTCATTTCTATGCCTTGATTTTCAACCGCCCTTTCGCGGATTTCCATCAACTTTTTCTCAGCCATCCCAGCATAACATTCAAACTCAAGTCCAGAAATCTCCTCTCCCTTTGATATATCCCTTGCAGTTCCGAGAAAGGTTACTATTCCGCCGATGCTGTTAGAGGATGCCTTTATCTTCTCAATTTCTTGCGTAACAGAAAAATCTTTTTCTTGTATCCTTGCAAAATCCATTTATCATCCCCCTGAAAACGGCGGCAGAAGCGCAACCTCATCGCCATCCTTGATTATTGTGTCAGATGCGGCAAATTCTTGATTAACAGAGATCATTACATTTTTGTCTATGAATTCTTTTATGGGCGGGAATTCTCTTTTGAGTATTTCTTTCAGTTCTTTTAAGGCAATTTGTCCGGGGATGGATATTTCAACCTCATCCCTGCCGACTTTTCCCTTTAGCATGGCAAAAAATTTAATTATAACCATTGTAAAAAATCTAGCAGAATTAGAAACCAAAGTCAATAAACCGAATAAGGTTCTTGCGGCAGAAAATAGGAAACGAGCCCTTTCTGAACTTAATAATGCAATACTTCTTGATAGTACGCCATAGTTTATGGTCTATGCGCCATACTTTTCTTGAAACCAATCGTTTTTTCTAGAACCGCACTTCCTTGCAGATTGGCTATTTTCAATGTTCATCGAGCCTTCAGTCTATTATTTTCACTCTTGGCACACAAGTTGCTATCTATTATATAGACATAGACAAATACGAATAAACTCTCTGTTTTCTTTAAATGGGAGGAGGCAATGGATACAGCGGATAAGGCAAAATCTTTAACTTATTTTTTCCTTGTAACATGCTTAATCAATTTTTTAGTAATCGGTATTGCATATTTATTGGCAGATTAAAAACTGCTGACACAAAATAAAGGCGGGGGGAGAAACTATGAAGACAATTTGCGAGCCTGTATTGGCGCAGATGCCGCAGAGGCATTGGGAATATGAAGAAACCTTGACTGCTAAACAGATTTGCTGCATTACGAATTCCAATAAGCAAAACATCGCTGACAGGACATACTGCATTTCTTATAAGGATATTTCTGCGGTAATAAAGGACACGGCAATCATAGATTATTACTCCATCCCGAGAGAGATGTTTATTCACCATATGTCTTTGTATAAGACTATTCTTGAAGATTTTATAAAAGAATCTACAGTTGTGCCTGTCAAGTTCGGGACCATTGCCGGAAACAATGAAGAGGTGGAAGATATATTGATGACAGGTTATCCAATGTTTAAAAAGGCAATTGATGCAATGCATGGGAAGGCGCAGGTGATTATTACGGCAAAGTGGAATAGTCTGGATGCAGTAATAAAGAGGATTGGCGCAAGGTTCGGTCAAAGAACGGATATAAAAAGGTTTAATTCGTCGTTTGATTCTTCTGGTGATTTTTTTGGCAATCCGCATGGGATTATAAAACTGGGAAACATGAGCAAGATGGCGATAGAGGAAGAAAACAGCCGCGCCTTGGTCTGCTTTGTTCTGACGCTATGTATGCTGCTCTATTTATGACGCTGTGTATATGAGGACTCCCATGAAAAACTTAATTATACTTTTAGTCGTGATATTCATCCTGCCGAGCATAGCCAACGGAGAGGCAAAAAAACATGCCTTTACATCCTGTCATTATGTTAAATCCAGTGATTTTGTTGTTGATAATACGCCTGTTAAGGTTGTTGTTTACGACTGTGTGAGCAATGACAACAATAAGGCTGCAAGATTTATCACGGTTGATAAGGCATTAGTCATAAATGAATATGCTGCACAGCGGGCTGCGCTGTCTGTAGATGCGGCATCTGAATTTTTTGCCACTATAGATGGAATATATTTTTTCAATTCCCCTGTTGAATAATTAGGTGAATAATTAGTGAAACCCACGCGAGATATAGGCTTGCAAAGGGTATGAAAATCCCCCTTAATCCCCCTTTTACAAAGGGGGAGATTAAAATATGTATTTTCGGGGCAATAATCAGGTGATAATATGAGCCGCTCAAATAATAGAATTGTCTTTGCTGGAATTTTATTGGCAGCGCTTTCATGGTTTATTGAAGCATTATTACACATAATGTTTTTAAGCCCCAATGCGAGTTTTGTTGAAGACATCATTCCCAGCGATATTAACGAATTATGGATGCGAACTCTCATAATGGGAATGATTATTGTATTTACCCTCTATATTAAGGAGGCAAGAGGCAGCAAAACTGCACAGGAGGCCCTTAAAAATAGCGGGGCAAGCCTTGCAAAAGCGCAAAGGCTCGCACACATTGGAAATTGGGATTGGGACATCGTAAAAAATGAACTGTCGTGGTCTGATGAGATTTACCGCATATTCGGCTTAATGCCAAATCAGTTCGGGGCGGCATATGAGACATTTTTAAATTCAGTTCATCCTGATGACAGGGAGTTTATTAAAAAATCTGTTGATGAGGCGCTGCATAAAAACAAGCCTTACAGAATCGAACACCGCATAGTCTTGCCCAATGGCCAAGAGCGCATAGTCCGCGAACAGGCTGAAGTAGTTTTTGATGAGACTGGCAAGGCTGTAAGGATGAGCGGGACTGTTCAGGACATTACAGAACAAAAGATGCTGGAAAGACAACTTATGCAGTCTCAAAAGATGGAGGCAGTGGGACAACTTGCCGGAGGCGTTGCCCATGATTTCAATAATATTATGACAGCAATAATAGGCTACGGCAGCCTTTTGATTAAGAAAAGGGAAGGGGATGAACTGCTAAAAAACTATGTCGGCAATATACTTTCTTTATCTGAAAGGGCTGCAAGCCTTACAAGAGACCTTCTTGTATTCAGCAGAAAAATTACAATACATCCAGAGCCTATTGATTTGAATGATTTAATAACAAATGTTGAAAAGATATTATTAAGGGTGATTGGAGAGCATATTGAGATTAGAATAAATCTCGCAGATAAAAACCTGACAGCGAAAGCAGACCATATACAAATGGAGCAGGTTTTGATGAACCTTGCAACAAACGCAAGGGATGCAATGCCCGGCCGAGGAATAATATCAATAACCACAGACATTATAGAGATTGACAATGAATTTATAAATGCCCATGGTTACGGCAAGGCAGGGATGTATGCCTTAATAACATTTGCAGACACAGGCGCTGGCATAGATAAAGAAACGCAAAAAAAGATATTTGAGCCTTTCTTTACAACCAAAGAGGTTGGAAAGGGAACCGGATTGGGATTGGCAATGGTTTACAGCATTGTTAAACAGCACAACGGCTATGTGAATGTTTACAGCGAGCCGGGGTGCGGCACGATATTTAAGATATATCTGCCAATGGAACAAAAAATGTTGTCAGATAAAAAAGAGAGCAGGCTGTTAGATGCAGTCCAAAAATGGGGCGAGGCAGGCAATACCGAGACCGTGCTTTTGGTAGAAGATGAAAAAGAGGTTAGAAAAATCACAAAGACAATCCTTGAAGAATTTGGCTATAAGGTTATAGAGGCTGTAAACGGAGAGGATGCGGTAAATAAATTTATTGAGAATAAAGATAAAATCCAACTCCTTGTCCTTGATATTATAATGCCTAAAAAGAACGGCAAGGAAGCCTATGAAGAAATCAAGAAAATAAGCCCTGATGTTAAAGTTATTTTCATGAGCGGATATTCCGGGGACATGATTAAGGCAGAGGATATTTCTAATCAGGGGCTGAATTTTATCTCAAAGCCGGTAACGCCGAATGAATTTTTAAGAACGGTGAGAGAGGTGATAGACGCATCATGAAAGATGGGACGGAACAGGATACCCACGAAGGTTAAAAGGCTAGGAGATACCAATAGAGGGAAGGATAGTTTCGCTTGTTGACCAGTATGACGCTATGCGGAGCAAAAGACCTTATAAGCAGCCCTCCCTTAACGCATAAAGATGTGGAAAATATAATAACAAATGGCAATGGAAGAACAATGCCTGAACATTTTGACCCCAAAGTTCTAAAGGCATTTATTGAGGCAGCGCCTGTGTTTGAGGAGATATTTGAAGCGCATACGGACTTGTCCGCAAACAACAAGATGGAAATGGCCAAAAATAGACTTTGATTTTTGGGGAAACCTGCAAGTTGTCCCCGATAGATTCAGTCGGGGACAGAGGCCATTTTTGCGACGAGCCGTATATCACCAATACGGTGAGGAGCGAAAATGTGCCGATAACGAAGTCGGGGCACCCAAGCGAAGCTTGGGTCGGGCAAATCGCAGGTTTGTCCAATAGCTAGGTTTTTAATCGCTATTTTACGGAAATGGCGTATAACTTATAGAATGCTGATGTATTTGCGGAAATGAAATAAGCATGTATGGTGCCCGGAGACGGAATTGAACCGCCGACACGAGGATTTTCAGTCCTCTGCTCTACCGACTGAGCTACCCGGGCAAGGAGACTGGCAATATTTTGATATGTAACTGTAACGGATTTATATCAATATAGTCAAGCCTTTTTTGCTGTGTTTTTAAAATCCTGCCCAAAAAAAATAACAAACTTGACAACTAATGTGAAAGGGTATATTTTATTGCCGAGTACCGCAAAAGTATCTGGGAGTATCTGGCAATAATCATGGCAACTTTGGAAAAAAATAGTAAAAGGACAATTAGACAAACATATTTTGTTGCAAAGGAACTTCAGGCGACTATCGCACTGCTTGTTGTGCTTGCGCTCCTCGGCGGCCTGTTTCTTCAGTCAATATCAAAAGGGCTCAATACATACTTAAGGCTCGAATCATCATATCTCGGCGTATTCATGACAGTGGGATATATTGCAATAATTGCGTTTCTTGCAATATTCTTTTCCCATAGGCTGGTTGGTCCGTTTAAAAGGCTTGAATATGAGATGAGAATAATTGCAAAAGGGGAACTTGATAAAAGGTTAAGTGTCAGGACAAGAGACGACCTGCATGTTAGGAACTTCACAGAATATCTGAACGAGTTTATAAATAATTTTGAAGAAATGTCAAAAGACTACAATAAGGTAAATGCTGCAATTGATATAGGACTTGAAGAACTGGCAAAGATGATTGAATCTGAAAAATACCATCCAACAGAGATAAAGAATAAGATACTATCCCTTCAGAAGCACATCCATGAATTTAGAGAAAGGTGGTAATCTCTCTACGCTCATCCATTAGCAATGAAAAAAAATATTCTAACCCTTATTGTTTTTTTTGCTGTTTTAATCGCAGGGGTTTATCAATATTCAGCCAGCCATTATCAACAACCTCTGACCCGCGACTCGCGCCCAGCGGCTGACTTTATAGAGGCAGATGTGGTAAAGGTAATTGACGGCGATACAATTGAGATAAAGAACGGCGAGCGGGTAAGATATATCGGCATTGACACGCCTGAGATTGACCAGATATTTTATCAAGAGGCAAAGGATAGAAATAACGGATTAGTTTATGGCAAAAAAGTAAGGCTTGTTCTATGCAAATCCCAGCCGAGAGACAAATATGGAAGGCTTCTGGCATGGGTGTATGTTGATGATATTTTTGTCAATGCAGCCTTGCTCAAAGAAGGATATGCTAAAATCCTTACAATACCGCCTTGCGGCGTTGAGAAAGAGGATGAATTTAAAAACTATGAAAAAGAGGCTGCTCAAAAAAGATTGGGTTTATGGGCAAAAGACGGCAGACTGCTTGATAAAAGTGAAGAGGCAATTCCAGCAGGAGAGGCAAACAGATATATCGGCAAGACAAAAACAGTTCGTGGTAAAGTATTAAATGTATTTGACAGCGGCAAGGCAATATTTTTAAATTTTGGAGAGGATTATAAAAAGGATTTTACAGTGGTTATATTTCGTAAAAATATAAAGGAGTTTGAACAAAAGGGCATAGACCCTTTTAATTTTTACAAAGGCAAAGAAATTCTGGTAACAGGCAAGATAAAAGAATATAATGGGCCTGAGATTGTGGCAAACGATCCATCACAGATAGAAATTAGATAGGAGATACCTATGATTACGCAGATTTTGAAATGCGATTACACAGATTTAAAAACGCAGATGTGTTTTAATCGGTGTAATCTATCTTGCAATCTGTGTAATCTATTTCTTTTACAGGAGGCATAATGAATATAGTATATATGGTTTTGACATTGGTTTTAACATTAGCAGTAATATTTTTAATTATAACACTGGCAGGAAAATTTATTAAAAAACTCCCGCCAAATGCTGTTAAGGCAATAAACAAGATAAGTTTTTTCTTTGCTGCATTAAGCGGTCTTTTAATATGGTTAAAGGCGACTATACTCCCAAGCACAATGCTGGTCTTTGTATTTATCTTTTCGCTCATAGTATATTTTATCTTTTTTAATTACGACAGGGCAGGGGAGAAAAAGTGAAGATATACGCTGCGGCATTAACATTCCTTTTTTTAATATCCTCTACTGCTATTGCTGATGACAAGGTGTTTAATGCAGCAGGGCCATTCGGGGGAATCGTTACATCAGTTATTGAGGATGCTGATGGGGCTATATTTATTGGAACAGAGGGAGGCGGCATTTACAAGACAACAGACAATGGAAACACATGGCTGCCCGCAAGTTCAGGGCTTGCAAATCCCTTTGTATATTCGCTGGCAAAAACCCCGGACGGCTCAATGTTTGCAGGCACAAAGGCAGGGATATTCAAATCCACAAATCAAGGCATGAATTGGATATTAGAAACAGGTGCTTCAAAAGGGCATCTCGTCCCGTTTGTTTCATCCAATAAAGAAGGAAAAGTTTATGCGTCCATATGGGGAAGCGGTGTGTGCAAAAAGATTGATAATGATTGGAAATTATACAGCATAAACGATGAACTTCACAACACATTTGTAAACGGCATTACGTTTACAAAAGACGGCGCAGCCCTCGCTGCGACAGAAGGCGGGGTCTATGGGCTTGGCAAGGGTGAGAATAAATGGAGGTTTGTCGGTCTTCTGGAATATCTTGTGCAGTCAATCGTTATTGATAATAGTGGACACATCTATGCGTCAGTATGGGGCAGCGGAATACAGAGAAGCAAGGATAACGGCAAAGAATGGGAGTCTTTTGGCAAGGGCGCTCATTCTTATGTGAGGCATCTATCCATCAATCAAAATAATGAAATCTTTGCAGGAACAGAAGACGGCGTATTTAAATTTTCGCCTGATGTGAAGGAATGGAAATCCATAGGATTAAAAGGCGTATTCATAAGAAATATAGCGCCAATCGGCAATGACAGGCTTTTTGCAGGCAGTTACGGCAAAGGCATATACATAAGCAATGACAAAGGCAAAACATGGCAGCAAAAAAATAACGGCATAGCGAACACGCAGATAATATCGGCATTTGCTGATGAAAATACCATATATGCCGGGACATCATGGGGATTATTCATAAAGCAAAAAGACAAAGTATGGGAAGAGGCGGTTCTATTTTCAGGGAAAAGGGTTCAGGCAATTGCAAAGGATTCAAAAGGCAATATCTATGCAGGGACAACAAGCGGCGTGTTCAAATATAATGCCTCTGACAAAAAATGGGAAAGGGTTAAAGGTCATCCAGCGGCATATTCAAATACATCAGTAGTTGCAATTGATAAAAATGACAGTGTCTTTGCCGGCATTGAAGGCGACGGCTTTTTTAGAAGCGATGACATAGGAGGAGCATGGAAGGCATTGGAAAACGGGCTTACAAACAAAAGGATATTGGCGGTTGCGTTTGATTCAAAAGACAGGATTTATATCGGCACAGCAAACGGTATATTCAGAAATGCAAAAGAGGATAGGGATAGATTTGAAGATATGACAGGCAATCTTAAAAACACAATAATCCAGTCAATCGCAATAGACAAAGACGGCAATATCTATGCTGGAACAGACGGGGGAGGGGTGTTTGTAAAAAGCGGAGATAAGGCATGGGAAGAAAAAAACAATGGTTTGAAAAATAAAAGGGTCTTGTCTTTAAAGGCAGACAATAAAGGCAATGTCTATGCAGGCACGCATGACGGTTTATTCTTGCTCGAAAAAGACGCATCAGAGTGGAAGGATGCAAGCGGCGATATGGTCAACCGCATTGTCCAGACAATAAACATGGATAGCGCAGGAAGACTTTTAATCGGAACATGGGGAGGAGGGATTTTAACAAAGTAAAATCTTATCAAATACTCAAGGCTAAAGCCTTGAGTTACAGCGTAACTCAAACCTTTAGGTTTGAGAATTATAATTTTAAGCCTACCTTTCAACTCCTCATACACACATTATCATTTGACAAATCCCAATTTTACGCTAGCAGGCTGTTGAAAAACCACAAGCAGATTAAATCAGGCATTGTAACTACATGTAGAAACGGACCTTTAGGTCTATTATTAACGGGTCTAAAGACCCGTTTCTACAGTTTTTCAACTTTTTGCGAAGCCATCATATTTGACAAATCCCAAGTCTACGCTATACTTATATAATTCTATAAAAGTGATTGGCGGCTGCCCAATCAAATGAATCGCAAACAATCGGAGGTCTTTATGCCCTACAAAATCAGGACAAAACTCATCATTGCGTTTTTCGCAGTAATATTTCCATTTTTGATTATTATGGGCGGCATAAGCCTTTACAATATGAATACTATCTATAAAAAACTCCACCGTCTTGATGATTTATCTAATGACAGGATGGTTGTTACAAGCATTATGCTTGCATTTGGAAGGGTATTGATGCCTGTTAATGATTATATTATTACAGGGGATAGAAGATATATTGACGATTTTAAAGGGAATTCCATTGATTTAGAAGCAAGGGTAAAAGAGATGGAACTAGAGTTGGGTCATGCGCATGAAATCAGCGAAAAGGAATTATTCAAAAAGGTTAACGAGACATGGCAGAATATAAGGGAAATATCCTTTAAGATATTTGCAGTCCCTGACCCTCGCGGCAATAAGGACGCTGCAAAACTAATGGAAGACATGGATTATAAGTATGCCTATCCCATTATAGAAGTGCTTAAAAAATGGCGTGATAAGGATATAGAAGAATACAAAGAGAGCGTTGCAGTGGCTGAAAAGGCATGGGTAGAGGTGTGGGTAATTATGATTGTGGGCGCTGTTATTTTGATTGGCACTGGCGTTTTCTTTGCGTTTTACTATTCAAAGATATTTGTCAGACCAATAGAAATCATTCACAACGGCGCAGACGCAATTGCGCACGGCGATTTCAAGACAAGGCTTGATATAAAGACAGGTGATGAGATTGAGCAATTGTCAGATGCAATGAATGAGATGTCAGCGCAGTTGGACAGCCTTTATTCCAATATGCAGGCAATGGTTGATGAGAGGACGCTGGAATTAAAGGAAAGCGAGGAGAGATTTCGCAGTGTTTCAGAGAGCGCCCCTGACGCCATCATCTGCATTAAGGAGCATGGAATTATCTATTTCTGGAACAAGAAGGCTGAGGATATCTTTGGATACAAGGCTAGTGAGGCAGTGAACAGGCATATACATGATGTAATATGCCCTGAAAGATACAGAGAAAAGTCAGCAGAGGGGTTTAAGGGATTTTCCAAAACAGGCGCAGGCCCTGTTGTAGGCAAGACAATAGAGATTTATGGGCTGAAAAAGGATGGCACGGAATTTCCTGTTGAACTATCCATTTCAGCAATGAATATAAAAGGCGAGTGGCATGCAACAGGGATAATCAGGGATATAACAGTGCGCAAAGAGACAGAGAAAAGACTTGCAGAGCAAATGGATTTTTTGGCGCGGTTCCACAAGGCAGCAGTCCAGCGTGAATTCAGAATCAAGGAGTTGAGGGACAGGGTGGGGGAGTTGGAGGAGGAGTTGAAGAAGAAATAGGTAGCCGCAACCTTTAGGTTGCGTGTTTACGCAGGCTAAAGCCTGCGGCTACCGCAAGCAAGGACGAAACGCAGGCATGTAGCCGCAACCTTTAGGTTGCGTTAATGCGCAGGCTAAAGCCTGCGGCTACCAAATGGACAATGGTTAAAATATGTGAACATAAACACAGGCTGTCGCCATCGTTATACAAAGGCAGCATCATAGTTTCTTTTACAGCCTGCATTGCAGAAAGAAGACCGGTTCTCAATGAAATGACTATTTATCAGCCGCTCTCACAGATGCTTTTCAATTCTCTCAAGAAATGGAACTGCGATGCGCATGTCTTCCTTTTTATGCCTGACCACTGCCATCTTTTGATTCAGGGCAATACTGACAACTCTAATCTTTTGGCATTTATGAAGGACTTTAAGCAGAGAAGCGGTTACTGGTTTTCCAAGAATATTCCAAATGTCAGATGGCAAAAGGATTTTTATGACCACATTTTGCGTGAAGATGAAGACATCAAGAAGCAGGCATATTATATCTTGGATAATCCTGTAAGAAAGGGATTAGTTAGTAATTGGAAAGAGTATAAGTTAAAGGGTTCGACAATACACGATTTAAACAAATGGTAGCGTATCATAGTTGTAGCCGCACCCTTTATGGGTGCGTAGAAACGCAGGCTAAAGCCTGCGGCTACCCTCAGGGACGAAGCGTAGGCATGTAGCCGCACCCTTTATGGGTGCGTAGAAACGCAGGCTAAAGCCTGCGGCTGCAAAATAAAAGAAATGAATAAAGACCTTATAACCGAATTACAAGCCGAGATTGACAGACTCAAGTCCGAACTTGAGAAGGCAAAGGTTCGTGAAAAGGAAATTGAGGAATCCCGTCGCGCAACACTCTTGATGCTTGAGGACTTAAATATTTCTACTGCTCAAGTTGAGAGGGCAAAAAATGAATGGGAGGCGACATTTGACGCCATCTCCGACCCTCTTTTCATCCATGACAAAGAGTTTAAAATCGTAAGGTGCAACAAGGCCTATGCAGAGGCGGCAGGCATGACCTTCAATCACTTCATTGGCAAGCCGTATTATAAGGTCTTTCCAAAGATGGAAAAGCCATTCACGATGTGCCAAAAGGCATTAGAATTGCAGGAGGAGGAGGAGGAGGAGGAGTATTCCTGCCCTGTTACAAACAGAATATTCAATGTCCGATTTTATCCCATAAAGGATATTGATAAGAAACTTCTATATTCAATTCATATCATGGAGGATATAACAGGGGCAAAGAGGGCTGCGGAAAAGATAAGGCAGGAGATGGAAATCACAAGTCATCTCCTGATGATTGCCGATACAACTGCCCATATAACAGATATTGACAAACTAATGGGACAGGTCATGCTTTGCGGACATAAGATTATGCAGTGCGATGTATGCCTGTCGTATTTATGGGATAAAGAGACAAAGGCATTTGCGCCAAGCCAGTGCTATGGTTTGGCGCATGAGTTCATTCCGATTTTCAGAACAGAGCCGATGGATGTGAAGGCGGAGTTTGTTAAAAAGGCAATGGAGGGGAAGGAGGCGATTATTATTGAAGGGGATGGAAGATTTGTAGCCGCACCCTTCATGGGTGCGATTGGCGCAGGCATAAAGCCTGCGGCTACCACCCTCGCTGTCATCCCGCTTATCTGCAAAACAGATTATCTTGGTCTGATTATAGCCGTATATAAAACCGCAAAAGAATTTACAGACAGGGATAAAAAACTCATGCAGGGCATATCTCATCAGGTCTCTACAGCCCTTGAACAGGCAAGGCTTTATAAGGAGTCTGTTGACAAGGCAATGGAACTCTCTCATAAGATAGAAACCATACAAGTAATGCACGAGATAGACAGGAGCATACTCTCAACACTTGAGTCGCAGGAGATATTGGAGACTGTTACCAGAATGATTTCAAGGATTATTCCATGCGACAGGGCAACGGTTGACCTTGTGGATAAGGAGAGGCAGGGCTTTACATGGAAGGCTGGAGTCGGCACAACATTCCTTCCCAAAATAGGATTTGCAGCATTTAAAGATACAAGCGCAGGAGAAATTATAAAAACAAGGATGCCAGAATATCTTGCCAATGCAATGGATGTTAAAGAACTCCTTCCAGTTGAGGCAGGGCTTTTAAAAGAAGGGTTTTTATCTCATATAAGGGTCCCTTTGATTGTAAAAGAAGAGATTATCGGCATATTGACTGTCGGCGCAAAAAGGGCGTCCGCATTTACCCCTGAAGACCTTGCAACCTTAGAAAAAATTGCGTCCCAGATAGGCGTGGCGCTGGAAAATACAAGGCTTGTAAGCGACCTTGAGGATTTATTTTTTGGAACAATCAAGACGCTTTCCGAGGCAATAGACGCAAAATCTAAATGGACTGCAGGACATTCTGCAAGGGTTACTGAAATCGCCATGCTGATTGGCATGGCGATAGAACTTGATGAAAAGACTTTAAAGCGGCTTGAGATTGCAGGACTTTTACATGACATAGGAAAGATTGGAACATATGAGACAATCCTTAATAAACCAGGCAAGTTGACAGATGAGGAGATTAGCGTAATGAAGCAGCACACTATAAAAGGCGCAGAAATCCTTTCGCCCATAAAACTATTGAAGGATATTATCCCTGCAATAAAACATCACCACGAATTTTATGATGGCACAGGTTATCCTGACGGGATAAAAGGCGATGAAATTCCCTTGTTAGCAAGAATATTAGGGGTTGCGGATACAGTAGATGCAATGGCCGCAGACAGGCCATACAGAAAGGGTAGGGCAATGGATGAGATTATTGCAGAGATAAAGAGATGTTCAGGAACCCAGTTTGACCCGAAGGTGGCGGAGGCGTTTTTGAATGCAGTAGCAACGGGTAGCCGCAACCTTTAGGTTGCGTATTTACGCAGGCTACCGCAAGGATGATACGCAGGCATGTAGCCGCAACCTTTAGGTTGCGTTATTTCGCAGGCAATAAAGTACGCAGGCAATAAAGTAGAAACACGGCTTTAGCCGTGTTGAATAACAGGTCTAAAGACCTGTTTCTGCTAATCCATCTCTTCAAAAACCTTTTTTGCATTTAGTCCAAGCCATTCGCTATACTTTGACCAGTTTTTATATCTTGGCAGGCTTATGGTTTTTATGACTTCATCAAGATTTTTGCCCTGTTTTTTCATTTTTGAGACCTCATCCGTAAGGTCATCAAAATATTTCCTGAATTTCTTTAATCCCTTTTTATCCGCAGCCTTGCCGTGTCCCGGCACATATGTGTCTGCCTCAAACCATTCAATCTTTTTCAAAGCCTCTTGCCAATTTTTTATATTGCCGTCCTGAACCCACGGAAGCCGCCCTGTATATAACAAATCACCTGCAAATACGAGCCTTTCTGTTGGCAGATATACGATTATATCTCCGTCTGTATGTCCGATTCCAAGATAAACCAGTTCAAACGAAACGCTTCCAACCCGCATGGAAAGGGTGTTCGCAAATGTCTTTGTGGGAAGCGTCAATTCAAATTCATCAAGAGATTTCTCGTTAAAAAACCTTTTAAACTGCTCTCTGTGCTGCTTTTCCTTTTCAACCAGATTTTTCTTTGTGTTCTCGTGGCTGATAATTTCTTTGGCTTCCTTAAAATATTGATTTCCAAATGTATGGTCGCCGTGATAGTGCGTATTTATCACATATATTACAGGCTGCTGCGTGATTTCCTTTATCTTTTTCTTGAGAACAAGGGACAATTCCTTTGGACCCTGCGTGTCAATCACAACAACGCCTTCATTTGTAACAATAAAGCCTGAATTCGCCGCTCCATCAGCGCCGATAAAGGCATACACATTTTCACGAAGTTTTACAATCTCTGGTTCAGCGGCAAACAGAGGGGATGCAAGAAATAAAAATATGAGCAGAATGCCTGTCTTAAGCATATGGTTTAGAATGGAACTCATTATAAACACCTGCTAAATATTCCATAAAAAGTGAGGGGAGGGGAGATTGCCATCAAGTATGCTGTCCGCCTTATTATTATTCTCTTGTAATCTACTTCAGATTGCCTATAATTTCCACAAAATAAAAAGCCCCTGTTTGCACAGAGGCTTAATAGGTATCCCCGCTGGGGATTTACCTGCGGAGTTTACTCATTGCCTTTATTATTATAGATTGACATAAAAGTATTTTTAATTAGAATGTATTTATAAGGAGGACACAAGTTATGAAAAATTTTGATAAGTTTACAAAGCGATACTCTCTTTCCAAAACCCTGCGGTTTGAATTGGTGTCGCAGGGGGAAACCGAAAAATTCATCAAAGAAAAAGGCCTGCTGGAAAAAGATAAAAAGAGAGCCGATGATTACAAGAAAGCAAAGAAACTCATTGACGAATATCATAAGGATTTTATAGAACAGGCATTATCCGGCAAACAACTGGAAAACCTGCAAACATATTATGACGAATTTACTGCGCTGTTAGCCAAACCTGCCAAAGAAAGAGATACTAAAGCATTGGGCAATGCCAGCGAAAAATTGCGCAAGGAAATTGCCGGATGGCTGAAAGATAATCCAATAAAGGATGAGAAAAACTGATTGAAGAGATAGTCCCGATTTTTTTGAAAAGCAAAGACAGAAATGACGATGCGGCGTTAGTTTTAAAGTTCAAGGGATTTACAACCTATTTTGGAGGGTTTAATGAAAACCGCAGAAACATGTATTCGGCTGAAGAAAAAGCCACTGCCATCGCCTACCGCATTGTGCATGAGAACCTTCCCAAGTTTATCAGCAACATGAAAACCTTTCAACGGCTAAGCGAAAACCACCAGATTGACTTTTCGGAAGTGGAAACACAAATGAAGGATGAATTGGATGGCAATAAATTGCAGGATGTTTTCTCTCTGGCTTATTTTAACCATTGTCTGACACAAAGCGGTATTGACCGATACAACGCCGTTCTTGGCGGTAAAACCAATAAAAAAGGCAACAAGATACAAGGCATAAATGAGAAAATAAATCTCTTCAGACAAAAGAAGAATTTGAAAAGTAAGGATGCTCCTGTGTTGGCTCCGCTTTATAAGCAAATCCTGAGCGATAGGGTAAGCACATCCTTTCTCCCTGAAAACTTTGAAACTGCAAAAGAACTTATTAAAAGCATTTGGGAATTTTACAAAGAAGGCATTAACGGATTTATAAAGAACAACGAAAAGAAAAATGTAATTAATGAGATTGAAAGTTTGTTCAGCAGAAAACTAAATCCCACAGATTGCGACCTTTCTCAAATCTATATCAGGAATGCCTTTATCACTGCCGTTTCACAGCAAATCTTCGGCAGTTATTCGGTAATCACGAGCGCCTTAAATGCTTTTATTGATAAAACATACAACACCAAAAAGGAAAAAGAGAAACAGCAGAAAAAAAGTTATTTCAGCATTGCAGAAATTGAAGCCGCTTTAAAGGCGTATTTACAGGAAACCGAGATTGAAAACAAAGAAAAGAGAGAAGAATTTTTGAAACAGGCAAACCCTATTCTTCAGTATTTCAATTCACTCAGTATCAGCATTGAATTAAACGATAAAAAAGAAAAGGCGAATGTAGTAACCCACTTCCGGCAAAAGCACGAAGCGGTTCAATCGGTATTAAACAAAGCGTATGAAAGCAACAACGAACTGATACAAGATAAAAAAACCGTTGCCGTCATAAAGGATTACCTTGACAGTTATCTGCATATCCTGCGTTTTGTAAAGCCGTTTTTTGTAGCTCCGCCTGAAAGGAAGGGGGCTGAGATGCCCGACAAAGACGCATTCTACAGTGAATTTGATGAAATGTTTGAGGAGTTGAAATCTGTAACCCCGCTTTACAATAAGGTGCGCGACTTCCTGACGCAAAAGCCCTACTCCACCGAAAAAATCAAATTGAATTTTGAGAATGTTTCTTTGCTTAGCGGTTGGGATGTAAATAAGGAAACGGATAATACTTCTGTAATTTTCCGAAAAGATAGTTTGTATTATTTAGGAATTATGAATAAAAAAGACAACAAGGTTTTTCACGATATTCCAGCATCATCTGACAATGATTTTTATGAAAAGATGAATTATAAATTGCTTCCGGGCGCAAATAAGATGCTGCCTAAAGTAATTTTCTCTGATAGGTGGATTGAGTATTTCAATCCATCAAAGGAGTTGATAGAGAAATATGAAAAAGGCAGCCACAAGAAAGGAGAGATTTTTTCGTTAAGTGATTGCCACGCTTTAATTGATTTCTTTAAAACATCCATTAAGAAGCATGAAGACTGGAAACAGTTTGGTTTTCAGTTTTCACCAACGGAAACATACCAAGACATCAGCGGATTTTATAGAGAAGTAGAACATCAGGGTTATAAAATCAGTTTTCAAAATATTTCTGCAAAATATATCCATCAATTAGTCTCCGATGGCAAACTTTTCCTGTTTAAAATTTACAACAAAGATTTTTCGCCTCACAGCAAAGGCAAGCCCAATTTGCACACACTGTATTGGAAAGCAGCATTTGATGATGCCAACCTGAAAGATGTCGTGTTTAAACTCAATGGAGAGGCAGAGGTTTTTTATCGCCCTCAATCCATTTTGGAAAAATCAAAAGTTGTCCATGGGAAAAACAAACCGATAGACAATAAAAACCCTAATAATACTAAAAAGCAAAGCCGTTTTGAGTATGAGATTGTAAAAGATAAGCGATACACAAAAGATAAATATCACTTTCATGTGCCGATAACACTCAATTTTAAGTCAGGCGATATTTTTAAGTTCAATGACCTTGTAAACGAAACCCTCAAAGAAAATTTTCCCAACATCAATATCATCGGCATTGACCGCGGCGAAAGGCATTTGGTTTATTATTCCCTCATAAATTCAAAGGGCGAGATATTGAAACAGGACTCATTTAATATAGTCAAAAACGAGTATAATGGCACAAAGTATGAAACAGACTATCAGGCAAGCCTTGTAGAAAAAGAAAAAGCCCGCGATGCAGCCCGCAAATCATGGGATGCCATCGGCAAAATCAAGGAACTGAAAGAAGGCTATCTGTCGCAGGTGGTGCACAAAATAGCCCGTATGATGATTGAACACAATGCCATCGTGGTGTTAGAAGATTTGAACTTCGGCTTCAAACGCGGGCGTATGAAAGTGGAAAGACAGGTATATCAGAAATTGGAGAAGATGCTGATTGATAAACTCAATTACCTCGTGTTTAAAGACCGTGAAGCTGCCGCTCCGGGCGGTGTTTTGAATGCCTATCAATTGGCAGCGCCGTTTACAAGTTTCAAAGATATGGGCAAACAAACAGGGTTTATCTTTTATGTCCCTGCCGCCAATACAAGCAAGATTGACTTTGCAACAGGATTTGTGAATCTCCTTTACCCGAAATATGAGAATGAAAAACAGGCAAAAGAGTTTTTCGGCAAGTTTGAAACCATCCGTTACAATCCCGATAAAAAGTATTTTGAGTTTGTAGCCAAGTATAATAATTTTGTAGCGGATGAAAAGGCAAAACTGGAAAATGACCGGGAATGGACTATCTGCACCTATGGCAAGGAACGCTATCAATATCAGCCCGCTACAAAAACATATAACCCGATTGATGTGACAAAATGCCTGCAAGGCCTGATGGACAGAGAGCAACACAAAATACATTATGATCAAGGCAATGACTTAAAAAATAATATCTTGTCTATCAATAATGCGCAGTTTTTCAAAGACCTTATTTTCTATTTAAGGTTAGTGCTGCAAATGCGATATACCGATGGCAAAGGTAGAGATTTTATTCTTTCTCCTGTGGCAAATAACGAAGGGGTGTTTTTTAATTCAGAAAATGCCAAAGAAAACGAACCGAAAGATGCAGATGCCAATGGAGCGTATCACATAGCATTGAAAGGGTTGTTACAGTTACAAAAAATAAGAACAGGCGAAAAGAAGTTAGCCATCAGCAATAAGGAATGGCATGATTTTGTGCAAGAACGGAACAATAAAAAATGAAAAATGGAAACTTATATTCCCATATCTTTTCTCAATGATTTTATTTTTTGCCCGCGCTCTATCTACTTTCACCAGTTGTATGGCAATTTCAACACGCAGATATATCAACAAAAGCCGCAAATAGCAGGCAGGGCAGCACATTCCTCTATTGACGAAAAAGCATACTCCACCCGCAAAAACATTTTACAGGGACTGGAAATTTATTGCGAACAGTATAAAATTTGCGGCAAGGTAGATTTATTTGATATAGACAGCGGAAAACTCACGGAAAGGAAGCGGCAAATCAAAACCATTTATGACGGCTATGTTTTTCAGGTGTATGCGCAGTATCATGCCCTTATAGAGATGGGTTATGCGGTAAACAGCATTGCGCTTTATGACATTACGCACAATAAAAATCACCCGATACCTCTGCCGCATGAAAATCCTGAAATGCAGCGAAAATTTGAAAACCTGATTGAGCAAATCAACAGTTTTGATATGAATGCCGCAGGCTTTATTCCCGTTGAGGCAAAATGCCGCAACTGCATCTATTCAAACCTTTGCGATTATAGTTTATGTTAAGTTTGCCTGATTTCAGAGAAAAAAGTATCGTGATATGCTTTGCTTCAGAAGGGCAGAAAGTATCATTCAAAAACGATAACCTCATTATCAAAGACGAGGAAGAAAATACCGTGCTGCAAGCCACCTGCCACAAGATATTTTCGTTGTGGATTGTGGGAAGCATAAGCATTACATCGGGCATTTTGGAAAGGAGCAAAAAGTTCGGTTTTTCCATTTATATGCTGTCGCACAATTGCAAGCCTTACGGATTATGGAACAGCGCAACGGAAGGTAATTTTTTATTGCGCAGGAAGCAATATGGTTATAATGAATTGGCTATTGCCCGGCATTTAGTCCGCAACAAAATCATCAATCAAACAGAACTGCTCAAAGGCATCCGCGGCAAATCTCAAAGCGCAAAAGATGCGATCGCTCAAATGGGGGAATATGCGCGGCAAACCGAAACCGCCGCCGACCTGCAAATGCTGCTGGGTTTGGAAGGAATTGCATCCCGTTTGTATTTCAGCCATTGGTTTGACGATATGGAATGGAAGGGGCGCAGACCGAGGACAAAGATTGATATCATCAACACAACGCTTGATATTGGTTATACTTACCTTTTCAATATTACAGAATGTATGCTGAACCTGTATGGTTTTGATTTGTATCAGGGTGTGTATCACCGCTCTTTTTATCAGCGAAAATCGTTAGTATGCGACATAGTAGAGCCCTTTCGCTGCGTCATTGATAAACAGATTAAGCGGGCTTACGGATTAAAGCAGATGCAGAAAGACGATTTCAGGGAGCAGAAAGGACAATACTTTTTGAAAATAGAAAAAAACAAGGATTATACCCGTTGGCTCATTCAAAGCCTTTTGGAGCATAAAGAGGATATGTTCAGTTATGTGCAGGAATATTACCGCTGCTTTATGCGCGGGAAGCCGATAGAACAATATCCTGTTTTCAAAATAAAAGAGTAGATTTTATGCTCATTATTTCTTATGA